>NZ_JBVINN010000017.1:80404-158717 GCF_055579305.1 Kitasatospora sp. NPDC032757 | reverse complement strand
CCCAACGCGTGCAACGGCGCCGAGCGGTACAGCTCCAACGCCTCCTCCGGCGTGATCCGGCCACCACCGGCGGCCCGGTCGAGCACGGCCTGCAGACCAGGGTGTTCCTCTTCGAGCTTCGACACGTCGCCGCCCTCTCCTTCAGTTCGTCGGCTTGTTGCTGGTCACGTCCGGCTGTACTGGTCGGCTCCCCCGTGCGCTGGTGTCCAGCAGCCGCACCCGGACGTCCTCCGGGAAGCCCGCGCCGGCGTCGCCGCCGACCCGGCGGGCGAACTCCGCGATGCCGGCGAGCTGGCGTTCGCCGAGGCCGTAGTCGAGCGCCGAGGTGAAGTAACGCTTCAGCGTGGGGGCGTCCAGGTCCTCCCAGCGGGCGGCCCGCTCGCACACCAGGTCCATCTCGTCCAGGGCCAGATCGCGTGCCGCCAGCAGCGCCCGGTGGACCTGGTGCACGGTCCCGGGCTCCCTGGCCAGGAAGTCGCGGCGGGCCGCGAACACCGCGAAGACGAACGGCAGCCCCGTCCAGTCCCGCCAGATCTCCCCCAGGTCGTGCACCTCCAGCCCCTGCCGGGGGGCCTGGGGCAGCGAGGCCCGCAGCGCGGGGTCGCCGATCACCACGGCCGCGGAGGCGTCGGAGAGCATGGTCGCCAGGTCGGGCGGACGGACGAAGTAGTTCGGCTTGACGCCCACCAGGTCGGAGAGCACCAGCCGGGCCAGTCGCACGGAGGTGCGGCTGGTGGAGCAGAGCGCGACGGGGGCGCCGTCCAGCTCGGCCAGCGGTACCTCGCTCACGATCAGGCAGGACATCACCGGCCCGTCGCTGCCGATCGCGATGTCCGGGAGGGCGACCAGGTCGTCGGCGTTGCGGAGGAACTCCACCAGGCTGATCGGGCCGATGTCGAGGTCGCCACGGGCCAGTGCGGCGCTCAGGTGGTCCGGCGTGCCGAAGGTCAGGTCGAGGTCGAGCAGGTCGCCGGTCCTGGCCAGCCCCCAGAGCAGGGGGAGGCAGTTGAGGAACCGGATGTGGCCGGTCCTGGGCCGCTGCCGGACACGCCCGGTCACGCGTCCGGCCCGTACACCTCGACCCGGTCGCTGCGGCGGCGTACGTGGATGCAGTCCCCGGGACAGTCCCGCACCGAGTCCACCACGTCCCGCAGCAGTGGCAGCGGCACGGTCACCGCCTCCTCCGGCTGCTGGCGCAGCTCGTCGTCCTCGTCCTTCACATAGGCGAGGCCGTCGATGTCCAGCTCGAAGATCTCCGGCGCGTACTGGACGCAGATCCCGTCCCCGGTGCAGAGGCCCTGGTCGATCCAGACCTCCAGTTCCTCGTCGTGCGGCTCGTCGTGGGTCTTCGTGGGCATGGCTGGGACCTGCCGATCGTCGTCGGGGTGGGGGCCGTCGAGGTCAGAGGCGCATGGCCTGCGGGGTCTCCCGGCGCGTCAGGTCCGGGCCGTCGTACTCGCGGATGACCTCGTAGCGGGTGTTGCGCTCCACCGGACGGAAGCCGGCGTCCCGGATCAGGCCCAGCAGGTCGTCCCGGCCGAGCTTGTTCGGGGTGCCGAAGTTGTCCGCGTCATGGGTGATCTTGTACTCGACCACCGAGCCGTCCATGTCGTCCGCACCATGGCTGAGCGCCAGCTGCGCCGTCGTGACACCGTGCATCACCCAGAACACCTTGACGTGCGGCACGTTGTCGAAGAGCAGCCGGGAGACCGCGAAGGTCTTCAACGCCTCCGCACCGGTGGCCATCTCGGTGCGCGCCATCAGCCTGTTCCGCACGACGCCGTCCTTGGAGTCGTGGAAGTCGTGCTGGTAGCGCAGCGGGATGAAGACCTGGAACCCGCCCGTCTCGTCCTGCAGCTCCCGCAGCCGCAGCACGTGGTCCACCCGGTGCCGGGGCTCCTCGATGTGGCCGTAGAGCATCGTCGACGGCGTCCTGAGGCCCTTGCCGTGCGCGAGCCGGTGGATCCGCGACCAGTCCTCCCAGTGGGTGTCGTGGTCGACGATGTGCTGGCGGACCTCCCAGTCGAAGATCTCCGCCCCGCCACCGGTCAGCGACTCCAGCCCGGCGTCGATCAGCTCGTCCAGGATCTCGTCGGCCGGCATGCCGCTGATCTTCTCGAACCAGTGGATCTCGGTGGCGGTGAACGCCTTCAGCGACACGTTCGGCAGCGCCGCCTTCAGCTCCCGCAACGACCGCGGGTAGTAACGCCACGGCAGGGTCGGGTGCAGACCGTTGACGATGTGCAGCTCCGTGAGGGAGTCCACCTCCATCGCCTTGGCCAGCCGCACGGCCTCCTCGATGCGCATCGTGTACGCGTCCTTCTCGCCCGGCTTGCGCTGGAACGAGCAGTACGCACAGGACGCGTTGCACACGTTCGTCATGTTGAGGTGACGGTTCACGTTGAAGTGGACGACATCGCCGTTCTTCCGCGTCCGCACATGGTGGGCCAGACCACCCAGCCAGGCCAGGTCATCGCTCTCGTAGAGCGCGATCCCGTCCTCCCGGGTCAGCCGCTCACCCGCGTAGACCTTCGCCTCCAGCTCGCGCTTCAGCCCTGCGTCCAATGCCAGAACCCCCTAGGTCGGTGCCCGTGAGGCACGGTGCGCCCTCATCCTGGCGAGGTCTTTCCAGGGAAATCCCCAGACCGCAGCCGCTTCCCTGGAGGGGTGGGCCCGGCCGCGGCCCGACGCGCCGTCGTCCGACAAGGAAGGGTGAGCCGGTGCCACCGCTCTCCATCGCGTACTCGCCCTGCCCCAACGACACCTTCGTCTTCCACGCCTGGTCGCACGGTCTGCTCCCCGGCGCGCCCGCCCTCGAGGTCCGGATCGCGGACATCGACGTCACCAACGGGCTCGCCGAGCAGGGCTCGCTGGACGTCCTGAAGATCTCCTACGCCGCCCTTCCGTACGTCCTCGACGAGTACGCGCTGCTGCCCAGCGGCGGCGCGCTCGGGCGTGGCTGCGGGCCGCTGGTCCTGGTCAGGGACGCGGCCGAGCCGGCCTCACTGGTGGGACGCAGGGTCGCCGTGCCGAGCAGCCGGTCGACGGCGTACCTGCTGTTCCGGCTCTGGGCGGCCACGGCCGTGTCGCCCGCACCGCCCGGCAGCCCGGGCGGCATCGGTGAGGTCGTGGTGCTGCCGTTCCACGAGATCATGCCGGCGGTCCGGGACGGCCTGGTGGACGCGGGGCTGGTCATCCACGAGGCGCGGTTCACCTACCACGAGTACGGCCTGCGCAGCCTCGCCGACCTGGGCGAGGTCTGGGAGCGGGAGACCGGGCTGCCGATCCCGCTCGGCGCGATCGTGGCCAGGCGGAGCCTGGGCGAACAGGCCCTCGGCGTCCTCGCCCGGGCAGCCGCCGACTCGGTGCGGTACGCCTGGGACGACCCGCAGGCCTCCCGGCCGTACGTGCTCCGGCACGCCCAGGAGATGGCGCCGCAGGTGGTGGACCAGCACATCGGCCTCTACGTGAACGGGCACACCGCCGCGATCGGGGACGAGGGCTACGCGGCGGTCCGTGGCCTGCTCGGCCGGGCCGCGGCCGCCGGCCTCGCCCCCGCGGTCGCTCCCGGCGCGCTCGACTTCCCGGTCCGGACCGGCCGCTGAGCCGCCGGACGGGAGGCCCGGCAACACGGACGGCCCTACAACGACGCCCGCCCGGCGGGCTCGTCCGGCTCACGGCGGGCGGCACCCCCGTCGTCCTCGCTGAACCGGGGCAGGACCCGGGGCGGCCACGTCCCCTCCGCGAGAATCCCGAGGAAGTGGGCGCGGGCGACCAACGAGGCCCGGTTGGAGGCCCGCAGCAGGCGCAGCATCCGGCCGACCCGGTACTCGATGCCCTGGCGGCTGAGGTAGAGGTGGGTGGCCAGCTGGAGGTTGGAGTGGCCGCGGGCTATCCCCTCCAGAATCCGCACGTCGACCG
Organism: Kitasatospora sp. NPDC032757; assembly: GCF_055579305.1. Classification (NCBI taxonomy): domain Bacteria; kingdom Bacillati; phylum Actinomycetota; class Actinomycetes; order Kitasatosporales; family Streptomycetaceae; genus Kitasatospora; species Kitasatospora sp. NPDC032757. The sequence continues at coordinate 154,796 of NZ_JBVINN010000017.1, read as the reverse complement.
GGCAGAGCACGGTCCGGCTGCGCGGGGAGGACGAACGGCGGGAGGCTGCCTGCTCGGAGCGGGACGTCATGGAGGTGGTCCTTTCCTCCCCTCACTCATCGCCGGGAGAACCCGTGCCGGGTGTGCCCTCGATGAATGAGGTACCTGGCTGGACGAGGTACGGGAGGAGCCTAGGCAGGGCAGCGGGCGAATCCGCCGGCCGCTGCAGGAAGCTGCCATCCGACGGGTCCCGGGTGCGGCGTCACGGCCGGATCCTGCCACCGCAGGCGTCCGGTGGTCCCGACCGTCCATGGGGAAGCCAGCCCCGCACGGACGGGCACCGGCGCCGTCCTCACCAGGGACGGTCCCCGACGGGGGCAATGCGTTCGAGGAGCCGGCGATCGTCGGCGGCCTGCGGTCAGGAAGCGGTCCGCTCGCGCCGGGAGGCCCGCCAGAGTTGCCAGAGGCCGGCTCTCCCGCGCCATGTCCGCCGGGTCTCCACTAGGAGGGTGAATCTCGGGGTGTTGAGGCGGATTCCGACCGGCCTTGCCACTAGAGTGCCGCGTGGGCCTCGGGCATGTGTGCAGGCCGGCCCGACCTTCCATCGGACGATCTGTCACGTGTTCGAGGTGGGGCGGGTGGGACTCGAACCCACGACCAAGGGATTATGAGTCCCCTGCTCTAACCGGCTGAGCTACCGCCCCGGTTCGCCGCGCGCACCGGTCGCCCGGTCGCGGCAGCAGCAGACGGCCCCGCAAGGCCGTCCCGGGCAGCATAGCCGGTCGATCACCCGTGGTGCGCGCCGGGGGCGCACATGGGTGCGCACGGAAGCGCACCTCCCCACGCGGAGCAATTCCGGTGGCGGGCCCACGGCGGCAGCGGGGAGCCTGGGCCGATGACGGTACGTGAGCTGGTGGCGGCCGGCGCCGCGCTGGCGGTCCTGGCCGCGGCGGGCTGCACCACCGCGGCGGGCCCCGGCGGCGCCAGCCCGACGGTGCGGTCGCACCCCGCCTCGGCCGCCGGCGCGACCTCCGCCTCCACCGACAGCCACGGCTGGAGCCCGGAACGGCTGCGCGGCGCGCTCGGCCGGCAGACGGGCGTCACCCGCACCGCCAAGCCCACCGTGCTCAACGGCCTGGTCGGGGCCGTCTTCACTCGGAACGCGGACGGCGACCACTTCTGCACCGCCAGCGTGGTCGACAGCGCCGGGCTCAACCTGATCGTCACCGCCGCGCACTGCGTGTGGGACCCACAGCTCGGACAGCGCAGCGACCTCGTCTTCGTCCCCGGCTACCGGGACGGCGACACCCCGAGCGGAGTCTGGCCGCTGCTGGCGGTCACCGTCGACCAGGCCTGGAAGGACGACGGTGACCCGGACGTCGACGTCGCCTTCGCCGTGGTCCAGCCGCAGAACGGGCAGCAGGTGCAGCAGGTGCTCGGCGCCAACCGGCTGGGCGTCAACCGCGGCTACCGGCTGCCGGTGAAGGTCACCGGTTACCCGGGCACCAGCGAGGTGCCGATCACCTGCAGCAACACCACCTCCGAACAGAGCCCCACCCAGCTGCGGATCGACTGTCCGGACTACACCGGAGGCACCAGCGGCAGCCCCTGGGTGACCGACTTCGACGCGGACACCCGCACCGGCACCGTGGTCGGCGTGATCGGCGGCTACCAGGAGGGCGGCGACTCGCCCGACACCTCGTACAGCAGCTACTTCGGGGACAAGGTCCAGGCCCTGTACGACCGCGCCACCGGCTGACCGTGCCGGGCCCGGCACGGCACGGCGCCGTCCGCCCCAAAGGGAAACCGCCGGGCTCGGAGGTTGGCGCCGCCGGGCCAGGACTGGTAGATCTTCCTCACGAAAGGCGGTCCGCACGACCCGCAGGGGCCGCCCCCGAGGACGAGACGGAGCCCCGATGGCCCCCCGCCCGGTACGGCCCGGCCGCGCGGCCCAGGCGGTCGCGCTGGCGGCCCTGCTGCTCACCTCCGGCACCGCCTGCGGCAGCGGGGACAAGAAGCCGCCGACCGCCGCGGTGGCGCCGCAGAGCCCGACGGGCGACCGAGTCGGCACCCTCTCGATCCACACCGCCCAGGGGCCGCGGGCCTGCACGGCGAGCGTGGTGCACAGCCCGCGACGGAATCTGCTGGTGACCGCCGCGCACTGCGTGCAGAGCCGCCGGATCGGCCTGCTGGACGGCCTGGTGTTCACCCCCGGCTACCGCAACGGTTACTCCCCGTACGGGAGTTGGCCGGTGCAGGCGGTCACCGTCGATCCGCGCTGGGCGGCCGACGACGACCCCGAGTACGACGTGGCGTTCATCACCCTCCGGCCGGTGGACGGCCGGGAGATCGAGGATGCCGTCGGCGGGAACCCGCTCGGCACCGGCCAGGGCTTCGGCCTCGCCGTCTCGGTGACCGGCTACCCCAACGAGCGCGACGAGCCGATCACCTGCGCGGTCCGGACCAGCCCGCAGAGCCCCACCCAGGAACGCTTCGACTGCGGCGGCTACACCAACGGCACCAGCGGCAGCCCGTGGATCACCACGACCGGCAACGTGATCGGCGTGATCGGCGGCTACCAGGAGGGCGGCGAGAGCCCGGGCACCTCGTACAGCATCACCTTCGACAACCGGGTCGCCGAGCTGTACCGCCGGGCCACCGACTGACGTCCGCCCCGGGCGGGCGGCGCGGGCAGGGCGACACCGGCGTGAGCAGGGTGCCACCGGCGTGAGCAGGGCGAGACCGGTGTGAGCAGCACAACACGAAGGCCCCCCGGTCGACCGGGGGGCCTTCGCTCTGAGCAGTCACCGGGCGCACCCGGTGAAGCTCCCGCATTTGGACTCGAACCAAAAACCTGCCGGTTAACAGCCGGCTGCTCTGCCAATTGAGCTATGCGGGATCACGGTGGACAAGCGTCGCACCACGGGCAGGACGGCCGCCCCCGAGAGGACCGCCACCTGAGCTCCCCCAATTGGACTCGAACCAATAACCTGCCGATTAACAGTCGGCTGCTCTGCCAATTGAGCTATGGGGGATCGGGCTTCCGCTTCGGCCCCCGGTCTCCCGGGCTCCTCGGCGCTCGCTGCGGGACATACATTAGCGCACTCGGGGGGGTGGTCCGCCAATCGCTTTCCCCGGCCGCCCCGGCGCCCCCGCCCGGCGTGCCCGGCGCGCGCCCGGCACAGCGCACGGGGATGCTGGGGGCACGGACGGTTCGCCGCCCCGAAGGACGGGTAGGGCAATGCGGCAGAGGCCGCCAGGAGAGGGTGGAATCCGATCATGTGGAAGCTGTCGTTGATCGTCGGACTCGCGGCGGGCTACGTGCTGGGCTCGCGGGCCGGACGCCAGCGGTACGAACAGATCGCCAGGGTCACCCGGCAGGTCGCGCAGAACCCCAAGGTGCAGACCGCCGCCGACAAGGCCAAGCAGCAGGCCGGCGCCGCCGCCGGGAAGGCGGCCGACGCCGTCGCGGGCAAGGTCGGGGACCGGCTGCCGAACGCGGTCACCGACCGGGTGTCGTACTTCAACCGCCCCCGGGTGGAGGACGACAGCTGGGGTACCTTCCGGCCGTGACCGGGCGGTGACGGCCGGGCGTCCGCGACGGCTCCGGAGCGGTACCGAACGGGCAACACTTGCCCGGACGGACCGCGCCCGGACGCCCGCTGAGGCATGATCTCGACATGGCCATCGTCGCGGGGATAGACAGCTCGACCGGTCGCACCAGGATCGTCGCGTGCGACACCGAGACCGGTGCGGTGCTGCGGTCCGGCAAGGCCCCGCACCCCTCGCCGGAGAGCCAGGACACCCGGGCCGGCGAGGCCGACCCGCAGATCTGGCTGCACTCGCTCGGCGACGCGGCCGCCGGCGGCCTGCTGGAGGGCGTCCGGGCGATCGGCGTCAGCGCGCAGCAGCACGGCATGATCGGCCTGGACGCCGGCGGCGTGCTGGTGCGGCCCGCGATCCTCTGGAACGACCCGCGCTCCAGCGGCGCCGCGGCCGCCCTCCTGGACGCGCTCGGCGGCCCGGCCGCCTGGACGGCCGCGATCGGCGCCGTCCCCGGCCCGACGTACACCATCGCCAAGCTGCGCTGGCTGGCCGAGTTCGAGCCGGCCAACGCCCGCCGGGTGGCCGAGGTGCTGCTGCCGCACGACTGGCTGGTCTGGCAGCTGCTGGGCCACCCCAAACGGCGTACCACCGACCGGGGCGACGCCTCCGGCACCGGCTACTGGTCGCCGATCACCGGCGAGTACCGGCAGGACCTGGTCGAGCTGGCGCTCGGGCACGAGCTGAAGCTGCCGCACGTGCTCGGTCCGGCCGAGCCCGCCGGACACACCCCCGAGGGGCTGCTGATCTCGGCCGGCACCGGCGACAACATGGCCGCCGCGCTCGGTCTCGGCCTCGAACCCGGCGACGCGGCGGTCTCGCTCGGCAGCTCCGGGACGATCTTCGCCGTGCACGAGCAGGCCGTGGTGGACGCCACCGGGCTGGTCTCCTCCTTCGCCGACGCCACCGGCCGCCACCTGCCGATGGTCGCCACCCTGAACGCCGCCCAGGTGCTCCGCTCCACCGCCGCCCTGCTCGGCCAGGACCTGGAGGGCCTGAGCGACCTGGCCCTGCAGTCCTCCCCCGGCGCGTACGGGATGGTGCTGTTGCCCTACCTGGACGGCGAGCGGACGCCCGCGCTGCCGCATGCGGCCGGCACGCTGACCGGGATGCGGGCCGAGTCGATGACCCCCCAGCACCTGGCCCGGGCCGCCGTCGAGGGCATGCTCTGCAACCTCGCGGACGCGCTGGACGTGCTGCGGGCCCGGGGCGTCGAGGTGAGGCGGGTCTTCCTGCTCGGCGCGGCCGGACGGCTGCCGGCCGTCCGGCAGATCGCCCCGCTGCTGTTCGGCGTCCCCGTCGTGGTGCCGCCGCCCGGCGCCCACGCGGCGCGCGGCGCGGCCCGGCAGGCCGCCTGGGCGCTGGCCGGCACCCCCGAGCCGCCGCGCTGGGAGCTGCCGGAGACGGTCACCGTCACCCCGGACGCCGAACAGGACCTGCCGGTCGGCGCGGCGGTACGCCAGCAGTACCGGGCCGCCCGGGAGCAGGTCCACCCGGAGACGGCCGGCTGAGACGGGCCGCGGGGTGACGAGGGCGAGGCTCGTGAAGATGCGTCACCCCGCGCCCGGTGGCAGCGTGGAAGGCGACGCGGCTACCGGACCGAAGGGCGGCAGGATCCCATGGCTCTGCACAAGGGAGCCGGCGACGATCGCCGGCTGACCGTAAGCCCGTTCGTCGGCGCCGCCGACCCGCTGGGCGCGATGGAGCTGGCGCCGCCGCTGCACCGGCTCGGCGACGGTCCGGTACCGGCCGACACCGCCTACCAGCTGATCCACGACGAACTGATGCTGGACGGCAACGCCAAGCTCAACCTGGCCACCTTCGTCACCACGTCGATGGAGATCCAGGCCACCCGGCTGATGACCGAGTGCCTCGACAAGAACATGATCGACAAGGACGAGTACCCGCAGACCGCGGAGCTGGAGCGGCGCTGCGTGGCCATCCTCGCCGACCTCTGGCACGCCCCCGACCCGGACGGCGCGGTCGGCTGCTCCACCACCGGCTCCAGCGAGGCCTGCATGCTGGCCGGCCTCGCGCTCAAGCGCCGCTGGATGAGCCGCAACGCCGAGCGCTACGCGGCCGGTGCCCGGCCCAACCTGGTGATGGGCATCAACGTGCAGGTCTGCTGGGAGAAGTTCTGCAACTTCTGGGAGGTCGAGGCGCGCACCGCCCCGATGGAGGGCGAGCGCTACCACCTCGGCGCCGAGCAGGCCGTGGCCCTCTGCGACGAGAACACCATCGGCGTGGTCGGCATCCTCGGCTCCACCTTCGACGGCTCCTACGAGCCGGTGGCGGAGATCTGCGCGGCGCTCGACGAACTCCAGCAGCGGACCGGCCTGGACGTCCCGGTCCATGTGGACGGCGCCTCCGGCGGCATGGTGGCGCCTTTCCTCGACCCCGAGCTGCTCTGGGACTTCCGGCTGCCGCGGGTCGCCTCCATCAACACCTCGGGGCACAAGTACGGCCTGGTCTACCCGGGCGTCGGCTGGGCGCTCTGGCGCGACCGCGAGGCGCTGCCCGAGGAGCTCGTCTTCCGGGTCAACTACCTGGGCGGCGAGATGCCGACCTTCGCGCTCAACTTCTCCCGCCCGGGCGCCGAGGTGATCGCGCAGTACTACACCTTCCTGCGGCTCGGCCGGGACGGCTACCGGGCCGTCCAGGGAGCCTCCCGGGAGGTGGCCATCTACCTGGCCGGGCAGATCGAGGCGCTCGGCTGCTTCCGGCTGCTGACCCGCGGCGAGGATCTCCCGGTCTTCGCCTTCACCACCACCGACGACGTCCCGTTCGACGTGTTCGACGTGTCGCGCCGGCTGCGCGAGCGCGGCTGGCAGGTGCCCGCGTACACCTTCCCGGAGAACCGGGAGGACCTCTCGGTACTGCGGGTGGTCTGCCGCAACGGCTTCTCCCGGGACCTCGCCGACCTGCTGCTCAACGACCTCACCCGGCTGCTGCCGGAGCTGCGGCGCCAGCCCGGCCCGCTGAAGGACCTCGGGGTACCGCCCCGCATGGGCTTCCACCACTGAGCGTTCCCCCGGGCGCGTTCCCCCCGGGCACCGCGCGGTGGCGGACAGGGGAGGTGATCGCGGCGGGGGGGGGGGGGGGGGGGGCGGCCCCCCCCCCCCCCCCCCCCCCCCCCCCCCCGCGTCCCTGCGCTCGGGGCAGCCTCCCCCCGCGAGGCTGCCGCAAGCGGTGTGGGGGATTCGGGACGTCAGGAGCCGGCCTCGGAATCGGTGCCCGGACGAAGGATCCCTGCGCCCGAAACGGACCGGCCTGAGAACTCTGCACGATGGACCTGTGGATGTTCGAGCGGCCACCGGGGGTGTGAGACACTTCCGTCCGTCTCAGCGCCATGACCTGGGGTTTGAGACGGCAGGCCGGTGAGGTTGGAGACGCGGAGACGCCCCCAGGCCCCGGGCCGGTGCCCAACTCGGCCCTGTCCTCGATCCCGCGTTCCCCGTTTCTGATGTTGGGAAGGCCGCATGGCATCCGCTTGGAAGCAACTCCCGGACGAACTGTCCGGCCCCGCCCGACGCCTGACGGAGGAGCTTCGCGCCGTCAAGGACGCGACCGGGCTCTCACTGTCCGAGCTGGCGGCCCGGACTCACTACAGCCGCGCCTCCTGGGAGCGCTGGCTCAACGGCAAACGGGTCGTCACCGACCAGGCGCTGGACGCGCTGATCGGGGCGGTGGAGTGCGACGGCCCCGCGCTGCGGGCGCTCTGGGCCGGGGCGACGGCACCGGAGGGCACCGCGGATGTCACTGCGGAGGACACCGCGAAGGGTGCCGCGGATGGCAGCGCGGAGGGTGCCGCGGAGGACACCGCCCCACCGGTGGCCGGGCTCGTGGTCGTGTCTGCCGCCGAGCCCGTGGTGGAGTCTGCCGCGGACCCCTTGACGGGGGCTGTCGCGGGCGCGGTGGAGGGCTGGGAGCCCGCCACGGCCTCGCCGTGGTGGCGGCGGCCGGCGGCGCTGGCGGCCGGCGCCCTGGTGACGGTGGCGCTGCTGGTGCTGGCCGGGGTCCGGTACACGCACGGCTCCGGGCAGGAGCCTGCCGCCCTCGCGCAGCCCGCCACGCCCACGACCGCGACCACGAGCCCGGCTGCCAAGCCCGCCGTGCCCGGCTCCGCGTGCCAGGCCATCGGCTGCTCGCACAAGGACCCCAAGGCCACCGGCTGCGGTAGCGACGCCCGGACCCTCCAGACCAGCAACATGGGCAAGGTGGTCATCTACCTGCGCTACAGCCAGAAGTGCCAGGCCGCATGGGCCGCCATCACCGAGGGCGAGCCCGGCGACTACTCCACCGTCACCAGCAGCACCGGCGAGACGGAGACGGCGCTGATCCACTGGGGGTACGACAACTACTCGCTGATGGTGAACGCGGCGGACCCGGCCGCGACCTTCCAGGTCTGCGGCCACCAGCCGGCCGGGGACGCCTGCACGCTCGGCGCCTCCGACCTGGCCCACCTGGTCGCCTCCACCCCGATCCCGATCGGCCCGGCCTCGCCGCCGGCGGCCCCGAGCGCCACCGCGTCCTAGTCCAGGCAGGACTCCCTAGTCCAGGTAGCCGCGGAGTTGCCCGGCGAAGGCGTGGTCGCGGAGTTTCACCAGGGTCTTGGACTCGATCTGGCGGATCCGCTCCCTGGTCACCCCGAACAGCACGCCGATCTCCTCCAGCGTGCGGGGGCGGCCGTCGTCCAGGCCGTAGCGGAGCTGCACGACCTGGCGTTCCCGCTCGCCGAGCGTCGCCAGTACCGCGTCCAGGTGCTGGCGCAGCAGCAGGAAGGTGGCCGACTCGGCGGGCGAGGCGGCGTCGGCGTCCTCGATCAGGTCGCCGAGCGCCACGTCGTCCTCCTCGCCGACCGGGGTGTGCAGCGAGATCGGCTCCTGGGCCAGCCGGATCAGCTCCCGCACCCGCGCCTCGGTCAGCTCCAGTACGACGCCGATCTCGGCCGGGGTCGGTTCGGTCCCGCGCTCCTGGAGCAGCGCGCGCTGCACCCGGACCACCCGGTTGATCAGCTCGACCACGTGCACCGGCACCCGGATCGTCCTCGCCTGGTCGGCCAGGGCGCGGCTCATCGCCTGGCGGATCCACCAGGTGGCGTAGGTGGAGAACTTGTAGCCGCGCGCGTAGTCGAACTTCTCCACCGCCCGGATCAGGCCGAGGTTGCCCTCCTGGACCAGGTCCAGCAGGGTCAGCCCGCGGCCGATGTAGCGCTTGGCGACGGAGACCACCAGACGCAGGTTGGCCTCGATCAGCCGCCGTTTGGCGATCCGGCCGATCACCACCAGGGTGTCCAGCTCGACGGCCAGCGGGTCGGGGGGCGGCGGCACACGGTTCAGCCGCTCCTCGGCGAAGAGACCGGCCTCGATCCGGCGGGCCAGCTCCACCTCCTCGGCGGCGTTCAGCAGCCGGATCCGGCCGATCTCGCGCAGGTACTGGCGGAGCAGGTCCGCCGCGGGGCCGGTCGCGCCGACGGGACCGGGGTCGGCGTCGAGGTCGGGTTCGGCGTCATCGGGCGCCGCCTCGGCTTCGGGATCGGTGTCGGGTTCGGTGTCGGATGCGGCGTCAGGTTCGGTGTCGGGTTCGGTTTCGGGTTCGGTTTCGGGTTCGGTTTCGGGTTCGGTTTCGGGTTCGGTTTCGGGGGCCTCGGGGTGGCCCGCCGGGAGGCCCTGCACGGGCACCCGGGCACCGTCCGGCGGCGGAGAGCCGGCCCGGCCGTGGTCGTCGTGGGGGGCGAGCGGGTCGGTGGTCGGGCGGGTGGTCGCGGCAAGGCCTTGGTCCACGGGCATCCCCTCGGGGCGGGCGCGACTCTGGCGGACCCGCGCTGTACGGAGCTGGGACGCCCTCCAGTGTGGGGCACGCCACACTCCGCGGCCGAGACTCGTGCGCGGACTTTCTCCGACCGGGTGTGGCGGCCCGGTCTCCGGGCGGGCGGGGCGGCCGCGTCTCCAGCCGGGCCGGCGGCGCGACTACAGCGCCGCGGCGCCGCGGCTGCGCAGCTGCTGACCGTACTGCTGGAGCTGCCACAGCTCGGTCTGCACCGCGTGCAGCTCCTCCGCGGAGGCCCGGGTGCCCAGCCGCTGGAGGTGGCCACGGACCTCGTTGACCCGCCGGTCCACGGCCAGCAGCCGCAGCTTGACCAGGAACTCCCCCGCGTAGACCGCGTCCGCCTTGCGGCGCGACCGCACGGGCTCCACGGTCAGCTCGGTCACCAGCGACCGCACCTGGTCGTCCGGGGCCGCCTCGCGCACCGCGCTGGTGAAGTCGGCGAGGGTGACCCCGTACGCCGCCCCGCCGGCCTGGCCGATCGCGCGGCGCACGGCGGTGTACGGCGGGGTCGGGAACTCGTCCTCGCCGTAGTGGTCGAAGGCCGGGGCGACCAGGTCCGGGTGCTGGAGTGCCAGCTTGAGCAGCTCGCGCTCCACGAACTGTGCCGGGTCGCGCGGGTTGAGGCGGAAGAGCGGGGTGACGGACCTCGTCGGCTGCGGCTGCTCGGGGCGCCGCTGCTGGCCGTTGGCCCGCGGGTTCTGCTGGCGCTCGCGGTCCCAGCGGGCCAGCTGGGAGATCCGGCGCACCACGAACTGCTCGTCCAGGATGCCGAGCATGCCGGCCAGCCGGACGGCGTACTCGTGCTGGATCGAGCGGTCCTTGATCTTGGCGACGATCGGCGCCGCCTCCTCCAGCGCCGCCGAGCGGCCCTCCGGGGTCTCCACCCGGTGCCGGGCGACGGCCGAACGCAGCGCGAACTCGAACAGCGGGACCGGGTTGTCGATCAGCTCACGGACCGCGTCGTCGCCCTTGGCCAGGCGCAGATCACACGGGTCCATGCCGCCGGGGCTGACCGCGATGGAGGTCTTGGCGGCGAACTTCTGGTCGTCCTCGAAGGCGCGCAGGGCGGCCTTCTGTCCGGCCGCGTCGCCGTCGAAGGTGAAGACGGTCTCGCCGCGGTACTGGGAGGTGTCCATCAGCAGCCGGCGGATGATCTTGATGTGGTCCTCGGCGAACGCGGTACCGCAGGTGGCCACCGCCGTCGGGACGCCCGCGAGATGGCAGGCCATCACATCGGTGTAGCCCTCGACCACCACCGCCCTGCCCGACTTGGCGATCTCCTTCTTCGCCAGGTCGATGCCGTACAACACGTGGGACTTCTTGTAGATCGGCGTCTCGGGCGTGTTCAGGTACTTCGGACCGTTGTCGTCCTCGCGCAGGCGGCGGGCGCCGAAGCCGACCACCTCGCCGGCGATGTCGCGGATCGGCCAGACCAGCCGGCCCCGGAAGCGGTCGATCAGGCCCCCGCGCTGGCCCTGCGAGGCCAGACCACCGAGCAGGATCTCCTTGTCGCTGAAGCCCTTGCCCCGCAGGTAGCGGACCAGGTGCTCCCAGCCGGCCGGGGCGTAGCCGACGCCGAAGGTCTGCGCCGCCTGCTCGTCGAAGCCGCGCTCGGCCAGGAAACGGCGGCCGATCTCCGCCTCCGGCGAGGCGAGCTGCTCCTGGTAGTAGGCGGCGGCCACCTTGTGCGCCTCGACCAGGCGGGTGCGCTCGCCCTGCTGATGGCGGGGGCTGTAGCCGCCCTCCTCGTAGCGGAGCGTGATGTTGGCCTGGGCGGCCATCCGCTCGACGGCCTCGGCGAAGGTGAAGTGCTCGATCTTCATCAGGAAGGCGATGGTGTCGCCGTTCTCCTGGCAGCCGAAGCAGTGGAAGACGCCCTTGGCGGGGTTCACGTAGAAGGAGGCGGACTTCTCGTCGTGGAAGGGGCAGACGCCCTTGTACTCGCCACCGCCACCGTTGGTGAGCTGAACGTAGTCGCCGACCACCACGTCGATGGGCAGTGCGCTGCGCACCGCCTGTACGTCTTCGTCCCTGATCCGCCCGGCCACCCCGGAAGTCTACTGGGGTGGCGCGGGTTACCGGCTGCGCCGGGGCGAGCGGGGCGGCCCGGGCGGAGTGGGAGGCGGGACCGGGGCGGCTTTCCGGCCGGACCGGGCGAGGCGGGCTTTCCGGCCGGACCGGGCATCGCGCGGCCCGGCGCGGCGGCAGCACGGGGGGCTACGTCCAGGCCGCTCCGACCAGCTTGCCGTGCAGGGCGATGGCCGAGGCGTCGGTGAGGGTGGCGATCTGGTCGATCACCGCGCGGAGGGCGGCGCGGTCGTCGTCCGCCTCCCGGTAGAGCGCGGCGAAGACCGGGTCCAGGCCCTCGGGGGCGCGCTGGTTGAGCACGTACGCCAGCTCGGCGATCACGATCCGCTGGCGCGCCCGCAGCTGGGCCTGCTCGTCGCGCTGCATCACGAACCGGACGGCGACCGCCTTCAGCACCGCGCACTCCAGCCGGACGTCCCGCGGCACCACCAGCTCGGCCGCGTACCGGGTGAGCCGGCCGGGGCCGTAGCGGGCACGGGTGGCCTGCTCGGCGGCCAGGCAGAAGCGGCCGATCAGCTGGCTGGTGAGGTCCTTGAGGGCGGCCCGGGACCGGGCCGAGCCGTCGTAGGAGCGGGGCCACCACTCCTGGGCGAGCAGCCGGTCCAGGGCGTCGGCCAGCTCCTCGGGCTCGGCGTCCCGGGCGTAGCGCTCGGCGACCTTGAACAGCTCGGCACGCTCGCTCGGCGCGCGCAGCACGTCCGGGTCGATGTGGCCGGCCTGGAGGCCGTCCTCGACGTCGTGGGTGGAGTAGGCGACGTCGTCGGCCCAGTCCATGACGGTGGCCTCGAAGCACTTGCGCCCGGCCGGGGAGCCGGCCCGCAGCCAGCGGAAGACCGGCAGGTCGTCGGCGTAGACGCCGTACTTGGGCGAGACCGGGTCGAGGGGGTGGGAGCCGTGCGTCCAGGGGTACTTGGTGGCGGCGTCGAGGGCGGCGCGGCTCAGGTTGAGGCCGACGCTGCGGCCGGGCCAGGGGGCCAGCCGGGCGGGCTGCTCGTCCTGCGGGGCGAAGCGCTTGGGCTCCAGGCGGGTGAGGATGCGCAGCGACTGCGCGTTGCCCTCGAAGCCGCCGCAGCCCTCGGCGGCCTGGTCGAGCGCCTCCTCGCCGGTGTGGCCGAACGGCGGGTGGCCGATGTCGTGGGCCAGGCAGGCGGTCTCGACGAGGTCCGGGTCGCAGCCCAGGGCGGCTCCCAACTCCCGGCCCACCTGGGCGCATTCGAGGGAGTGGGTGAGCCGGGTGCGGGGGAAGTCGCTGCGCATCGGGGCGACCACCTGGGTGGTGCCGGCCAGCCGGCGCAGGGCGGCGGAGTGGAGCACGCGGGCGCGGTCGCGCTGGAACGCCGTCCGGCCGGGGCGCTTGTCCGGTTCGGGCACCCAGCGGGCCTCGGCGGCGTGGTCGTACGGGGTCGGGGCGGCGGTGAGGCGGTGCGCGGTGTCGTCCATCCATCTCCTTGCGTAGTCGTCCGCTTCCGTCGCGTGACATGCAATCAGTCACCTGTCCTCGGACAGCGGTCAGGGCTTGGCCGTCATGAGGCTCCCGGAGCCGAGCGAGAAGCCTCTCCGTCTCTCGGAGAGGAGGAGTCACATGCCAATTACGGTACGCCGCCCCTCTGACACGCGAGGCGTGCCGCGCTTGAGAGGCACTGTGTGGATCCATGCATCCACGACCGCATGCCAGCTCCCCCTGGCGGGCCGAGGGGGAGCCGGCGGGTGGGCCGCCCGTGGGCGGCGGGGGGGTCAGACGATCGGACGGCCGCTCGCGGTGGTGGCGGGGACCGCCTCGTTGAGGTCCCAGTGCTCGGCGATCAGGCCGCCTTCGAGGCGGAAGACGTCGATGACGGCCCGGCCCTCGTCGCCCGGGGCGGCGGTGAACAGCGAGTGCGCGAAGACCAGGTCACCGTCGGCGGCCAGGCGGCGCAGCTCGAAGCGGAGCTCGGGCAGCTGGGCGCGCAGGCCGTCGACGAAGGCGGTGAGCGCCGCCCGGCCGTCGGGGAGGTTGGGGTTGTGCTGGGCGAGGTCCTCGGCGAGGTAGCGGTCGGCCAGGTCGGTCCGGCCCTGGTTCCAGACGGTCTCCAGGTAGTCCCGGACCAGCGCGCGGGCGGCGCTGAGGTCGGTCGCGGTGGCGAGGTCGGTCGCGGCGGGATCGGTGATGGCATTCATGGGACGGCTCCTGTTCAGGGCTGGGTGGTACGGGACTTGACGGTGACGGCGGTGACGGGCCTGCTGCGGCCCGGGCCACGGACCGAGAGCAGGTGGGCCAGGCCGGCCAGGGCGAGCGCGGCGAGACCGACGGCGGGCAGCGCGCGGGCGCCGAGGGCGGACAGCAGCGCACCGGCGAGCAGGCTGCCGAGGCTGATGCCGACGTAGAGCATCGAGGCGTTGAGGGCGAGCAGCACGCCGCGCTGGCCGGGGCGGAGAGCGATCAGCCGGGCCTGCTGCGGGGCCTGGTAGAGCTGGCCGAAGAAGGCCCAGACGGCGAACAGCAGCAGCGCCGCGGCCAGGCCGCGCGGGGCTGCGAGCAGTCCGAGGAAAGCGGCGGCCAGGCCGGCCAGGGTCACCGTGACGGTGGCCGCGCCGCCGAGCCGCGCGGAGAGCCGGACGCCGCAGGCGTTGCCCAGGACGCCGACCGCGCCGAAGGCGAACAGCACCCCCGTCACGGCGCCCGGTCCGGCCGCGAAGCGGGCGGCGAGGTAGGCGCCGGCGACCCCGTAGACGGTGAACTGGGCGGCCATGCAGAACAGCGTGGTGAGTACGGTCGCCGCGGCGCCCGGGGTGGCCAGCACGGCCCGGTAGGCGGCGGTGGTCGGCGGCTCCCCCGCCGGAACGGCCGGGACCAGGGCGGCCACCAGGGCCAGCGCCAGCAGGCTCGCGCCCGCCACCCCCGCCAGCGCCCAGCGCCAGCCGACGGCCTCGCCGAGGTAGGAGCTGAGCGGCACTCCGGCGACCGCCGCCACCGTCATACCGGCGAACACGGTGGCCAGCGCCCGGGACCGGCGCTCCTCGGGGACGATCAGCGAGCCCACCGCCGAGGAGGCCGGGCCGAACACGGCGCCACCGAGCCCGGCCACCACGCGGGATGCGGCCAGCACCCCGTAGGAGGGAGCGAGGGCGCCGATCACACCGCCGGCCGTGAGCAGCGCCAGGCCGACCAGGAGCGCCGTCCGGCGGTCCAGCCGGCCGAGCAGGGCGGGGGCGAAGGGCGCGGCCAGCGCGAAGCTCAGCGCGAACACGCTGACCAGGACGCCGACGCTGCCGGGCCCGGTGTGCAGGTCGTGGCCGATCGGCGTGCCGAGGCCGACCACGGCCAGCGAGCTGGTGCCGAGGGTGAAGTAGCCGAGCGAGAGCGCCAGCAGCGCGGCCGCGGCGCGGTCGGGGCGACCGGGGCTTCCAGGCTGCTCAAGCCCGTCGGACCGCCGGGACCTCTCGGATGTCTCGGATGCTTCGGATGCCTGGGCTCGCTCGGATAACTCGGGGTGGGTACGCATCGGATCCCCCTTTCCAATACGGTCCGTTGCGTATTGCTATTCCAATACGAGACGCACCGTATGTCAACCCCTTAGGGTGGGCGTCATGACTGGACGACCACGCGACCCTGCCGTCGACGCCGCCATCCGCGCGGCCGTCACCGAGATCGTCGAACGCGACGGCTACCGGGGCCTGAGCATGGAAGGCATCGCGGCACTCAGCGGCGTCTCCAAGCAGACCGTGTACCGCCGTTACCGCAGCAAGGGCGAGGTGGTGCTGGACACCCTCGGCAGCTTCGCCGCGACCGAACTGCCGACGCCGGACACCGGCTCGCTGCTCGGTGACCTCACCGTCCTGCTCACCGCGACGTTCGAGGCGCAGCGGACGGTCAGCGGCACGCTGAACCGGGCCCTGGCCGCGGAGGCACTGCAGGACCCGGAGTTCGGCGCCCTGCTCTGGGAGCGGTTGATCACGGTACGGCGGACGGCCGTACGCAAGTTGCTGGCACGGGGCCGGGAGCGCGGCGAGGTCGTCCACCCGGACGACGACCACCTGATCGACCTCGTGTTCGGCCCGATGTGGTACCGGCTGCTGTTCGACGTGCCGTCACTGACCTGGGATTACGCCGCCGAACTGGCGCGCAGCGTCACCCTGGTGGCCCGGAGCGGCGCGGGGCGTTCGGGGCGTTGAAAGCGCCGGGCTGAAACGGCCGGGAGCGGAAGAGTCCGGAGCCGAGAGGCCCGAGGCCCGGGGCGGTCAGCCGCGGACGGCCTTGAGGAGGGCGGCGGCCACGCCCTCCTGCCCCTTGGCGTTGGGGTGGATCGCCGCCAGGCCGGACGCCGGGAAGGGCGGCTCCACCCAGCGGTCGGCCGCGCCGGCGCACATGTCGTGGCCGGCCGAGGGGGCGGCGGCGTCCACGAAGACCGCGCCGGCCGACTCCGCGCGGCCCTTGAGCATCGCATTCAGCTGCTGTTCCTTCTCCGCCAGGAACCCCAGGTCGGCCGCGGCGACGGTACTGCCGAGCACCGGCACACAACTCGCCGGGTCGGCGGGCAGCAGCGCCGGGTAGCCGACCACGTACACCCGGGCCTGCGGGGAACGGCGCTTGACCTCCTGGAGCACCCGGCCCAGCCGCTCGCCGGCCGCGTCGACCTTGCGCTGCACCTGGTCGCCGGCGCCACCGGGGGTGGAATAGTGCTCCCGGCACGGCGCCTCGGCCCGGGTCGAGCCGATCAGGCCCTTCACCGCGTCGGCCAGGTTCTCCTTGGCGCACTGGCCGACGACCTCCATGAACCCGGCGTCATTGCCGCCGATCCCGACCGTGACCAGCCGGGTGGCCGGGGAGAGTGCGTCCAGCTGGGGCGGGTTGGCCCCGCCGTCGGTCTGCTGGGAGTCCGTCAGGTCGCCGGTGCGGGCGCCGCTGCAGCTGACGTCGCGGAACTGGCCGTCCGCCAGTCCCAGCGACTTGGCCACCAGAGACGGGTAGTTGACCGCCGAGCGGGCGCAGCCCTTCGGCTCCCCCACCTGCGGGGCGATCTTCAGGCCCGAGGTGTAGGAGTCCCCGAGGGCGACGTACGGACCGGCGGGTGTCGGGGTCGGGGTGGGCGTCGGGGTCGGGGTGGCCCGCACCGGGCGCGGGGCGTCCGAGGCAGCGGCGCCGGAGCCGTTCGCTCCGCCCCCGCCGCTGCAGCCGGCCAGCAGCACGGCCAGCCCGGTGGCAAGAACAGCGGCCCGCCCGGCCGCCGGACGAGCGGCCGAACGTGGACGAGCAGCCCAACGTGCGGGCACCGGCATGGAATCCCCCCGGGGGTCGGAACGGCGACGTCTCTCCCTGCGGCGGCCCGTCCCCCGGGCACCTCACTCGCCAACGAACGGGCGGTGTCGGATGACTCCCGCCCGTCCGGTGATTCTTGCAGCCCGAGGCGCGCCCGGCACGCGGCCCGCCCGGGGCCGTACCCGTCGCGCCCGGGGCCGCGCCCGTCCTACTCGGGGCCGCGCTCGTGCTCGGCGAGGAACTGCTCGAAGCGCCGGCCCAGTTCGTCCGCCGACGGCAGGTCGACCGGCTCGGCCAGCAGGCTCTCCCGGCCCTCGGCGCCCGCCACCGCGTCGTACTGGCCCTCCATACCGCGGATCGCCGAGCGCATCTCGCCGTCCCCCTGGGCCAGCTGCTCCTCGATGTCGGCGTAGACCTCGCCGACCCGCTCGCGCAGCCGGGTGCCCGGCAGCACCAGGCCGGTGGCCGACTGCACCGCCTCCAGGATCAGTACCGCCGCCGCCGGGTACTCCGAGCGCGCCACGTAGTGCGGCACGTGCACGGCGAAGCCCAGCACGTCGTGCCCGGCCTCGGCGAGCCGGTACTCCAGCAGCGCCTGTGCGCTGCCGGGCACCTGGGCCTGCTCGAACCACTGCGGGTAGCCGGCCGCGAGGTCCAGCCGGTTGCCGTGCGGCGTCAGGCCGACCGGGCGGGTGTGCGGCACGCCCATCGGGATGCCGTGGAAGTCCAGGGTCAGCCGGACCTCGAACTGCTCGACCAGGCCGCGCACGGCCGCGGAGAAGCGCTCCCACTCGACGTCCGGCTCGGGCCCGGTGAGCAGCAGGAAGGGCGCGCCGGCCGCGTCGTGGACGAGCTGGAGCAGGATCTCCGGCGGGTCGTAGGAGGACCAGTGCTCACGGTCGAAGACCATCGCCGGGCGGCGGGCCCGGTAGTCCACCAGGCGGTCGTGGTCGAAACGGGCCACCACCTGCGGCGAACCCTGCTCCAACAGGTGGGCCACCACCTGGCCGCCGGCCTCACCGGCATCCATGAAGCCCTCGAAGTGGTGGAGCAGCACCAAACCGGCGCCGGTATCGGCCAACGCGGCGTTCGCCGCGGCCACGGCGGCCACGCCCTGCTGATCCAGCTCGTACAGCGCCTGGGGATCACGCACCGCGCACCCAACCCCGTTCTCTACTCGTCGACTCGTACCGGCTTCTCCTCGTCTGCAGCGTGCCGGGCCCCGCCGGAATTCCCGCCCTGGCCCGGCCTCGGACCGCCACTGCACCGGTGAACGCCCGGCGGCCCGCCGGAGTGCCCTCCGCGGCTCGCCGGAGTGCCGTCCCGACCATGATCGCACCCGGATGGAAAAGCGCTGGTCACGGGCGTCCACAGGCCCTTCCGGAGGCGTCCGCGGCAGACCGGCGCGCCCATTCGTGTGCTGCGAAGTGACGCACCGCCTTCTGGCGGGTATCGTCCTCTCGCTGCCTCGCATCGTCGCGTCGTCGTCACGTCGTCCGTAACGCCGTCGATCACGACCCGGCCCGGTGTTCGGCCAGCCACCCACGACGCATCTTGCCTTCATCTGGCCGCCTGCTTCCCTTCGCGCTCTCGTTTCCTCCTCGGCCATCTCGCGGACGCACACTGTCCCCTCGCTCATCCCGCCGGACCGGTCCGTCGACCCGTGTCCGTTCCGGCACCGCGCTGCCCGCCTCCGGGCCGCCGCCCCCACCCCGCTCGACCGGCCTCCGGCGTGCACGGGCATGGACGGGCGGTCTCCGGAGCCGGGGCGAAGTCCCCGCAGCCCGCGCCGCACCCCGGCACGGGACGCACCCTCCGACCGATGAAGGACCGAAGGTTCCGTGCCCGTACCTGTCATCCTCACCGGCCGCACCGTGCGGCTGGAGCCCCTCGCCGCGCACCACGCCGAGGCCATCGCCAAGGCCGGCGCCGAGGACCGTACGACCTACGCCTTCACGCCCGTCCCGCACGGCCTGGAAGCGGCCCGCGACTACATCGCGCGCGCCCTTGCCGACCAGGCCGCGGGCCGGTCGCTGCCGTTCGCGACGGTGAGCGTCGCCGACGGCCGGGTCGTCGGCTCCACCCGGTTCCTGGAACTCGACTACTGGCAGGGCCCGGTCGTCTGGCCGCCGGTGCCCGGCGTGCCGTTCGGCGACCCCGCCACGGCCGTCCCGGACGCCGCCGAGATCGGCAACACCTGGCTCTCGCCGCGCGCACAGGGCACCGGCATCAACACCGAGGCGAAGCTGCTGATGCTCCGGTACGCCTTCGAGGAGTGGGGCGTGCAGCGGATCTCGATGCGCGCGGACGCCCGCAACATGCGCTCCCGGGCGGCCATCGAGCGGCTCGGCGCCACCTCCGAGGGCGTCCGCCGGGCGCACTCGCGCGGGCTGGACGGGGTGGTGCGCTCCACCGCGTTCTACTCGATCCTCGACTCCGAATGGCCCGCCGTACGGGACATCATCGAGCTCCGGATCGCCGCCGCCACCTCGCCGAGCGCCCCGGACCGGGCGATCAACCAGGAGTGCCTTAGACACGGCGGCGGCGCCGGGCAGCTGATCACGGCCTGAGGGCCACGGGCCGGCGGCACCTCCCGGCGGGCCGTTCGTTCACCGGTGGCGGCGGCCCCACGGGCGGCCGCCGTCCGGCGCGGGCTCAGTGCGAGTAGCCCTCGGCGGCCAGGGCGAGGACCGTCGCCAGCTGCCCGGCGTCGGGGCGACCCTCGTACCGGCCGGGGTGCGCCTCGACCAGCGCAGAAACGGGCCGCCAGCCGCCGCGCGGCACCGGAGCCACCCGGACGTCCCAGACCGCGGAACCGGTCCGACTCCGGTGCAGGTGCAGGACGCCCTCGGTGGTGTAGGACTCCCACATCTGCGCCGTCCCCCCGGGGCGCAGTCCGGCCCTGATCCGCCGCCACTGCTCGTCGGTCCAGACCACGTCCGGCACCGGGCACCGGCGCGGCAGCAGGAGCGGCTTCAGGTGGGTCCGGTCCACCGGTGCGGGGGCCACGCCGCCCGGCACGGGGAAGGCCCACGCGGGGAGCGGCTCGCGGGCGGCCGTCCAGGCGGCCGGAATGCCGACCGTGCCGGTGTGGGCGGCGACCACGCCGCCGGTGATGGCGGCGACGGTGTCCATGTCCCCGCCCGCGCCGATCGCCTCCCAGACCGCCGCCGGGTAGTCGGTGAGCCGGCGGGCCGCGCACCAGAGCGCGAAGGGGACGGTGTCGGCGGCGCTGGTCCGGCTGCCGTTGCCGAGCACCTCGGCGGCGACCTTCAGGTCCGGCTCGGCAAGCAGGCCGATCGCCTCGGTCAGGCCGTCGCGCACGGCACCGCGCGGGGTGAGCGCGGCGACCGCCGTCAGGAAGGTGTCCGGCGTCATGGTCCCGGTCCGGGCCCGGACCGCGTACGCGGCGGCCACCGCGACGGCGATCGTGCCGTCGACGGCCTGCGGATGGGTGTGGGTGGTCATCGCGGTGTCTGCGGCGGGCAGCACCACCCCGGCCGGATCGTCCGCGTACAGCGCGCCCAGCGGCGCCACCCGCATCGCGGCGCCGTTGCCGTACGAGCCCTGGCCGTCGAAGAGTTCGGCGGCCAGCGCCCTGGCATCGCCGCCCTCGCGGATCAGCCGGAGCATCCGGTTGGCGGCCGGGCCGTAGCCGCGGTCGAAGTCGTGCCGGCGGGCGAAGGAGTGGGTGAGGTCGAAGGTGTCGATCGCGCCTCGCTCGGTCCGTGCCGCGTACACCGAGCAGGCCATCTCGGTGTCGTCGGTCCACGGCCAGGGGCCGGGCGGCGCGGTACGGGCGGCGAAGTGGGCCGCGGCGGTGTCGGGTACGAAGAACTGGGCGCCGAGGGCGTCGCCGACGGAGAGGCCGTTGAGCGCGTCGAGCGCGGGGCCGGTGTGAAGGGTCGTCATCGTGCCCCAGCACAGCGCCCGACCGGCGCCGCGTCAACACCGTTACCCGTCGGTGAAGCGGCGGGCAGGCCCCCGGCCGAGCAGCCTGCCGGGCGCCGAAGCCAACGCCATCGGCAGGCGAAAGGCGGCAGGCGGTAGGCGACGGGCCGGCGAACTCCCCCTACCGGCCCTCGTGTTCGGCTCCGGCGGCCGCCGCGGCGGCCACCAGGCGCTGGAGTTCGGCGAGATGGCCGGCCAGGGCCGCACGCCCGGCCTTGGTGGCGGCGAGCCAGGTCCGCGGGCGCTTGCCGACGTAGCCCTTCTTCACCGCCACGTAGCCTGCCTCCTCCAGCGCGGCCGCGGCCTTGCTGAGCACCGAGTCGGAGACCTCGCAGTGGTCCCGGACGGCGCCGAACTCGGCCTCCGCGCAGGCGCTCAGGAAGGCGAGGACGGTGAGCCTGGTCGGATGCTGGAGCAGCGGGTCGAGCGCGGCGGGCATCAGCGCGCCCCGAGCTCGCGCCGGATGCGGGCGTTCAGCCACACCGCCGTCGCCCAGAACACCGCGCCGGCCGTGATCCCCACCGCCGCGCCCACCCAGCGGGCGTCGCCGCCGAGCGCGAAGGCGAGCCCCGCCGCTGCCAGCGCCGCCCCGACCAGCTGCAGGAACGCCCGGCGGACCAGATGCCCGAAGACGGGCTCCAGCCGGTGCACGATGCCGCCACTGCGGGCGGTGACCGCGACCAGGCAGCCGGTCAGCGCGGCGAAGGCCACGGCCAGCACGATGCTCAGCCAGGCCAGGTGCGCGTGGGCAGCCTGGCCGACTCCCGTCCCGTAGAGCGCGAAGGAGACCGCGAAGGCCGGGCCGAACCACGCGGGCAGGGAGCGCGGCGCCTGGGCGGCCGCCTGGGCCCGCAGGGCGAGGCGCAGCGCCTCGGCGGCGGGAAGGTCGTCGGACCGGACGGGTTCGGCACTGCTCATGGAGTCCCCCTGGAGTCTGCGCGAGGGCACCGCGCTCTCGCCGGTTCCACTATGGCATCTACATTCCAACTTGGAAAGTACTCTCAAAACCGCAGGACTTCCGACACCGAAGGCCTCCCTGTTCGGCACGGCTCCCGGTTCGGCGGGGCTCCCCGGTTCGGCAGGACAGCCGCACCGGAAACCCTCAGCCCGACAGGGCTCTCAGCAGCGCGCGTCGATCTCCTGGAAGGTGCCGTAGTGGTCGGCCGTCCAGTACTGCTCGCCGGCGTCGCCCGTGACGACGCGTCGGGTGCCGCGGTCGCCTGAGCCGGGGGTGACGACGGTGAACTCGTGGTAGTAGCCGGAGCCCTTGCGCGGGAGGCGGTTCTCGCGGTTCTCGAAGACGATGCCGTCGGAGCGGTACGGGTACGGGCCGCCCTTGGCGATCAGGCCGAGGGTGTCGCGGGCCTGGCTGGGCAGCTTGGTGCGGCAGACGTCGGCGAGCGCGGGGTCGGTGGGCACCCAGGTGGCGGCCGGTGACGACGGCCCGGGTGCGGACGATGCCGGGGCGGACGATGCCGGGGCGGACGATGCCGGGGCGGACGGCCGGGGTGCCGAAGGCTTGGGCGCGGCCGGGCTCGCGACGGAGGCCGGGCTCGTGGAGGCGGCCGCCTTCGGGTGGCTCGTCCCGTTGCCCGAGAGCGCGCACCCGCCCGCGGCGGCGATCGCGCAGATCAGGGCGGCCACGAGGACGAACAGGCGGTTCTTGCTGGTCATGCGCTCCAGCTTGGCATCAGGCCCGGCCGCGGCCGGGCGGCCACACGCGTGGCCACGGCCACCCGGCGCCGCGGGAAGGGCGCCACGAAAGAAGCGGCCGGGGCGGGAACGGACGCCGTTGTCCGTTCCCGCCCCGGCTGCGTTACGTACGCCGGTTCTCCTGCGCCGAGCTCCGGTGTACGCCCTCCCGAGCGGGAGGGATGCGGTCAGCGACGGGACCGCGCCGTGGTCGGACGGGCCCTCCTCGCCGATGCCTGGCGAGGAGGGCGCCTACCCGCCTCAGCGCGAGTCGCTGCCCGCGGTCTCGATGGCGGCGCGGCCGGCCTCAAGGCGCGCCACCGGGATCCGGAAGGGGGAGCAGGAGACGTAGTCCAGCCCCACCTCGTGGAAGAAGTGCACCGACTCCGGGTCGCCGCCGTGCTCGCCGCAGACGCCGAGCTTGAGGTCGGGGCGGGTGGCCCGGCCGGCCTCGACGGCGTGCTTGACGAGCGAGCCGACGCCGTCGCGGTCGATCGTCTCGAACGGGGAGACCCCGAAGATGCCCTTCTCCAGGTAGGCCGTGAAGAACGAGGCCTCCACGTCGTCCCGGGAGAAGCCCCAGACGGTCTGGGTGAGGTCGTTGGTGCCGAAGGAGAAGAACTCGGCGGCCTCGGCGATCTGGCCGGCCGTCACGGCGGCGCGCGGCAGCTCGATCATGGTGCCGAGCTTGATGTCCAGCTGCACGCCGGTGGACTGGGCGACCTCGGCGAGCACGCGCTCGCACTCGTCGCGGACCAGCTCCAGCTCCTGGACGGTGCCGACCAGCGGGATCATCACCTCGGGACGCGGGTCCCCGCCGGCCAGCTTGCGCTCGGCGGCGGCCTCGGCGATGGCGCGGACCTGCATGCCGAACAGGCCGGGGATGACCAGGCCGAGGCGGACGCCGCGCAGGCCGAGCATCGGGTTCTGCTCGTGCAGCTTGTGCACCGCCTGGAGCAGGCGCAGGTCGTTCTCGTTCGGGTCCTTGCGGGCCTCGGCGAGGGCGACGCGCACCGACAGCTCGGTGATGTCGGGCAGGAACTCGTGCAGCGGCGGGTCGAGCAGGCGGACGGTGACCGGCAGCCCGTCCATCGCCTGGAAGAGCTCCAGGAAGTCGCCCTTCTGCAGCGGCAGCAGGGTGGAGAGCGCGAGCTCGCGGTCCTTGTCGTTGTCCGCCAGGATCAGGTGCTCGACCTCCTTGCGGCGCTCCTCGCCGAGGAACATGTGCTCGGTGCGGCAGAGGCCGATGCCCTGGGCGCCGTAGCGGCGGGCGCGCCCGCCGTCCTCGGCGTTGTCGGCGTTGGCCCGCACGGCGAGCCGGCGGCGGCCGTCGGCGTGCGACATCAACCGGTGCACGGCCTGGACGAGGCCGCCCTGGACGTCGGCGCCGGCGTGCAGGGTGCCCTCGAAGTACTCGACCACCGGGGACGGCAGCACGGGTACCTCGCCGAGGTAGACCTTGCCGGTGGCGCCGTCGATGGAGACGACGTCCCCCTCCTCCAGCACCAGGCCGTCGGAGGTGGTCATCCGGCGGCGCTTGGTGTCGACCTCGAGCTCCTCGGCACCGCAGACACAGGTCTTGCCCATGCCGCGGGCGACGACGGCGGCGTGCGAGGTCTTGCCACCGCGCGAGGTGAGGATGCCCTCGGCGGCGATCATGCCGTCCAGGTCGTCCGGGTTGGTCTCGCGGCGGACCAGGATGACCTTCTCGCCGGAGCGGGACCACTTCACCGCGGTGTAGGAGTCGAAGACGATCTTGCCGATCGCGGCGCCGGGCGAGGCGGCGAGGCCCCAGGCGATCTGCTTGGAGGTGGCGTCGGGGGCGAACCGCGGGAACATCAGCTGCGAGAGCTGGCCACCGGTGACCCGCATCAGGGCCTCGTCCAGGTCGATCAGGCCCTGGTCGACCAGCTGGACGGCGATCCGGAAGGCCGCGGCGGCGGTGCGCTTGCCCACGCGGGTCTGGAGCATCCAGAGCTTGCCGCGCTCGATGGTGAACTCGATGTCACAGAGGTCGCGGTAGTGGTTCTCGAGCTTCTGCATGATCGCCATCAGCTCGTCGTACGACTTCTTGTCGAGCTGCTCCAGGTCGGCGAGCGGCAGGGTGTTGCGGATGCCGGCGACGACGTCCTCGCCCTGGGCGTTGGAGAGGTAGTCGCCGTAGACGCCGACGGCGCCCGTGGAGGGGTCACGCGTGAAGGCGACACCGGTGCCGGAGTCCTCGCCGAGGTTGCCGAAGACCATGGAGCAGACGTTGACCGCCGTGCCCAGGTCGTTCGGGATGCGCTCCTGACGGCGGTAGAGCCGCGCCCGGTCGCCGTTCCAGGAGTGGAAGACGGCGTGGACGGCGAGGTCCATCTGCTCGCGCGGGTCCTGCGGGAAGGCCCGGCCGGTCTCGCGCTCGACGATGCCCTTGAACACCTCGACCAGTTCCCGGAGGTCGGAAGCGTCCAGGTCCAGGTCGTTGGTGGTGCCCTTGGCGTGCTTGGCCTCGTCCAGGGCCTCCTCGAACAGCTCGCCGTCGACGCCCAGCACGGTCTTGCCGAACATCTGGACCAGGCGGCGGTAGGAGTCCCAGGCGAAACGCTCGTTGCCAGACTGCGCGACCAGGCCGACCACCGAGGCGTCGGAGAGGCCGATGTTCAGGACGGTGTCCATCATGCCGGGCATGGAGAACTTGGCCCCGGAGCGGACCGAGACCAGGAGCGGGTTGTCGGCCTGGCCGAGCTTCTTGCCCATCTCCTGCTCGAGCGCGTCCAGGTGGGCGCTGATCTCCTCGTGCAGGGAGGCCGGCTCGCTGCCGGTCTCCAGGAAGACCTTGCAGGCCTCGGTGGTGATGGTGAACCCCGGAGGGACGGGGAGACCCAGGTTGGTCATCTCGGCCAGGTTCGCGCCCTTGCCGCCAAGAAGATCCTTGAGGTCCTTGTTTCCTTCGGTGAAGGAGTAAACAAACTTCTGCTGCGACGGCACGGGTCGGTCTCCTCGCACACGGTTGGCCTGACGCCGGAGAACATACCCATTTCGAAGGCGCTTTTGCGCCGCCAATAGGCCGTACGAGGCCAGTACTCGGCGGTAACCCGGCAGATCGAATGCACATAAAGGCGTTCACCTCTGTTGGTGAAATCGTCCGGATGACGCGAGCTTGCCTTCAACTCTTGAAGGCAAGGAAACCGGAAGATCACACGAACGGGACGGAGGGTAGCGGTCGGCGGTCCACCGTGTTGCCCCGACTTGATTTCCTGCACCCGGACCGGCCGATCCGTGCCACTCCCCTTCGGGAAGCGATTCACCGCCGATGTGGCCATTTCGTCCCCTGAGTGACCGTCAGTCGCCACCGTATGTGGCAAGCGTCACGAGCGCATCTCGCGGGTCGGGCGTAGTCCTCCTCCGCCGATCGTCGCACTACGTGCGGACGTCCGCCTGTTTCCGTGACAATGATGCACCAAAAAGGAGCCCTCTTGGCCAGATAGGACAAGAGGGCTGGGACGCGGTGGCAATCACCGGTCAAGGGGTGTTTTCGCCACTAAGGACAGATCATCCGCCGGAGGTGTCCGATTCGGCGTCCGCACTGGGCAGAGCACAGTCGTACGGATCGTCCAACCAGCCTTCCGGGAGAACCACCCGGTTGTTGCCGCTGGTGCGCCCGCGAGGGCCGTCCGCGCCGGCCGGCCAGAGCTGGGACTGCTCCACCTGGGCGAGGGTTTCGGCCAGGCCGGCCAGCGAGGAGGAGTTGGCCAGCCGCACCCGCAGCTCGGAGCCGACCGAGAAGCCCTTGGTGTACCAGGCCACGTGCTTGCGGAAGTCGATCACGCCGCGCGCCTCGTCCCCCAGCCACTCGCCGAGCAGCTGCGCGTGGCGCACCATGGCCCGCGCCACGTCGGCGAAGCTCGGGCGGGCGTAGTCCGTCTCGCCCTCGAAGATCGCCACCAGGTCCTTGAACAGCCACGGCCGGCCCAGGCAGCCGCGGCCGACCACCACACCGTCGCAGCCGGTCTCGCGCATCATCCGCACCGCGTCGTCCGCCGACCAGATGTCCCCGTTGCCGAGCACCGGGATGTGCGCCGGGACGGATTCGCGCAGCCGGGCGATCGCCGACCAGTCCGCGGTGCCGCCGTAGTGCTGGGCCGCGGTGCGGCCGTGCAGGGCGATCGCGGAGACGCCCTCCTCCGCGCCGATCCGGCCGGCGTCCAGGAAGGTGAGGTGGTCGTCGTCGATGCCCTTGCGCATCTTCATGGTCACCGGGAGGTCCCCGGCATTGGCGACGGCCTCGCGGAGGATCTCGCGCAGCAGGTTGCGCTTGTACGGCAGCGCCGAGCCGCCGCCCTTGCGGGTGACCTTGGGGACGGGGCAGCCGAAGTTGAGGTCGATGTGGTCGGCCAGGTTCTCGTCGGCGATCATCCGGGCCGCCTTGCCGACGGTCACCGGGTCCACCCCGTAGAGCTGGATCGAACGCGGCTTCTCGCTCGCGTCGAACCTGATCAGCTGCATCGTCTTGGCGTTGCGCTCGACCAGGGCCCGGGTGGTGATCATCTCGGAGACGTACAGGCCCTTGCCGCCGCTCTGCTCACGGCAGAGCGTGCGGAACGGCGCGTTGGTGATGCCGGCCATCGGTGCCAGCACGACGGGCGGCCACACCTGCATCGGGCCGATGGTCAGCGGCGCGAACTCGGCGGCGGTCGCGGTGGGTGCGGGCGTGACTGTCATGCGCGGCTGACCTCGGGGACGGGGATTCGGGACTCTTCATTGTCCCCCACCCGCGGATCGGCCCTTCGGCCGTCCGCCCGGCCCGTCCGCTCAGCCCTCGACGGGGTTCACGCTCAGCGCCCCGGAGGTGGACGTGACCTGCACGGTGTCCGGGCTGGCGGGGTTGGACAGCCGCGGATCGATGTGGCCGTTGCCCGACCCGCGGTCGACGCCGAAGCGGTAGCCCGAGCCCTGCGGCAGGGCCAGCGACACCTCGCCCGAGGTCACCCCGACCGCCACCGCGTGCGGCGGGCGCGCGAAGCCCAGGTCGACCGCGCCGGAGGTGGCGTGCACCTCGACCCGGGCGGAGTCGAGGCCGGTGGCCCGCACCTCCCCGGACGTCGTCCGCGCGTACACCTGCCCGGAGAGCCCGCTCAGCCGGACCGCCCCCGAGGTGGCCGCCACCCGGACGTCCCCGCTCAGGCCATTGATGTCGATGCTCCCGGAGGAGCCCCCGCCGTCCACCGCGGCCGTCGGCGGCACCTCCAGCTCGATCACGGCACCGCAGCCGAGGTCCACCACCGGCACCACCTGGTTGCAGCGCATCCTGACGTTGAACACGTCACCCTCGAAGACGGTCTCGACCCTGGGGCTGCGCACCGTCCAGTCCAGATGCTCGGTCACCAGCACCCGGCCGGGCTGCCCCGGCCTGATCCGCACCGCCGCGGAGCCGGTGTCCAGGTGCACCCTGGTCGCCGCGACCGGGTACGAGCGGTCGGACGTCCGCTGCTGCTGCACCACCAGACCCCAGGTCTGCGCGCCGCCGCACACGACGGCCAGCGCCACCACCGACGTCCCGGTGATCCGCCAGGCACGGTGCCCGCGGATCGCCGTCCGGTCCTCCGCCACCGCTACCCGACCTCCAGGAACCGCAGCACCGCAAGCACCCGGCGGTGGCTGGCGTCGGCGGGCGGCAGGTCGAGCTTGGTGAAGATCGAGTTGATGTGCTTGGCCACCGCGCTGTCGCTGACCACCAGGGCGGCGGCGATCGCCGCGTTCGAGCGGCCCTCCGCCATCAGTCCCAGCACGTCCCGCTCGCGCGGGGTCAGCTTCTCCAGCGGGTCCCGGTGGCGGCGGACCAGCAGCTGGGCGACCACCTCCGGGTCCAGCGCGGTGCCGCCCTCGGCGACCCGCTGCAAGGCGTCCACGAAGTCGTCCACATTGGCCACCCGCTGCTTGAGCAGATAGCCCACCCCGCTGGTGTTGGTGGCCAGCAGGTCGGCCGCGTACCGCTCCTCGACGTACTGGGAGAGCAGCAGCACCGCCACCTCGGGCCACTGCCGGCGGATCATCAGCGCCGCCCGGACGCCCTCGTCCGTGAAGCCGGGCGGCATCCGGACGTCCGCCACCACCACCCCCGGCCGGTGCTCCTCCACCGCGGCGAGCAGCTCCTCGGCGTCCCCCACGGCGGCGGCCACCTCGAAGCCCACCGCCTCCAGGACCTTGACCAGACCGACCCTGAGCAGGACCGAGTCCTCGGCGATCACAGCACGCACGGCAACTCCACGGTGATGGTGGTGGGACCCCCGAGGGGGCTGAGAACGGACAGCGAGCCGTCGACCGAGGCGGCGCGCTTGCGCAGGCCGGTCAGACCGGTGCCGCGCGAGGCGTCCGCGCCGCCGACACCGTCGTCGCTGACGACCAGGAGCAGCCGGCCGCCGACCGTCCGCACCGAGAGGTCGACCCGGGTGGCGCGGGCGTGCTTGGCGACGTTGGTCAGCGCCTCGGAGACGGTGAAGTACGCGACCGCCTCGACGGTCGGGGCGATCGGCTCGACCAGGGCGACGTCCAGCCGGACCGGCAGCGGGGCGCGGGCGGCGATGCCGGACAGCGCCGCGTCCAGGCCGCGGTCCTCCAGGACGGCCGGGTGCAGGCCGCGGACCAGGTCGCGCAGTTCGTCGATGGCGGCCTGGGCCTCCTCGTGCGCGTCCACGATCACCTGCATGACCTCGGGGGCCACGTCCTTGAAGGTGCGCCGGGCCAGACCCAGGTTCATCGCCAGCGACGTGAGCCGCTGCTGGGCGCCGTCGTGCAGATCGCGCTCGATCCGGCGGCGCTCGGCGTCGACGGCGTCGACCAGGCCCGCCCGGCTCTCGGTGATCTCCTCGACCCGGCGCTCCAGCGTCTCCGTCCGGCCCGGGCCGAGCAGCCGGTGGGCCGCGAGCTCCTCCAGCCTGGCCAGCAGGGCCACCACCCACGGCGTCACGGCCAGCAGCAGCACACCGCTCACGGTGTACAGGGCGTTCTCCCCGGCCCACTGCGACCGCAGCGGGTTGCCCGGCGGCATCAGCCAGACCCAGCCGTACACGGTCGCCATGACCAGGCCCGCGCCCCACGCGTACAGCGCCCCCAGCGCGCCCAGCGCCAACAGCGGGCCGGCCAGCAGGTGGTAGCCGACCTGACGCCAGCTCACCCCGGTGCGCAGCCTGGTCAGCAGGCCCGCCGGGGTGTCCGCGGACTGCAGCAGCACCGGCACCTCGACCCCGCGCAGGATGCGCAGACGGCCGCGCTGGGCCGCCGTCAGCAGCCGCAGGCAGAGCAGCACCAGGGCGGTGACCGGCAGGAAGGCCTTCGGGGTGAGACAGGCCAGCCAGATCGGCACGGCCAGCGGGATGCCGGCGGCTATGAAGCGGGTGTCGCGCCAGGCGGCGGCCGACCACGGCGGCCGCTCGGCGCTCCTGGCGAGCGCACGGCGCAGCGGGGTGGAGGGCATGGCCGACAGCGTAGAGCCCGAAGATCGACTGACGCCATGAAGGGAGCTGGAGAGCGGGGGTGTACCCAGGTACACCCCCGATTCGGGGCGGCGCACTACCGACGCCGGGGGGTGGTGCGCGGAAGTCTTGACGGCATGACGAGCACTGCATCGCACTCCGCCACGCCGCCCCACGGGCGGCCCGGCCCGGGTACCGGCGCGGCCGACGCCGAAGGTCCGCTGCCGGTCGGTCCGTCCGACCCGGCCGGGCCCGCCGGGCCGCGCGGGCCGTGGGCGGTGCGCAGCGTCCGGGCGACGCGGGGGCGCGCGGCACTGGAGGTGTACGAGCACGGCGAGCTGCTGGACGTCCTGGTCGCGGCCCGGCTCACCCCGCAGCTGCTGCGCGGCGCCCGGCGCTGCGCCGTCCCCGGTGCGCGGGGGCGGTACGGGCTGGCCTGGGGGCGGCTGCCGCAGGGCGGTGCGGCGCCCGCCGTGCGGTTCACCGGCGGGTGGCTGCGGCGAGCCGGCGGCCGGGCCGTCGAGGTGCCCGAAGTCGTCACGGTGGCCGGGGAGTTCTGGCTCGCCTGGGCGCGGGGGCGGTTCGGCGGGGTGCTGGTGGAGCATGCGGGCGGCCGCGAGCGGCAGCCGCTGGCGCGGGTCCGCGGCAGTCGGCGGGGTGTGCCGGTCGGCACGGCCGGGGGTCAGCGATGAGCACCGCCGTTCTGGGGGCGCTGCCGTGCTCCCCCACCCGCCCTGCCGCCCCGGCGCTGCCCGCGTGGACCGAGCGGGTGCCCGCTTTCGCGGCCCTCGTGCTGCTTCCCTGGCTGGCGGTGCTGGCCGTCAGCCACGAGACCTCGTGGGTCGTCCTCGACCTGCTCGAACTCGCCGCCCTGGTCTCGCTCGACGCGTTGCTGCGGCGCCGCAGCCCGGCCGCGATCCGGCCCGCCTGCGCGGTGGCGCTGCTGCTCGCCGGCGACGCCCTCGCCGACATCGGCACCGCCGGCACCGGCCTGCCGCTGCTCGCCGCCGTGGTGATGGCCGGCTGCGTCGAACTGCCGCTCGCCGCCCTCTGCCTGGCGCTCGGCCGCCGGGCAGCGCGCGCCTGACCGGCTACCGCCCGCCCGGCAGCCCCCGCGCCATCAGCTCCATCCGCTCACGGGTCTCCTCGTCCCTGGGCGTGTAAGCGACCAGGCGGGTGCTGGGACGCGGCCCGAGCCAGAGGCTCGTGTAGTCGCAGTGCAGCAGCCCGATACCGGGGACGAGGAACCGCTTGAGCCCGTTGCCCGGCTTCATCACGTCGTGCCGCTGCCAGGCCGCCTCGAAGTCCGGCGAGGCCTTGCGCAGCCGGGCGAGCAGCGCCTTCCACGCCGGTTCGGCCGTGTGGTCGGCCATCCCCGAACGGAACCTGGCCACCATCCCCTCACGCCCGTCCTCGTGGTCGACCAGCACCTCCCGGAAGCGCGACGGCGTGAACGCCATCCACATCAGGTTCCGGTCCTCGAAGGGCAGTTCGTCGAGGTTCCCGACGATATGGGTGTACGAGGGGTTGTACGCCAGCACGTCGTACCGGGCGTTGATCACCGCGGCCGGCATCGGCGACATCTGCTCCAGGAGCAACCGGATCGCCGGGGTCACCGTCAGACACTCCACCACCGGTGACGGATCGTCCGCCGCCGCCAGCGCGAACAGGTGGGCCCGCTCGGCCGGGTCGAGCCGGAGGGCGCGGGCGACCGCGTCCAGCACCTGGGCGGAGACCTGGATGTCCCGGCCCTGCTCGAGCCACGTGTACCAGGTCACCCCGACCGCGGCGAGCTGCGCCACCTCCTCCCGGCGCAGCCCCGGCGTCCGGCGGCGTCCGGTCATCGGCAGGCCCACCTGCTCGGGCGCGATCCGCTCGCGGCGGCTGCGCAGGAAGGCGGCCAGCTCGTGCCGCCGGGCCCCGTCGGGGGAAAGGCCTCCGCGGCCGGTCGCGCGGGACGCTGTGGCGGGCGTGGTGGTGAGGCTCATGCACCCAGCATGCGGCACCCGGAAGCCTGTTGCCAGGTACTTCTTATACCTGGATAACCACACTCTGGTACCAGGTTGTCGGGTGGCGGATCGTATGACCCGTGACCCCACAACTCGCCGTCGCCAAGACCACCGTCGCCAAGACCACCGTCGCCAAGACCACCGTCGCCGCAACCGCCCGGCCCGCCGCCACCACCCCCGGCGTCGCGGTCCAGGGCACCGCCTCGCTCGGCACCGCCGGGCTGGTCACCGTCCTGCTCGGGGCGTTCCTGCCGATGCTCGACTTCTTCATCGTCAACGTCGCCCTGCCCACCATCGACCACGACCTGGCCGCCGGCCCCGCCGTCCTGGAGCTGGTCGCCGCCGGATACGGCATCGCCTTCGCCGTCCTGCTCGTCCTCGGCGGCCGGCTGGGCGACATCTTCGGCCGCCGCCGGCTGTTCGTCGTCGGCGCCGCCGCCTTCGCCCTGACCTCGCTCGCCTGCGGGCTCGCCCCCGGCGCCTGGACCCTGGTCGCCGCCCGCGCCGCCCAGGGTGCCTCGGCCGCCCTGCTCATCCCCCAGGTGCTCGGCACCATCACCGCCGCCACCCACGGCGCCCGGCGCGGCCAGGCGCTCTCCGTCTACGGCGCGGTCGGCGGCATCTCGGTGGTCATCGGGCAGGTGCTCGGCGGGATGCTGGTCGCCGCGGACCTCTTCGGCACCGGCTGGCGCTCCGTCTTCCTGCTGAACGTCCCGTTCGCCCTGCTCGCCCTCGCCCTCGCCGTCCGGTACGTCCCCGAGAGCCGCGCCGAGCGGGCCGCCCGCGTGGACGTCCCCGGCACGCTGCTGCTCACCGCCACGCTGCTCGCCCTGCTCGTCCCGCTGATGGAGGGCCGCGCCGCCGGCTGGCCGCTCTGGTCCTGGCTGCTGCTCGCGCTCTTCCCGGTGTTCGCCGTCGCGTTCGGTGTCGTCGAGCTGCGCGCCGAGCGCCGCGGCGACACCCCGCTGGTGCCGCCCACCCTGCTGCGGATCCCCGAGATGCGGCGCGGCCTCGGCATCGCCCTGCCCTACTTCGGCGGCTTCGGCGGCTTCATGTTCGTGATCGCCGTCGCCCTCCAGCAGGGCCTCCACCTCGGCCCGGTCGCGGCCGGCTGGGCACTCGTCCCGATGGCCGTCGGCTACTTCGCCGCCTCGCTCTCCGGCCCCCGCCTGATCGGCCGCTTCGGCAGCCGCGTCCTCACCGCCGGCGCCGTCGTCCAGGCGATCGGCCTCGCCACCCTGGCCCTCACCGTCCTCGCCGACTGGGCCCACTTCTCCCCGCTCCGGATGGCGCCCGGCGTCGCCCTCGCCGGCATCGGCCAGGGCCTGATCGGCACCCCGCTGTTCCGCGTCGTCCTCTCCAAGGTCCCCGCCGACCGGGCGGGCGTGGGCAGCGGCGTCCTCGCCACCGGCCAGCAGTCCAGCCTCGCCCTCGGCGTCGCCACCCTGGGCACCCTCTACCTGGCCCTCGCCCCGACGCTGGGCATGGACCGTGCCCTGGCCCTCTGCCTCGGCATCCAGCTCCTGGGCTCCTTCACCGTCCTCTACCTGACCACCCGTCTCCCCCGCTCCATCGGCTGACGGCCGCGGACGGCCCGGGTCACACCGGCACGAACGGCGTCGCGCCCGCCCGCATCCTTGTGCGGACCGGCGCGACGCCGTTTCAGCCGGGCCCGCCGACGGAGAGCCGGCACCGGCCGTCCGACGTGCAGGAGCGCTTCAGACGGCCCCGCGAGACGGTCTGCGCCAGCCCGACCGCCCAGCACATCGGGCACCCGCGCAGGGCGAGCACGCCGACCGGCAGGAGCAGCAGGGAGACCGGCCCGGCCAGCGGAACGAGCGCGAACGAGCCGGCCAGCGCGCCGAATCCGACCGCGCCACGCGCCAGGTGCCGGGGCAGGGAAGTGCTGGAGAAGTCGGGACGGTCAGTCATCTCTGCCTCCGAAAGCCGGATCGGTTCTGTCCCGCAGCGTCTGCCGGACGGTCGCGCGGGCGCGGTGCAGCCGCGACTTCATCGCGGCGCTGCTGAGGCCCAGCGCATCGGCGACCATCCGCCCGCCGAGGCCCTGCACGTCCCGCATCACCAGGACGCGGCGCTGGTCCGCCGGGAGGGCCGCGATCGCCGCCGCCACCCGCCCGGCCTCCAGACGCTGCAGCGCCTCGTCCTCGGCCGACGGCCCGGCGTCGTCGCCCGCCGGCGGGTGCTCGCGCAGCAGCGTGCGCGCGCGGCGCAGGCACTCGTTGCGCACGATGCGGAACATCCACGACGCCAGGGCACCGGAGGCGCGCAGCATCCCGATCTTGCGGTACAGGATGATCAGTGCCTCCTGCGCCGCGTCCTCGGCGTCCTCCGGCGACGCGCACAACGAGCGGGCGAACCGCTGCACATGCGGGTGCGCGCCCGACACCAGTGCGGCGATCGAGTCGACGTCACCGCGCTGCGCGGCGACGACCAACCGCTCGCCCGGCCAGGCGGTGGACTCAGCCACGGCCCCGCCCCCGCCTGCGCAGCACGACGACACTGCACGTGCACAGGAGCACCACGGTGACGGCGACAGCGATACCGACGATCACGACAACCTCCAGATCCGTCCCGACGTTCGTCGGAGACATGTATAGGAGGCACGGGCATCGCCAAAGGATTCACCCCCGGGCCGGTCGGCCGTCGGACGGCCCGAGCCGGAGCCTGAACCGGCCTGAGCCGGAGCCGCCGGAGCGGGGGAGCCACGGCGGGAGGGGCGTACCGGTTCAGGTGGCCGGTACCCGTTCCGCGTCGAGCCGGGCGGCGCTGAGGTACTCGCCGTCTCCGTGGAGGCGGACGGTCGGGGGAAGGCCGTCGCCGAGGGCGTCGAGGACCTCGCGGCGCGGGTGGCCGAAGAGGTCGATGCCGTGGAGGACCACCGGGCAGGCCGACGGGCCGGCCCCGGTGGCCGGGTCGCGGGTGAGGCTGATGCCGCCCAGGCCGGGGGTGTCCCGGTACCGGCCGTAGCGGTCCACGACGTCGCCGAGGGCGTCGAGCTCCAGCCCCTGGTAGCGCGCGGTGAAGGACCAGCCGGCACCGCAGACCCACCCCGCGCGCACGTCCGCGACGGTGGCGACGGCCCACTGGGCGGTGCGCTCGTCCGCACCGAGGCGGAGCGTGCCCGCGCGGCCCGGGAGCCGGAGGCCCACGCCGGGGAGAAGCTCGAACATGTGGCGATGATCCCGATCGCACGCTCCGCACCGCAAGCGCGCATCAAAGCGTTGGCGCCCCCACGACCCTTTGTGTCAGTATGACGATATGAGCGACACGTACACGGGGGACCCTCTCGACGCCCGCAACCGGGCCGAGCTGGTGGCATCGATCGCCTCCGGCGCGCAGCCGAAGTGGCTGATGTTCTGGGGGCACCGGCCGCAGCGGGACGGGTCGGCCGGGCCGGGGTCGCTCAGCCAGTGGTGGCCATCCGCGTTCACCGTCGACGGGGTGACGTACACCAGCGCCGAGCACTGGATGATGGCCGGGAAGGCCCGGATGTTCGGGGACGACGCGATCGTGCCGCGCATCCTGGCCGCGCGCACGCCCGCCGAGGCGAAGAAGCTCGGCCGGCTGGTCAAGGGCTTCGACGAACCCACCTGGACAGCAGGGCGGTTCGAGCTCGTCGTCCGGGGCAACGTCGCCAAGTTCGGGCAGGACGAGGCCCTGGGCGCCTACCTCCTCGGCACGCAGCAGCGCGTCCTCGTCGAGGCCAGCCCGGTGGACCGGCTCTGGGGCATCGGGCTCGCCGCCGACGACGACCGCGCGCAGCGGCCGGCCGACTGGCGCGGGGAGAACCTGCTGGGCTTCGCGCTGATGGAAGCCCGCACCAGGCTGGCGAAGTGAGCACCATCGCCCCCGTCCTGGACGGCACGGTGGCGGTGTCGACGGTCGCGGCCCTGGCCGTCGCGCCACGGGCGTCGGAGCGGGAGCGGCGGCCGGGGCGCGGGGGGTTCGGGCCGGACGCCGTGCTCGCGGTCGTCGTGGCGCTGATCCTCCTCAACCAGCTCGCCTTCGCCGTCTACGTCCAGCGGGTGCACGGCGGCGACCCGTCCTTCATCGCGCGGTACCTGCCGCCCGGCTGGTTCGCCGTGCCCCGCGGCAATCCGGTCGTCGACGGCCTCGCCGCGCACACTCCCGCACCGGCGGTGCTCGCGCCGTCCGTCCTCCGCGTCCAGGCGTTCCTCGAACTGCCGCTCGTGCTCCTGACGTTCGCCGCCGTGCTGCGCCGGCTGGACGGATCGCTGTACCGAAGGGTGTTCCTCTCACCGCTGGTCCCGCTCGCCGCCTCGTCGTACACCGTCGCGTTCTGCGCCGTCGAGTGGGACCTGCGCAACCCGTACACGACCGACGACCTCCTCGTCCGCGCGGTCTCGGCCCTCGTCACCCCGGTCCTGCTGGCCAGGCTGGCCGCACGGGAGAAGGAGGCCGAAGGACGGCACGTCACCGCACCCCGCCTCCTCCTCTTCGCCCTCGAACTCTGGGCGTACGGCGCCCTGATGCTCACCCTCTACGACACCGCACTGCTCTACAACCTCGCCCGCCTCGGCGACCGCCTCCCCACGGCCCTCGCCGCGCTCACCGTCCTCACGGTCACGCGCCTCGTGGTCACCCGCCTCGCACCACGGCCGGCCCAGCCCGCCGGCCCGCGCACAACGGCGCTCGCGGGCGCCCTGCGCGCCGGGCTCGTGCTCTTTCTCGCCCCCGCACTCGCCGTCCGGTACGCCGGGAGCTTCGGCACGCCCCAACTCGCCGCAGCAGCCGGTGCCGTGGTGCTCATCGCCGCCACCGCCCGCTTCGCGATCCGGCTGGCACTGCCTGCCGTGGCGGGCATCGCCGCAGGCTGGGCGGCCGTGCACTGGTCCGTGTCCGCGTACTACGAGGCGGCCCTGCTCCAGGCGGCGACCGCCGCACTGCTCGCCACCGTCGCCGTCTGTGTGCTCCTGGACACCATTCGCAAACCATTGGATGCACTTTCGTAACGCAGTTGCCGTATACCGACGCCAGGATGACTCGCAGTCAGGGTCTAGATGGACAGGGTGCGGCGATCATGCGAATACGGAACACAGAACAACCCACAGCTCAGCGGGCCGGCGAGAGCGAGCAGGACGCTCTGGAACTCAGCGCGGAGCTGGACGAGTTACTGCGGGCGAAGCAGTACGCCAACCAGCGCGAACGCCGGCTCATGGAGTCCGTCCGCTCCCTGCCGGAGCGGCAGCGCCCGGACGGGGAGCTGTTACGGCAGCTGGCCCAGGCACGGACGCTGCGCGAGGGCCTCGGCGCGCGCTGCCTCGAACTGAGCGATCAGCTCACCGCGTTGGAGGACCGGCTGCGCCAGCCGGCCCCGCGGCAGAGCGGCCCGATCCCCCGTCAGCCCACCGGGGCCCGGTTCGCGGACGGCGCGTACGAGGATGCGCCCGCCCCCGCAGTGCCACAACCTGCTCCCCCGGCGCCCGCCGCCACCGGGGCCCGCTTCGGCAACCCCAGGCCCCTGGCCAGGGCCCAACCCCGGTCCACCTCCCAGCCCCGGCTCCGGCCTGCGGACACCGCGGCCGCACCCCCGGCGCCCCCACCACCTCCGCCGGCGCCCCGGGCCTCCCAGGCCCCCGAGGCGCCCCAGGCCCGCCGCCGCTCCCCCGCCGAACTCGCCGCCCTCGCCGAGCGGGTCACCACCCTGCACCGCCAGGGCGCCACCCACGAGAGCACCGCGCTGCTGAACGAGGCGGCCGCCCTCCTCCTGCCGCCCGACACCGCCCACCTGGCGGGCCTGCTCGCCAGGAGCGGCCCGCCCGGCGCCTCCGTCCGGCTGGCCCGCGAGGCGGCGCAGAGCACCCCCGCACAGGCCGCCGGCACCCTCGCCGAGCTGCGGCAGGCGGGCCTGGCCGCGGAGGCCGCCGAGCTGTTCCACGCCCTCTGGAACTACCCGGCCGCCACCCTGCCCGCCCTGCTGGCGGCGCTGGAGCGGGCCGGGCAGCACGCGGACGCCGCCACCCTGCTGTGGGAGTGGGGTTCCGCGCCGGCCGCCGAGCTGGCCTCGCTCGCCACCGCGCTGGAGCGGGACGGCCGTTCCGGAGACGCCCGGACGCTGCTGCGCCAGGCCGCGGGCCGGCCCACCGCCGACCTCACCGCGCTGGCCACCACCCTCCCCGCACCACTGCCCGCCGTCCTGCTGCACGAGCTGGCGGCGCTGCGCCCGCCGGCCGAGCTGGTCCGGCTCGCCGCCGCCCTGGAGGCGCACCGGGAGCTGTACGCCGCGCTGCTTGCCGTCCTGACCGAGGAGGAGGGACGTCACCGCACCACCCTCGCCGCCCTCCGTACGGCCGGCCTGCCGACCACGACCGCCCCGGCGCGCTCCCGCTGGGGACGCCGGTAGGCGGCCGCCGGCCGGCAGTGGACAGCAGGGAGCCCCCGCCCGCCCGAAGGCGGACGGGGGCTCCCCGTCGGACCGGCGTCAGCAGCCGATCAGCCGCGCGGCCAGGTACGACTTCACCTGGTCCAGCGAGACCCGCTCCTGCGACATGGTGTCGCGGTCGCGCACGGTCACCGCGTTGTCCTCGAGGGTGTCGAAGTCGACGGTGACGCAGAACGGCGTGCCGATCTCGTCCTGACGGCGGTAGCGCTTGCCGATCGCGCCGGCGTCGTCGAACTCGACGTTCCACGCGGTGCGCAGGTCGGCGGCGAGGCCGCGGGCCTTCGGCGAGAGGTCGGCGTTGCGCGAGAGCGGCAGCACGGCGACCTTGACCGGGGCCAGGCGCGGGTCGAGCCGCATGCCGACGCGCTTCTCCATGACGCCCTTGGCGTTGGGCGCCTCGTCCTCGAAGTAGGCGTCGATCAGGAAGGCCAGCATGGCGCGGTTGAGGCCCGCCGCCGGCTCGATGACGTACGGGAAGTACCGCTCGCCGGACTCCTGGTCGAAGTACTTGAGGTCCTGGCCGGAGGCCTCGCTGTGCACCGTGAGGTCGTAGTCGGTGCGGTTGGCGACGCCTTCGAGCTCGGAGAACTCCTGGCCGCCGAAGTTGAAGCGGTACTCGATGTCCACCGTGCGCTTGGCGTAGTGGGAGAGCTTCTCCTTCGGGTGCTCGAAGAAGCGCATGTTCTCGGTCCGCAGGCCGAGGTCGACGTACCAGTCCCAGCGCTGCTGGAGCCAGTAGTCGTGCCACTGCTCGTCCTCGCCCGGCTTGACGAAGAACTCCATCTCCATCTGCTCGAACTCGCGGGTGCGGAAGATGAAGTTGCCGGGGGTGATCTCGTTGCGGAAGCTCTTGCCGGTCTGGGCGATGCCGAACGGCGGCTTCTTGCGCGAGGTCGTCTGGACGGCCTTGAAGTTGGTGAAGATGCCCTGCGCCGTCTCCGGGCGCAGGTAGGCCAGGCCACCGGCCTCCTCGGTGACGCCGAGGTGGGTCTTCAGCATGCCCGAGAACTCACGGGGCTCGGTGAAGGAGCCCTTGGTGCCGCAGTCGGGGCAGTTGATGTCCTTGAGGCCGTTCGGCGGCGGGAAGCCGTGCTTGGCCTCGTACTTCTCCTCCAGGTGGTCGGCCCGGTGGCGCTTGTGGCAGGAGAGGCACTCGGTCAGCGGGTCGTTGAAGGTGGCGACGTGGCCGGAGGCCTCCCAGACCTCGCGGGCCAGGATCACCGACGAGTCGAGGCCGACGACGTCCTCGCGGGCCTGGACCATCGCACGCCACCACTGGCGCTTGATGTTCTCCTTCAGCTCGACACCCAGCGGCCCGTAGTCCCAGGCGGCACGAGTGCCGCCGTAGATCTCGCTGCAGGGGTAGACGAAGCCACGGCGCTTGCTCAGGCTGACGATCGTGTCGATCTTGTCGGCGGCCACAGTGCTCTCTTCAGTACGACGGCACGGTCAGGGCACGGCTGGTTGCGCGTACCCGAATACCTCAGGTTACCGGCCATACGGGTACGAGGTTCAAATCGGTATTGCCCGCCCTCCCCCGCCCATCGGAATGCCCCGTCCTCTCCCACTCATCGCCACCCCCTGTTCACCCGTCCGAGTGATTTGACAATCATTTCCATCTAACCTGAGAATGGTTGTCATGATGATCCGACGACCCGCACGCACCGCCATAGCCCTGACCGCGACCGTCCTCTCGGGCACCCTGCTCCTGACCGCCTGCGGCGGGGACAGCAGCGCCAAGGGCACCGGCGGCAAGCTGGACGTCGTCGCCTCCTTCTACCCGATGGAGTACCTCGCCTCGCAGATCGGCGGGGAGCACGTCAAGGTCACCGACCTCACCGCGGCCGGCGTCGAGCCGCACGACCTGGAGCTCACCGCCAAGCAGGTCGGGAGCCTCCGGAAGGCCGGCGCCGTCGTCTACCTCAAGGGCCTCCAGCCCACCGTGGACAAGGCCGTCGCGGGCTCCGGCGCCAAGCACGTGATCGACGCCACCGCCGCCAGCCCGCTGGTCGACCACCACCTCGACGAGGGCCACTCCGAGGGCGACGGTCACGACCACGCCGAGGCCGCCGGCGACCCGCACATCTGGCTCGACCCGACCCGGTACGCGGCGGTCGCCAAGAGCGTCGGCGCCGGGTTCGCCGAGGCCGACCCGGCGCACGCGGCCGACTACCGGAAGAACACCGACGAGCTGGTCGGCCGGCTCACCGCCCTGGACCAGGAGTTCCGGGACGGCCTGAAGGACGCCGGCAGCAGGACGTTCGTCACCAGCCACGCCGCCTTCGGCTACCTCGCCGAGCACTACGGCCTCACCCAGGTCGCCATCAACGGCGTCGACCCGGAGTCCGAGCCCACCCCGGCCCGCCTCGCCGAGGTCCAGAAGGCCGCCAAGGACAACGGCGCCACCACGGTCTTCTTCGAGACCCTGGTCAGCCCCAAGCTCGCCGAGACCGTCGCCAAGGACCTCGGCCTCAAGACCGCCGTCCTGGACCCGCTGGAGGGCGTCAAGGACCCCTCCAAGGACGACTACCTGACGGTGATGAAGCGGAACCTCGCCAACCTCCGGGCCGCCCTCGGCGCGACCACCAGCTGACGGGACGACAGCACCCATGACCCACCCGACACCCCCGGCCGTCCGCCTCCGCAACGCCGTCGCCTCGCGCGGCGGCCGGCCGGTGCTGCGCGGCGTCGACCTCACCGTGGAGCCCGGCGAGGTCGTCGCGCTGCTCGGCGCCAACGGCTCCGGCAAGTCCACCACCGTCAAGGCCGTGATCGGCGCCGTCCCGCTGGACCGGGGCGGCCTGGAGCTGTTCGGCACGCCGTCCGCCAAGTTCCGCGCCTGGCACCGGATCGGGTACGTCCCGCAGCGCACCACCGCCGCCTCCGGCGTCCCGGCCACCGTCCGCGAGGTGGTCTCCACCGGACGGCTGCCGCAGCACGGGCTGCTGCCGTTCCGCCGCAGGGACCGCGAGGCGGTGGACCGCGCGCTCGCCGCCGTCGGCATGCTGGACCGGGCCGGGGACGGCGTCGCCGACCTCTCCGGCGGCCAGCAGCAGCGGGTGCTGATCGCCCGCGCCCTGGTCGGCTCCCCCGACCTGCTGATCATGGACGAGCCGATGGCCGGCGTGGACGCCGCCAGCCAGCAGGTGCTCGCCGACACCCTGCGCTCCGAGGTCGCACGCGGCGCCGCCGTCCTGCTGGTGCTGCACGAACTCGGGCCGCTGGAGCCGCTGATCGACCGCGCCGTGGTGCTCCGCGACGGCTGCGTCGCCCACGACGGCCCGCCCGTCCCCAACACCGGGCTGCACGCACTCCCCGGCCACGACCACGTCCACCCGCACGCGGACCTCCACCACACCCAGGGACTGCTGGCATGACCGAGATGCTCAGCTACGACTTCATGCAGCGGGCGCTGCTCGCCGCCGTGCTGGTCGGCATCACCGCGCCCGCCGTCGGCATCTACCTGGTCCAGCGGCGCCAGGCGCTGATGGGTGACGGCATGGGCCACGTCGCGATGACCGGCGTCGGCCTCGGTTTCATCTTCGACACCAGCCCGGTCTGGATGGCCGTGCTGGTCTGCGTGCTCGGCGCCGTCACCATGGAGCTGGTCCGCTCGCGCGGCAACCAGCGCGGCGACATCGCCCTCGCGATGCTCTTCTACGGCGGCATGGCCTGCGGCAAGCTCCTGGTCTCCAAGTCCGCCCAGGCGGGCGCCGGCTCCCTGGAGTCCTACCTGTGGGGCTCCATCCTGACCGTCGCCCCCGCCGACCTCGCCACCATCGCGGCCCTCGGCGCCGTGGTGATCGCCGTCACCGTCGGCCTGCGCCGCCAGCTCTTCGCGATCTGCCAGGACGAGGACTTCGCCCGGGTCACCGGCCTGCCGGTGCGCCTGCTCAACCTGCTGCTCGCCGTGATGGCCGCGGTCACCGTCACCGTCGCCATGCGGGTGGTCGGCCTGCTGCTGGTCAGCGCGCTGATGGTGGTCCCGGTGGTGGCCGCCCAGCAGCTCACCCGCTCCTTCGCCGCCACCCAGGCCGCCTCGATCGGCCTCGGCGTGGTGGTCGCCCTGGCCGGCGTCACCGGCTCCTACCAGCTGGACGTCCCCTCCGGTCCGGCCATCGTGCTGCTCGCCATCGCCGTGTTCGCGGTCTTCAGCGCGATCGCCGCGCCGCTGGCCCGCCGCCGGCACCGGTCGGCGGCCGACTCCGGACCGCAGGTCTGCGACGTCCAACTGCCCGGACAGGGCCCGACCGACGCGACCACACCGGAGCGGAGAGCGGGGCTGGCACAATGAGGTGCGAGACGCCCACACCCCCAGGAGGACCCACGGTGACCACCGCAGGCCCGTCGCCGCGCGCCCGCTCGACCCGGCAGCGTGCCGCCGTCTCGGCGGCCCTGGACGAGATCGAGGACTTCCGCAGCGCGCAGGAGCTCCACGACATGCTCAAGCACCGGGGTGACTCGGTGGGCCTGACCACGGTCTACCGCACCCTGCAGTCGCTCGCCGACGCGGGCGAGGTGGACGTGCTGCGCACCGCCGACGGCGAGGCGGTCTACCGCCGCTGCAGCAGCGGGCACCACCACCACCTGGTCTGCCGGCACTGCGGCGCCACCGTCGAGGTCGAGGGGCCGGCCGTCGAACGCTGGGCCAACTCGGTCGCCGCCGAGCACGGCTTCAGCGACATCGCGCACACCCTGGA
This sequence comes from Kitasatospora sp. NPDC032757, assembly GCF_055579305.1. NCBI lineage: Bacteria > Bacillati > Actinomycetota > Actinomycetes > Kitasatosporales > Streptomycetaceae > Kitasatospora > Kitasatospora sp. NPDC032757. Next base: position 111,831 of record NZ_JBVINN010000017.1, on the reverse strand, counting down.
GATCTTCGGCACGTGCGCGGAGTGCGCCAAGAAGGCCTGATCTCCGTACGCCGAAGGGCCCGTGGGACTCCCACGGGCCCTTCGGTGTGCGCCCGGACGCGTCCGCCCCCGGGGACACGCGTGCGCGGGCGTGCGATCAGCGCTGCGCCGGCAGGTCCGGGGCCACCTCATTCGGGATCGCCCCGCCGAAGCGCCGGTCGCGCATCGCGAACTGCTCGCAGGCCCGCCAGAGGTCCCGGCGGTCGAAGTCCGGCCAGAGCACGTCCTGGAACACGAACTCGGCGTACGCGGACTGCCAGAGCAGGAAGTTGGACGTCCGCTGCTCGCCGCTCGGGCGCAGGAAGAGGTCCACGTCCGGCATGTCCGGGTGGTACAGGTACTTGGCGATGGTCTTCTCGTTGACCTTCTTCGGGTCCAGCTTCCCGGCCGCGACATCGGCCGCGATGGCCGCCGTGGCGTCCGCGATCTCGGCCCGGCCACCGTAGTTGACGCACATGTAGAGCGTGACGGCGTCGTTCTCCTTGGTCTGCTCCTCGGCGACCTGGAGCTCCTGGACGACGCTCTTCCAGAGCCTGGGCATCCGGCCGGCCCAGCGGATCCGCACGCCCATCGCGTCCATCTCGTCGCGGCGGCGGCGGATGACGTCCCGGTTGAAGTTCATCAGGAACTTCACCTCGTCGGGCGAGCGCTTCCAGTTCTCGGTGGAGAACGCGTACAGCGAGATGTTCTTCACGCCGAGCTCGATCGCGCCCTTGAGGACGTCCAGCACCACGGACTCGCCGACCTTGTGGCCCTCGGTGCGCGGCAGCCCGCGCTCCTTGGCCCAGCGGCCGTTGCCGTCCATCACGATCGCGACGTGGCCGGGGACCAGCTCACCGGGGATCTTCGGCGGCTCGGCGCCACTGGGGTGCGGGGTCGGGGGGAGGTACTCGCCCCCGGCCTTCGGCCGGGGGGACCCCCAGCTGCCGTCGCCGCCGCCGAAGAGCCGTCGCGCTGCCATGTGCTCACTTCTCCACGTATCTCATCGAGCGGATGCCCCGCTCCAGGTGCCACTGCAGATAGGCCGCGACCAGGCCGCTGCCCTCCCGCCAGTACCTCGGCTCGCAGGTGTCGGCCGTCTGCCAGTCCCCTGACAGCAGCGCCCCGAGCAGTACCAGTGTCTCAGGGGAGGGTACGGCACATCCGGGCACTCGGCAGTCCCCGCAGAGCACGCCACCCGCCTGGAGCGAGAAGAACCGGTTCGGGCCCTCCAGCCCGCACTTGGCGCAGTCGGTGAAGCTCGCGCCGTACCCGTTCACCGCGAGCGAGCGGAGCAGGAAGGCGTCCAGCACCAGGTGCGACTCGTGCAGCCCGGCGGCCAGCGTGCGCAGGCCGCCGACCAGCAGCAGGTACTGCTGGACGGCCGGCTCGCCCTCGTTCTCGGCGAACCGTTCCGCCGTCTCCAGCATGGCCGTCCCGGCGGTGTAGCGGCCGTAGTCGGTCACGATGGAGCCGCCGTAGGGGGCGATCGTCTCCACCTGGGTGCAGAGCGGCAGGCCGCGGCCGACCAGGTCGCTCCCGCGGCTGAAGAACTGCACGTCCACGTGCGAGAACGGCTCCAGCCGGGCGCCGAACTTCGACTTCGTCTTGCGCACCCCGCGCGCCACCGCACGCACCTTGCCGTGCTGGCGGGTGAGCAGGGTGATGATCCGGTCGGCCTCGCCGAGCTTCTGCGCCCGGAGCACCACGCCGTCGTCCCGGAACAGGCTCATGCGGCGCCCTCGCGGCCTGCGACGGGCGGTCGGGCGTCGAACAGTGTGGACATCCCACCATTGTCGCGCAGGAACGGCGGCAGCCGTGTGGCCCGCACCGGGGCCCGTGGGGGAGGTGCCCGGAGGGTGCGGGTCACGGCGGGCCCGGGAGTGGGGGAACCGCCCGGCCGACGGCCGGGGGCGGGTCGGGCCCGGTTTGTGGGGGTCTGCGGAGTCCTGCTGGGGGGACGGAAGGCGGAGGCCGGAGCCTAGTGCGAGGCGCGGGTCGCCGCTTCCAGCAGCACCCCGACCGTGGCCTGCGGAAGGTCCAGACAGCGCCCGACCGCGGCCAGCGCCTCGCGCTCCTGCGGCAGGTAGCGCCCGTCGGCGAGGGCGATCGCCGCGCCCTGGAGCAGCAGCCGCTCCCGCCCCTGGTGGGCGAGGTGCGGGGCGAGCGGTTCGAGCACCGCGTGCAGCTCCACGGCCAGGCCTCCGGCCTCCCCCAGCCTCCGGCCGGGAGGCGCCACCACTTCGTGGGCGTCGTAGAGCTCCCCGCCGAGCCCGGAGAGCGCGGCCAGCGCCGCCAGCACCTGGGCCTCGCCGCAGTCCTCGAAGCCGGCCTCCCGGACGGCCGCGCAGGCCGCCTCGCGGGCCGCCCGGTGCGCGGTGCCGCCGGCCGCCAGCAGGGCGAGCGCCACCGTGTACTGGGCGTCGCGCAGCATCGCGCCGAGGCGGACGCAGGTGGGCTGTTCCAGGCTCTCCACCCCGTACCGGCCGTGGCAGGTGGTGCACTGCACGCTGCCGAGGACCGGGCCGAGCGGCAGCACCGGGGTACCGAGCAACCGCAGCCACCGCCGGCCGTGCTGCCGGCGGCAGTTGCGGTCCCCGCCACAGCCCGGGCAGAAGAAGTCACCGAGAACGTCAGTCCGCCACCGCGGGCGGACACCCCACAACCCTGTCACGGCGCCACTCCCCAGACATGGCAGGCGGCCTGCACAACAATGGGCAGGTCACGCGACCGGACACCGAGGCCGTCCCACCGACCCGGCTTTCCGGTGCGTCGATGTTGCCATGGTTACCGGCACGTGTCAGTACCTCGAACGGCCCGGGACCCGAAAAAATGTGGCGCAGGCCACAGTGTGTACGCCCTCCCCCGCCCGGGGCCGCCGGAAAGGCGGCCGGGCCGCCCCGGAGGACGGCCCGGCAGCTACCACTCGTACGAACTACCCGCGCTGCACGCGGTTGACGGCGCTGATCATCGCCTTCAGCGAGGCCAGCACGGTGTTGCCGTCGATGCCGACGCCCCACAGCACCTTGCCGTCGACGGCGCACTCGACGTACGCGGCCGCCTGGGCGTCGCCGCCCTCGCTCAGCGCGTGCTCGGCGTAGTCCAGGACCCGGACGTCCACGCCGATCCGGGCCAGCGCGTCGGCGAAGGCGGAGACGGGGCCGTTGCCGGTACCGGCCAGGGTGACCGGCACCCCGTCGACCACGGCCTCGGCGGTCAGCGCGTCCCGGCCGTCCTCGGTGGTCAGGCTGCGCGAACCGGCCAGCGAGATCCGGCCCCACGGGTTGTCGGTGGTGGGCAGGTACTCGTCCTGGAAGACCGCCCAGATCGCGGCCGGGGTGACCTCGCCGCCCTCGGCGTCGGTCTTGGCCTGGATGATCCGGGAGAACTCGATCTGCATCCGGCGCGGCAGGTCCAGCTTGTGGTCGTTCTTCAGGACGTACGCGACGCCGCCCTTGCCGGACTGGCTGTTGACCCGGATGACCGCCTCGTACGTCCGGCCGACGTCCTTCGGGTCGATCGGCAGGTACGGCACGCCCCAGGTGTGCTCCTCCACCGGCACGCCGGCCGCCTTGGCGTCGGCCTCCAGGGCGTCGAAGCCCTTCTTGATCGCGTCCTGGTGCGACCCGGAGAAGGAGGTGTACACCAGGTCGCCGGCGTACGGGTGGCGCGGGTGCACCTCCATCTGGTTGCAGTACTCGGCGGTGCGGCGGACCTCGTCGATGTCGGAGAAGTCGATCTGCGGGTCGATGCCCTGCGAGAACAGGTTCATGCCCAGGGTGACCAGGTCGACGTTGCCGGTCCGCTCGCCCTGGCCGAACAGGCAGCCCTCGATCCGGTCGGCGCCGGCCATGTAGGCCAGCTCGGCGGAGGCGACGGCGGTGCCGCGGTCGTTGTGCGGGTGCACCGACAGGCAGACGTGCTCGCGGCGCGACAGGTTGCGGGACATCCACTCGAACTGGTCCGCCTGGACGTTCGGGGTCGCCCGCTCGATGGTGGCCGGCAGGTTCAGGATGATCTCGCGCCCCTCGCCCGGCTCCCAGACGTCCATCACCGCCTCACAGACCTCCAGCGCGAAGTCCAGCTCGGTGTCGACGAAGATCTCCGGCGAGTACTGGTAGCCGAAGACGGTGTCATCGCCCAGCAGCTTCTCCGCGTACTCCATCACCAGCCGGGTGCCCTCGGTGGCGATCGCCCGGGTGGCCGCCCGGTCGTTGCGGAACACCACCCGGCGGAACAGCGGCGCCGTCGCGTTGTACAGGTGGACGGTGGCGCGCGGGGCGCCGACCAGCGACTCGACGGTCTTCTCGATCAGCTCCTCGCGGGCCTGCGTCAGCACCGAGATGGTGACGTCCTCCGGGATCGCCCCCTCCTCGATCAGCGAGCGTACGAAGGCGTGGTCGGTGGCACCGGAGGAGGGGAAGCCGACCTCGATCTCCTTGTAGCCCATCGTCACCAGCAGGTCGAACATCTTGCGCTTGCGGGCCGGGGACATCGGGTCGATCAGCGCCTGGTTGCCGTCCCGCAGGTCGGTGGAGAGCCAGCGCGGCGCCTTGGTGATCACCTGCGACGGCCAGGTGCGGTCCGGCAGGTCGACGGTGCCGAACGGCAGGTAGCGCCCGTGCCGCATGCCCGCGGGCTGCTGGCGCACGGTCGCGGCGGTGATCGGGGTCGGACGGTCGACGAACGCGCGACCGGCGGGGATGGACGCGGCGGAGCTCTGCTCGGTCATGGAGGTGACTCTCGGCTTCCTGTGATGCGGGGCGTGTCGGGGTGAGGTGGACACCCGACTGGCCGGCCTGCTGCCGCTCGCGGCCCCTCGTTGGGCCGCAGGATTACTACGCGCACAGCACAGTCCCCGCGGCGAGGGAGCCGGCCCTGGTGGACTACAGGCCCTCGACGCGGCAGCTAAGAAGAAGCAGCCCGTTGCGCATGATGTCGTCCAGCGTAACCGAGGACCGCGCGCCCCCGAAGTGAGCCGGGCGGACATTCCACCCCTTGAGACGGAGCGACTTCCGTCCGCGCCGGTGACAACACGTCATGCTTGCCTCACTCTTGGCCACATGACCGCTGAACCGGCGCTCTGCGCGATCGTTCCGCCCTACGTCCTGGACCGCCTCGCCGAGGACGGTCACGAGCCCGCCGCCCGCTCCCTCGCCCTGGATGCCGTGCACCGCACGGCCCGCCTCACCGCCGTCCCCGCCCCACCCGCCACCGGCCGCCTGGACCGGGTGATCGGGGACGCCGGCCACACCGAACGACTGCCCGGCCGCACCGTCCGCAGCGAGGGCCAGAGCCCAGTCCAGGACGAGTCCGTCAACCACGCCTACGACGGCCTCGGCGCCACCTTCGAGCTCTTCGCCGACGCGTACGGGCGCCGCTCGATCGACGACCAGGGCCTGCGCCTGGACGCCACCGTGCACTACGGCCTGCACTACGACAACGCCTTCTGGGACGGCCGGCGGATGGTCTTCGGGGACGGCGACGGCGAGGTGTTCGGCGACTTCACCGCCTGCATCGACGTCATCGGCCACGAACTCACCCACGGCGTCACGCAGTTCACCGCGGGCCTGGAGTACAGCGGGCAGTCCGGAGCGCTCAACGAGTCCGTCTCCGACGTCTTCGGCTCGCTGGTCAAGCAGTACGCGCTCCACCAGGACGCCGCCGACGCGGACTGGCTGATCGGCGCCGGGCTGCTCGCCCCCGGGGTGCAGGGCGTGGCGCTGCGCTCGATGAAGGCGCCCGGCACCGCGTACGACGACCCCCGGCTCGGCAAGGACCCGCAGCCGGCCCACCTGCGCGACTACGTGCGAACCGCCCAGGACAACGGCGGCGTGCACATCAACTCCGGCATCCCCAACCACGCGTTCTACCTGTTGGCCACCGCGCTCGGCGGGCCGGCCTGGGAACGGGCCGGGCGGATCTGGTACGACACGCTGACCGGCCGGCGGCTGCCGTCCGACGCCGGCTTCACCGCCTTCGCCCGGGCCACCGTGGCGGCCGCCAAGGCCCGCTACCCCGAGCCCTCGGTGGCCGACACGGTGACGGCGGCCTGGGCGAAGGTCGGCATCAGCACCGCCTGAGCCCGTTGAGCCGACGTTGAGCCGGGCTTGAGCCGGGCTTGAGACCGCAAAGGTCAAGGTCCGGAAAAAGCCCGGCAAACAACCATCCCTGCGTAGCACCATGGACACCATGCGTATCCAGGTGACCCGGACCGGCGGCCTTGCGGGGCGCGCCCTCCACGCGGAGCTCGACACCACCGAGCGGACGGACGCCCCGCACGTGCACGCGCTCGCCCGCGAAGCCGTCGCGGGCGGGCTGCGGTCGCCCTCGTACGGGGTGCCGGACGGATTCCACTACGAGATCACGGTCGACGGCCGGACGGTGCACTGCGCCGACCCCAAGCTCACCGACTCGCAACGGGAGCTGGTCTCGCTGGTGCTGCGCGAGGGTGCGTAGGCCCTCGGGCCGGGGTGCGGGGGCCCGGGCCCGACGGAAGGTCCCGACCGGACGGCGAAGGCCCGCCCGGAGACGTCCGGGCGGGCCCTGTGCCGTGGTCCGGGCAGGTCAGAAGCCCAGCTTGCGCAGCTGCTTCGGGTCCCGCTGCCAGTCCTTGGCCACCTTGACGTGCAGGTCCAGGTAGACCGGCGTGCCGAGCAGCGCCTCGATGTGCTTGCGGGCGGTGGTCCCGACGTGCTTGAGCCGGGAGCCCTTGGCGCCGATCACGATCGCCTTCTGGCTCTGCCGCTCGATGTAGACGTTGGCGTGGATGTCCAGCAGCGGACGGTCCGCGGGGCGGCCCTCGCGCGGGATCATCTCCTCGACCACCACGGCCAGCGAGTGCGGCAGCTCGTCCCGGACGCCCTCCAGCGCCGCCTCGCGGATCAGCTCGGCGACCATGATCTGCTCGGGCTCGTCGGTGAGGTCACCGTCCGGGTAGAGCGGCATGCCCTCCGGGAGCAGCTTGGTGATCAGCTCGGCGACCAGGTCCACCTGCTTGTCGCCGACGGCCGAGACCGGGATGATCTCGGCCCACTCGATGCCCAGCTCGACGCCCAGCTGATGGATGGCGATCAGCTGCTCGGCCAGCCGCTTGGAGTCGACCAGGTCGGTCTTGGTGACGATGGCCACCTTGGGGGTCTTCTTGATCTCGGCGAGTTCCTTGGCGATGAACTTGTCGCCGGGGCCGAGCTTCTGGTCGGCGGGCAGGCAGAAGCCGATCACGTCGACCTCGGCCCAGGTGGAGCGGACCAGGTCGTTGAGACGCTCGCCGAGCAGGGTGCGCGGCTTGTGCAGACCGGGGGTGTCGACCAGGACGAGCTGGGCGTCGGGGCGGTGCACGATGCCGCGCACGGTGTGCCGGGTGGTCTGCGGACGGTCGGAGGTGATCGCGACCTTCGTCCCCACCAGGGCGTTGGTCAGGGTCGACTTGCCCGCGTTGGGCCGGCCGACGAAGCACGCGAAGCCGGAGCGGTACGAGGAGGAAGGGGCACTCATGCGCTCCATTCTCCCTGATCACCGGGAGCGCGACGGACGCGGCCGTCCGAACGGCGTCCGATCAGCCCTTGTCGCCGCCGCCGAGCGAGGCCAATCCCATGATCAGCACCAGCAGCAGGAAGGCCACCGAACCCCAGAGCCAGAACGGCGAGCCGGTCTCCTGCCACTTGCCCATGCCCATCACGCCCAGCAGCAGCCCCGCGAAGAACGCGTACGGCCCCATCTCCCCAGCCCCCTCACCGCAACCCACTCCCGGTGAGATTATCTGCCGAACGCAGACGGCATCGAAGGCGTATCGGAGCCGGCGCCGAGGGCGGTATCGAGGGCTGTTTCCCAGGCGGCATCCCACACGGCATCGCAGGCGGCATCACGCACGGCGGAGCGCCCGGGGTTTCCGCCCCGGGCGCTCCGAACGCCGTACCGCCCGGCGGGCCGGGCCGCTCGGCACGCCGTACCGCTCAGCGGGCCTCGGCCGCCACCTTCAGGGCCCCGTCCGGCCCGGCCAGCAGCACCGGCGTCCCGGCCCCGCCGAGGTCCCGCACCGCGGCCAGGTCGGCCTCGGCCGGCTCGCCGGCCTCGCTCACCACGGCCGCCGCCTCCAGCGACCTCGCACCGCTGGCCACCGCCATCGCCACCGCCGTCTGCAGCGCGCTGAGCCGCAGCGACTCCAGCGCGACCGTCCCGGCCACGTAGGTGCGCCCGGTCTCGTCACGCACCGCGGCCCCCTCCGCGACGCCGTTGCGGGCGCGGGCGGAGCGGGCCAGGGTGATGATCTTCTTGTCTTCGGGGTCGAGCTCGACGATGTCACTCATGCCGCCGAGCATAGGCCCGGGGCCAGGCCACGGGGCGGGCCGGGCTCAGTGGCCGATCGGGTTCGGCGGCCCGGGCCGCATCACCTTGACGAAGGTCTTGGGACCGGACGGCATCGGCTCCTCGTCCGCCGACCGCTGTCGCCAGTACGGGTTGTCGTGCGGCAGGTGGCTGCTGACCCGGCCGTACATGCCGAAGGTCACCACGACCATGCCGAAGATGAACGCGAAGATCACGTTGGACATCCGGAAGTTGAGGATGTTCGCTTCCGGCCGGCCGAGCACCGCCAGGCCGTAGAAGCCGGAGAGCACGAAGAGCCCGCCGACCACCATGTTCAGGTTGGAGGCGAAGTTCCCCCCGATGACGGCCCCGCCGACCAGGATGGCGCCCACCACGATGGAGAGGATGCTCAGCGCCCCGTTGGTCGAGAGCCCGGCGATGTGGTCGCCGTGGGTGGACAGGAAACCCGGGTGGTCCAGCAGTCCGAGGATCCCGAACACGATCAGGAAGACTCCGCCGAGCCCCGCTCCGATCCGCCAGACCATGAGGAGTTTGTGGTCGACGGGCAGTTCGTCTTGCAGCTTCATGGTGACCTCCACCATGGGACGTCAGACGGCCTCCACCCACGCTGCTCCGCCCACGGAGCGGCGCACGGCCGGGCCGGTCAGCTGTAGGGATGGCTCCCCTGCATGTGGGGCACCTCGTGCATGTACAGCGAGCCGCACTGCTGGCAGCAGCGCAGCCCGGTGCCCCACTCCTCCTCCGCCCGGGTCTCGGCGTCGGTGTCCATGGTGCGGCCGCAGAGGGCCGTCGCGGGTTCGGCGGCCCGGACGACGTGCCAGGACTTCGCCCCGGCCGACCGACCCTGCGGGCCGTACTCCGCACGCAGTAGATGACTCATGTACCCATGGTCGTTCGGCCGGAGCCCGGACGCTACTCGCCGGCCTATTCGCCGGTCTCCGCGTCCGCCAGGGACGCCCGGCGGACCGGGAGGGCCACCATCGAGCCGATCCGGTTGCGGCGCCCGGCCGAGCTCTCCGCGGTGAGGCGGATCGCGGTCAGGTCGGTGGCGGCGTCCTCCGGCAGCGGGATCTCGCAGGCCGAGCCCGGGATCGGCACCCGGCCGAGGTGCTTGGCGAGCAGACCGCCGACGGTCTCGACGTCCTCGTCCTCCAGCTCGATGCCGAACAGCTCGCCGAGGTCCTCGACCAGCAGCCGGGCGGTGATCCGGTACGAGCCGTCGCCGAGGTCCTCGACCGGCGCGATCTCCCGGTCGTACTCGTCGGTGATCTCCCCGACGATCTCCTCCAGGACGTCCTCGATGGTGACCAGCCCGGCGGTGCCGCCGTACTCGTCGATCACGATCGCGACGTGCGAGCGGCGCTGCTGCATCTCGCGCAGCAGGTCGCCGGCCGGCTTGGAGTCCGGGACGAAGACGGCCGGCCGCATCACGTTCCCGACCTCCTCGGACTCCGCCTCCCGGTTGATGTGGGTGCGGCGGACGAGGTCCTTGAGGTAGATGATGCCGACCACGTCGTCCTCGTTGTCGCCCACCACCGGGATGCGCGAGAAACCGGAACGCAGCGCCAGGGTGAGCGCCTGACGGACGGTCTTGTGCCGCTCGATCATCACGAGGTCGGTGCGCGGCACCATCACCTCGCGGACGATGGTGTCGCCCAGCTCGAAGACGGAGTGCACCATCCGGCGCTCCTCGTCCTCGATCACGTCGTTCTTCTCGGCGAGGTCGACCAGGGCGCGCAGCTCCGCCTCGGAGGCGAACGGCCCCTCGCGGTAGCCCTTGCCGGGGGTCAGCGCGTTGCCGAGCAGGATCAGCAGCCGCGGGATCGGGCCGAGCACGCCGGCCAGCGGCAGCAGCACGAAGGAGGCCGCGGTGGCGGTGGTCAGCGGGTGCTGGCGGCCGATCGTGCGCGGCGAGACGCCGACCGCCACGAAGGAGACCAGCACCATCACGCCGAACGCCAGCAGCACGGCCTGCCAGGTGGTCTCCAGGTTCCGCACGCAGACCACGGTGACCAGGACGGCCGCCGCCATCTCGCTGGCCACCCGGATCAGGGTCGCCAGGTTGAGGTAGCGGATCGGGTCGGAGGCCAGCGTCAGCAGCCGGGCCGAGCCGCGCCGCCCGGCCCGGACCGCCTCCTCCGCACGGAACCGGGAGACCCGGGAGATGCCCGCCTCGGCGCACGCGGCCAGCCAGCCGAGGACGACCAGCAGCACGGCACCCAGGATGAAGCTCGTACTCTCACCACTCACAGGGGTCGGGCTCCGCGCTCAGTGGGTGGTGGGGGCCGGCGAGATGCCGCCGAGGCCGCGGCCGGCCCGCCAGCCGTCGAGGATCGCCTTCTGGAGGCCGAACATCTCCTCCTCCTCGTCCGGCTCCTCGTGGTCGTAGCCGAGCACGTGCAGCACGCCGTGGACGGTGAGCAGCTGCAGCTCCTCGTCCATCGAGTGCTGGGACGGGGCCGCCTTGCCCTGCTGCTCCGCGACCTCGGGGCAGAGCACGATGTCGCCGAGCAGGCCCTGCGGCAGCTCCTCGCCCTCCTTGCCGGGGCGCAGCTCGTCCATGGGGAAGGACATCACGTCGGTGGGGCCCGGGAGGTCCATCCACTGGATGTGCAGCTCCTCCATCGCCGCACCGTCCACCAGGATCACGGACAGTTCGGACTGCGGGTGGATCCGCATCTTGTCCAGTGCGTAGCGGGCGACGTCGAGGATGGCTTCCTCATCGGCGTCCCAACCGGACTCGTTGGCGATGTCGATCGACATGACGGGCTGGTTACTCAGCTTTCGGTGCGATGGGACTGACGGGGTGCGCGCGGTGCGGCCGGCTTGCCGGGGCGCCGCTCGCCGGACTTGCGGGAGGGCCGTGGTGCGCTCTCCCCGGCCTCCTGGAGGGCGTCCCAGCGCTCGTACGCGTCCACGATCCGGCCGACCAGCTTGTGGCGGACCACGTCGGTGCTGGTGAGGACGGAGAAGTGGATGTCGGGCACGTCGGCCAGGATCTCCTGGACGACCTTGAGACCGCTGCGGGTGCCGCCCGGGAGGTCGATCTGGCTGGTGTCGCCGGTGACGACCACCCGGGAGTTGAAGCCGAGGCGGGTGAGGAACATCTTCATCTGCTCGGGCGAGGTGTTCTGGGCCTCGTCCAGGATGATGAAGGCGTCGTTGAGGGTGCGGCCGCGCATGTAGGCGAGCGGCGCGACCTCGATGGTGCCGGCCGCCATCAGGCGCGGGATGGAGTCCGGGTCCATCATGTCGTGCAGCGCGTCGTAGAGCGGGCGCAGGTACGGGTCGATCTTCTCGTAGAGGGTGCCGGGCAGGAAGCCCAGCCGCTCCCCCGCCTCGACGGCCGGGCGGGTCAGGATGATCCGGTTGACCTCCTTGGCCTGGAGGGCCTGGACGGCCTTGGCCATCGCGAGGTAGGTCTTGCCGGTACCGGCCGGGCCGAGGCCGAAGACGATCGTGTGCTTGTCGATCGCGTCGACGTAGCGCTGCTGGTTGAGGGTCTTGGGGCGGATGGTGCGGCCCCGGTTGGACAGGATGTTCGCGGTGAACACCTGGGACGGCGCCGGGCTGTCCGGGTCGTCCACGGCGCTCCGGAGCATGGCGATGGAGCGCTCCACGGAGTCCTCCGTCAGGGGTTGGCCGGTGCGCAGCACCAGCATCATCTCGTTGAAGAGCTGCTGGACGAGGGTGACCTCGGCGCGCTCTCCGGTGGCGGTCACCTCGTTGCCGCGGACGTGGATGTCGGCGGCGGGGAAGCCCCGCTCGATCACCCGGAGCAGCGAGTCCGCGGTGCCGAGCAGGGTGACCATCGGGTGCTTCTCGGGGATGACGATCCGGGCGCTGGTGCGGCCGTCGTCCGCCGGTTCGGGGCGCGACTGTCCGTTCGTACGGGTCTGCGATGTGTCACTCATAGGTCGGCGCTGGGCCTGCCTCATCCCATCCGTGTCTCGTGGGCCGCTCGGTCTCTCCGGGGCACCAGGGTACGCCGCGCACGTGATCGCTGCGGCGGGCGGCGGGGCCGCACCCGACGATGCTCCGGCAGATCGCGGGGCGGCGCGAGCGGTTTTCCGCACCGTTCACGGGCCGCCCACGGCTCCGCCCCGTCCGGTCACGGCCGGCGCCGGGGCGGGACGGGCACCCTGGCGAGGTCCTCGGCGAGCACGATGGTGCCGTCGAAGTGCTTGCGGGCGTCGGCGAGGTGCTGGCCGAGGTCCGGGTAGCGCTGCGAGAAGTGGGTCAGCACCAGGGTCTGCGCGCCGGCCTCGGCGGCGACCTTGGCGGCCTGGCCGGCGGTCAGGTGACCGTGGTCCTCGGCGAGCCGGACGTCGGCGTCGGTGAACGTCGACTCGATGACCAGCAGGTCGGCGCCCTCGGCGAGTTCGTGGACGCCCTCGCAGAGCCGGGTGTCCATCACGAAGGCGAACTTCTGGCCGAGCCGGGGCTCGCTGACCTGGTCCAGGGTGACGCGCACGCCGTCCACCTCGATCGCGCCCCGGTGCTGGAGGCGGCCGACGTCCGGCCCGGCGATGCCGAGGGCGGCGAGGCGCTCGGGCACCAGCCGGCGGCCGTCCGGCTCGGTGAGCCGGTAGCCGAAGGACTCGACCGGGTGCGAGAGCCGGACGGCGTCCAGCGCGAAACGGGCACCGGGGACGGGCAGCGGGCCGCGCTCCTCGATCGGGCGGGGGCGCAGCACGGCCGTCTCGTGGTAGGCGGTGGCGTACCGCAGCCGCTCGAAGTAGACCTCCCCGGACGCCGGGAAGTAGACGTCCACCGGCTGCGGGACGCGGTCCAGGTTGATCCGCTGGATCACCCCGGCGAGCCCCAGGCTGTGGTCTCCGTGGAAGTGCGTGACGGCGATCCGGGTGATCTGGGTGGCGGAGACCCCGGCGTGCAGCATCTGCCGCTGGGTGCCCTCGCCGGGGTCGAACAGCAGGCCCTCGCCGTCCCAGCGCAGCAGGTAACCGTTGTGGTTGCGGTGCCGGGTCGGCACCTGGCTGGCGGTGCCGAGGACGACGAGTTCGCGCTGGGACACGCCGGTCAGACCATGCGCTCGGTCATCGGGATCCCGCCGAGCACGTGGACGTGGGCGTGGAAGACGGTCTGGCCCGCGCCGGCGCCGGTGTTGAAGATCAGCCGGTAGTCCTTGATGCCCTCGTCCTCGGCGACCCGGCCGGCCTCGGCCAGCAGCTCGCCGGCGATCTGCGGCTCGGCGGCGGCCAGTTCGGCGGCGTTCGGGTAGTGGACGTGCGGGATGACCAGGACGTGGGTCGGGGCCTTCGGGGCGATGTCCCGGAAGGCGAGGATGCGCTCGGTCTTGCGCACCACGGTGGCCGGGATCTCGCCGGCCACGATCTTGCAGAACAGGCAGTCGGGCTGCGGCTCGCCGGCCATCGGGGTCTCCTCGCGGTGTCTCACGGTGTCGTGTCGCACGGTGTCGGTCGGGGCGTACGGCCGCATGCTAGCCGAGCCGGCCGGTCGCCTGCTGGTACTCGCGCAGGTGCTTCCAGCGGACCACGCGGACCGCGAGGACCTCGCCCTCGTCCTCGAAGTCCTCGGTGAGCAGCGAGATCGCGAGGATGACGAAGCCGATCATCCAGCGTTTGGTGAGCCGCCAGGTGTGCGGCCGGCTGACGTCCTTCTTGCGGATCACCCGGAGGGCCATGACCCCCTTGCCCACGCTGAAGCCGGTGAGCCGGGCGAGCAGCACCTGGTTGACGTAGGAGACGCCGAAGCCGACGCCGAGCAGGGCGCCGAGGTAGGCACCGGTGTGGACGGTCTTCGGGCCGCCGGCGGCCTTGGCCGCGACGAAGCCCAGGACGACCGCGAGCAGGCAGTCGATGACGATGGCGGGGAAGCGCCGGAAGCCGCTCGCCTCCTTCGGCCTGGGCACGCGCCCGGCGTAGGGGTGCTGCTGCCCTTGGGGCTGCCCGCCGTAGGGGTTCCCGTGGGCCGGCGGCCGGCCGTACTGCTGCGGCTGCCCGTACTGCTGCGGCTGCTGGCCGTATGGCGATTGCTGCCCGTACTGCTGCTGGCCGTACCCCGGCTGCTGCCCGTACGGCTGTGGCTGGCCGTACGGCGGCTGCCCGTACCCCGGCTGCTGCCCGTACTGCTGTTGCCCGTACGGCTGTTGCCCGCCGTACTGCGGCTGCGGATAGCCCTGTGCCATGTGCTCCCCCGTGAGCTGTCGATCGGCCGACGATCGGACTTGATCAAGAACAGCCCCGCATCCTACCCAGCCCCGGAGTGGGATGCCGTCCGGACGGCCTCCCACTCCGCAGCGCTGCGCGCGGCCTCCGGCCGCTACGCCCAGGGCAGCGGAGGCGCCGTCCTGGCCGGGCTCCCGGCCAGCGCGGCCAGGGCGATCCGGACGCCCTCGGCGAGCTGCGGGTCCTCCCCGGCCGCGTGCTGGTGCGGCGCGATCGGCACCTCGACGTCCGGGTCGACGCCGTGGTTCTCCACGCCCCAGCCGTAGCCCTCCAGCCAGAAGGCGTACTTGGGCTGGGTGACCAGGGTGCCGTCGACCAGGCTGTACCGGCTGTCGATGCCGATCACCCCGCCCCACGTCCGGGTGCCGACCACCGGGCCGATCTTCAGTGCCTGGATCGCGGCGTTGACGATGTCGCCGTCCGAGCCGGAGTACTCGTCGGCCAGCGCCACCACCGGCCCGCGCGGGGCGTCCGCGGGGTACGGCACCGGGCTGGCGATGTCCCGGGCGACGTCCCAGCCGACGATCCGGCGGGCCAGCTTCTCGATCACCAGCTGCGAGGTGTGGCCGCCGCGGTTCTCCCGGATGTCGACGATCACGCCCTCCTTGGCCATCTCCGACCGCAGGTCGCGGTGGATCTGTGCCCAGCCGGCCACCTGCATGTCGGGGACGTGCAGGTAGCCGAGCCGGCCGCCGGACAGCTCGCGGACGGCGGACCGGCGGCCGGCCACCCAGTCGTGGTAGCGCAGCGGCTCGTCGTCGGCGAGCGGGACGACCACCGGGTGGCGCTGGTCGGTGCCGTCCTTGCCGGCCACGGTCAGCTCGACCGGCTGCCCGGCGGTGCCGGCCAGCAGCGGCGCCGGGCCGGTGACCGGGTCGACCGGGCGGCCGTTGACGGCGAGGATCGCGTCGCCCGGTCGGACCGCGGCGCCCGGCGCGGCCAGCGGCGAGCGGGCCCGCGGGTCGGAGGACTCTCCGGGCAGGATCCGGGCGATCCGCCAGACGTCGCCGTCCTTGACCAGGTCGGCGCCGAGCTTCCCCTGGCGGCGGGCCGCCTCGGTGTGGACGCCGTGCGCGATGACGTAGGCGTGCGAGGTGCCCAGCTCGCCGTGCACCTCCCAGAGGAGGTCCACCAGGTCGTCCTTGGAGCCGAGCCGCTCCACCAGCGGCCGGTAGCGCGCCAGCACGCCGGCCCAGTCGACACCGGCGAGGTCCGGGCGCCAGAAGTTGTCGCGCATCAGGCGGCCGTTCTCGTCGTACATCTGCCGCCACTCGGCCTCCGGGTCGACGGTGACCCGCAGCCGGGCGAGGTCGACGTCGATCTCGTCGTCCTCACCGGCCGCCTTGTGGTCGGCGGGGACGATCCGCAGCTCGCCCTCGTCCAGGACGGCCAGCCGGGAGCCGTCGCCGCTGACCGCGAACCCGTCCAGGCCGTCGACCAGTTGCTCGGCGCGGCGCTTGCGGAAGTCGAACCGCTCCAGCGCCGGGCGCGGTCGCTCGTCCTCCAGCGAGGCCGCCTCGTCGCCGAGTTCGCCGATCAGCGGGATCCTCGTCCAGAGCACGCCGTCCTTGGCCGCCTTCAGCGAGCCGAACCGGCCGCCCTCGACCGGGAAGGGGATGATCCGGTCGGCGATGCCGTCCAGGTCGACCCGGGTGGCCGGCGGAGCGTCGGCGGTGCCCTCCTCGCCGTCCGCCTTCTTTCCCCTCGGCTCGTCCTCCTCGCCGCCGACCGGGCGACCGGCCCGCTGCGGCCCGAACGGGGACGGCGTGTCGGCGGCCAGCGTGACCAGGTAGGGGCGGCAGCCGTTGGGGAACGACAGGTCGAAGACGTGCGAGTCGTAGACCGGGTCGAAGTTGCGCACCGAGAGGAACGCCAGGTGCTTGCCGTCGGCGGTGAACGCCGGCGAGCTGTCGAAGAACCGTGCCGGGGTGACCTCGCCGACCGTCCGGGTGGCCAGGTTGGCCAGCGCGATCTGCCGCAACGAGAAGGCGCCCAGGCCCGCCGCCGGCTGCGACCAGGCCAGCCAGGCCGAGTCCGGGCTGAACGTCAGCCCGCTGACCTCGCCGTCCGTGCTGAGGGCCAGCTCGTGCACGACACCGTCGGCGAGCGTGACCAGCAGCACCCGGCCGTCGTGCGAGCCGACCGCCGCCTGCTTGCCGTCCGGCGAGACCACCAGGGCGCGGACCCGGCCGAGCTGCCCGGCGGCCAGCCGGCGGCGCTCGGCGCCCAGCACGGCCGGCGCGTACTCCAGCGCGTCGTCGCCCTCGGCGTCGGTCACCCAGAGCACGCCCTGCCCGCCGTCCTCGCCCGGCACCACCCGGGCCAGCCGGCCGCGCACGCCGGGCGTCTCGTCCAGCACCCGGGCGGGGCCCTCCCGGTGGGTCAGCCAGTGCACGGTGCCGCGGACCACGACGGCGCCGGCCCGGCCGGTGCGGTCGGGCGCGGCGCTCTCCAGCCAGTGCGCGGCCGGGACCGGGCGCGGCCGTCGCCCGGCCCGCGGCCCCGCCAGCCGGACGTCCAGCCGGCGCGGCCCGGCGCCGTCGGGCCCGCCCGTGCCGTCCGGACTGTCCGGGCCGTCCAGGTTGTCCAGCAGCCAGAGGTCACCGGCCCGGTGCCAGACCACCCGGGTGCCGTCGGTGGCGGCGTTGCGGGCGTAGAAGCCCTCCGGGGAGGTGGTGTGACGGCGCAGGTCGGTGCCGTCCGGGAGGCTGGAGTACAGCTCGCCGACGCCCTCGTGGTCCGAGAGGAAGGCGATCCTGGACGCGCCCGGCACGCCGACCCAGAGCGGGGAGTCGAGCTGTCCGTCCAGCTCCTCGTGGACGCGGACGAACTCGTCGCGGCCGATCCAGAGCTTGCCGGCCTGGCCGCCCCGGTACCGCTTCCACCAGGCCGGGTCCCGGTTGTTCGCTGAGACCAGCAGCACCCTCCCCCCGCCTCCGGCCGGGGACGCCCCCGTGCCGTCCGGCTCGAACGCCAGGCCCCCGACCGGCCCGTACGGCAGCCGGACCGGCTCGCCGCCGTCCAGCGGCACGGCGTGCGCCCAGGTGCGGCGCAGGGTGGCCTGACCGGCGGTGGTGGTGGCGATCGGGCGGCCGTCGGCCGTCCAGCCCTGCACCTGGGTCTGGTCGCTGCCCCAGTACGTCAACCGCCGGGACGGGCCGCCGTCCACCGGCGCGAGGTGCACCTCGGGCGCGCCGTCCCGGGTGGAGGTGAAGGCGATGTACCGCCCGTCCGGGGAGAACCGCGGCCTTCGGACCGGGACGTGATCGGCCGTCAGCCGCCAGGCCCGGCCGCCGTCCAGCGGGGCGAGCCAGACGTCGTTCTCGGCCACGAAGGTGACCAGGTCACCGTGCAGATGCGGGTGGCGCAGGTAGGCGCCGGCAGGGGTGCTCGGAGATTCGCTCACACGGTCAGCCTAGGCAGGTCCGCACACGATGCACCCGGGTTTTCCGCAACAGCCGACCCGTGTGGGGGACACCCCTCCACGCCGCCGGGCCCGTGGGCGGGCGCCCCGGCGCCCGGCGGCTCAGCTCCAGCGGCCGGTGCGGCCCAGCAGCAGGGCGCCGGCGGCCACGCCCGCCGTCGAGGTGCGCAGCACCGACGGGCCGAGCCGGTACGGCCTGGCGCCGGCCTCGGCGAAGGCGGCCAGCTCGTCCGGGGAGACCCCGCCCTCGGGGCCGACCACCAGCACGATGTCCCCGCCCGTCGGCAGGGCGGCACCGGCCAGCGGCTCGGCGCCCTCCTCGTGCAGCACCGCGGCGAGCGCGGCACCGGCCAGGACGGGCGCCAGCTGCCGGGTGGTCACCGGCTCGCGGACCTCGGGGAAGCGCAGCCGGCGGGACTGCTTGCCCGCCTCGCGGGCGGTGGCCCGCCACTTGGCGAGCGCCTTGGCGCCGCGCTCGCCCTTCCACTGGGTGATGCAGCGCGAGGCGGCCCAGGGGATCACCACGTCCACGCCGACCTCGGTCATGGTCTCCACGGCCAGCTCGCCGCGGTCGCCCTTGGGCAGCGCCTGGACGACGACGATCCGCGGCGACGGCTCGGGCTCCCGCCGGACGGCGGCCACCGTCACGTCGACGGCGTCCTTGCCGTGCACCGCCGCCACCGTGCCGTCCACGCCGAGGCCCAGCCCGTCCGCGAGGGTCACCGCCTCGCCGGGCTCCAGCCGCTTCACGGCGGCGGCGTGCCGCCCCTCCGGACCGTCCAGCCGGACCACCGCGCCGGGGGCGGCGGTGGCGAGCTGCGTGGTCTCGACGACGAACACGGGCGCGGTCATGGGGGTTCCCTGAGGTCTCTGTGCGGTGGAACGACGGCGCCCGGTGACCCCGTCCGGGTCACCGGGCGCCGGTGCGGTCAGCGGCCGTTGAAGGCGTCCTTCAGGCGGGAGAACAGCCCCTGCTGGCCCGGCGCGAACTGGCCCGAGGGCCGTTCCTCGCCGCGCAGCACCGCGAGGCGGCGCAGCAGCTCCTCCTGCTCGGCGTCGAGCTTGGTGGGCGTCTGCACCTCGACATGCACTATCAGGTCGCCCCGGCCGCCGCCGCGCAGGTGGGTGATGCCGCGGCCGTGCAGCGGGATCGACTGGCCCGACTGGGTGCCGGGCCGGATGTCGACCTCCTCCAGCCCGTCCAGAGTCTGCAGCGGCACCTGGGTGCCGAGCGAGGCGGCCGTCATCGGGATGGTGACGGTGCAGTGCAGGTCGTCGCCGCGCCGCTGGAACACCGTGTGGCTGGTCTCGGCGATCTCGACGTAGAGGTCGCCGGCGGGGCCTCCGCCGGGGCCGACCTCGCCCTCGCCGGCCAGCTGGATCCGGGTGCCGTTGTCGACACCGGCCGGGATCTTGACGGTCAGCGTGCGGCGGGCGCGGACGCGGCCGTCGCCGGCGCACTCCGGGCACGGGGTCGGCACGACGGTGCCGAAGCCCTGGCACTGCGGGCAGGGGCGGGAGGTCATGACCTGGCCCAGGAAGGACCGGGTGACCTGGGAGACCTCGCCCTTGCCGCGGCACATGTCACAGGTCTGCGCGGAGGTACCGGGGGCCGCGCCCTCGCCGCTGCAGGTGGTGCAGGTGACGGCCGTGTCGACCTGGAGTTCCTTGGTGGTGCCGAAGGCGGCCTCCTCCAGGGTGATCTCCAGCCGGATCATGGCGTCCTGGCCGCGCCTGGTCCGGGAGCGCGGGCCGCGCTGGCCGGAGGCGGCGCCGAAGAAGGCGTCCATGATGTCGGAGAAGCCGAAGCCCGCCGCGCCCGCGCCGAAGCCGCCCGCACCGCCGCCGTTGGGCGACAGGGGGTCGCCGCCGAGGTCGTAGACCTGACGCTTCTGCGGATCGGAGAGCACCTCGTAGGCGGCGTTGATCTCCTTGAACCGCTCCTGCGTCTTCGGGTCCGGGTTGACGTCCGGGTGCAGTTCGCGTGCCAGGCGCCGGAACGCCTTCTTGATCTCGTCCTGCCCCGCATCCCGTCGGACGCCGAGTACCGCGTAGTAGTCCGTGGCCACCAAATGCTCCGCTTGTTCCGCCTGTTGAAGTGCTTGCGACTGGTACCACCATCGGATGTCCGATGGTGGCCGTTCCTACGACTCGGCCAGGATCTGGCCCACGTACCGTGCCACCGCTCGCACCGCCCCCATTGTGCCCGGGTAGTCCATCCGGGTCGGACCGATCACACCCAGCTTGGCCACGCTCTCGTCGCCCGAACCGTAGCCCACGGAGACGATCGAGGTGGAATTGAGCCCTTCGTACGCGTTCTCCCGGCCGATCCGGACCGTCATCCCGGCGTCGGCCGTCTCACCCAGGAGGCGGAGCAGGACGACCTGCTCCTCCAGCGCCTCCAGCACCGGCTGGATGGTGAGCGGGAAGTCGTGCCCGAAGCGGGTCAGGTTGGCCGTGCCGGCCAGCATGATCCGCTCCTCGTTCTGCTCGGCGAGCGCCTCGAAGAGCGTCGCCAGGACGGTGGTGACGGCCGGCCGGTCGGCCGCCTCGAACTGGGACGGCAGCTCGTCCAGCAGCTCCGGGACCTCGGGCAGGCGCTGCCCGACGGCCCTGGTGTTGATCTTGGCGCGCAGGTCCGCCAGGACGGTCTCGCCGACCGTGCCCGGGCAGTCCACGAGCCGCTGCTCGACCCGGCCGGTGTTGGTGATCAGGACGAGCATCACCTTGGCCGGGGCCAGCGCCACCAGTTCGATGTGGCGCACGGTGGACCGGGAGAGCGAGGGGTACTGGACCACCGCGACCTGCCGGGTGAGCTGGGCGAGCAGCCGGACCGTCCGGGCGACCACGTCGTCCAGGTCGACCGCGCCGTCCAGGAAGTGCCGGATCGCCCGCCGCTCGGGCGCGCTCATCGGCTTGACCTCGGCCAGCCGGTCGACGAACAGGCGGTACCCCTTGTCGGTGGGGATCCGCCCGGCGCTGGTGTGCGGCTGGTGGATGTAGCCGTCCTCCTCCAGCGCCGCCATGTCGTTGCGGACGGTGGCCGGGGACACGCCCAGGCTGTGCCGCTCCACGAGAGCCTTGGAACCGACCGGCTCCTCGGTGCCCACGTAGTCCTGGACGATGGCGCGAAGGACCGCGAGCTTGCGGTCGTCGAGCTGGCGGACCTCACCGGCCATGGGGCACGCACCTCCGTCTTCGCACGTTGTCCGATGTGACATGTGTCCGTGTGTCTCGCTGCGGACCCCACTGGCGGGCCCCGGCTTTGGCACTCTGAACACACGAGTGCCAGAACCGTACCTGCCAGTGTAAGGCCCGGGTCCGACGGCAGGAACGGCCCGGCCACAGTGATCCTGCTTGCAGTCCGCGGCGCGCGGGTGATGCCCCGCGCCCGTCCGGGTGGCAGCATCGATAGCGGACGGCGAACAGAGGAGCAGAGATGTCGACCTCGGGCCAGCACACCCGCTTCGCACCGGACCGCGGCCTGACCGGCCGGATGGTCGGGACGATGTTCGTGATCGGGCTGTTGTACGTCGGTTTCACCGGTCTGCTGATCGCACTGCTGCGCGGGGCCTGGCCGCTGATCGTGCTGATCTCGGGCGGGCTGTTCGTCGCGCAGTTCTGGTTCAGCGACAAGATCACCGAACGGGCGATGGGCGCCCGCCGGGTCACCCCGGAGCAGTACCCCCAGCTGCACGGCACCGTCGACCGGCTCTGCGCACTCGCCGACATGCCCAAACCCCGGGTGGCGGTCGCCGACAACGACATGCCGAACGCCTTCGCGACCGGCCGCAACCCCCAGAACGCCGTGGTCTGCGTCACCACCGGGCTGCTGCGGCGGCTGGATCCGGAGGAGCTGGAGGGCGTGCTCGCGCACGAGCTGTCGCACGTCGCCCACCGGGACGTCGCGGTGATGACCATCGCCGGGTTCCTCGGGGTGCTGGCCGGGGCGATGACCCGGATCGCGATGTACGGCGGCTTCATGGGCGGCGCCCGGAACAGCAACGACTCCAACGCCGCGATCGCCGCGCTGGTCATCCCGCTGGTCTCGGTCGTGGTCTACGCGATCAGCTTCCTGCTGACCCGGCTGCTCTCCCGCTACCGGGAGCTGGCCGCCGACCGGGCGGCCGCCCAGCTCACCGGCCGGCCCAGCGCGCTCGCCTCGGCACTGACCAAGGTGACCGGCCAGATCGCCGCGATCCCGACCAAGGACCTGCGCCAGGCGCAGGCGTACAACGCCTTCTACTTCGCCCCGGCGCTGAGCGCCCGGGACGCCGCCTCGCAGCTGCTCTCCACCCACCCGTCGCTGGAGCAGCGGCTGGCGCAGCTGGCGAAGATCTCGGCCCAGCTCGGCCGCTGAACCGCCTCCGGCCGCCGGGCCGCTCCGGCGAGCCGGACCACCTCCGGAAGGGACCGCCGTGGGATTCCTGGACACGCTGTTCGGCCGCACCAAGCCGGTCAGGCCCGACCTCGACCAGCTGTTCGGCGTACCGTCCGCCGCGCTGACCCTGGAGGCGGCCTCCGGCTTCCGGCCCACCGGCGTCGGGTCGGTCTGCTTCGCCTCCGTCGAGGGCGGGGCGTTCGGCGAGGTCGAGCGGCAGGTACGGGCGCTGCTGGACGCCGACACCGAACGCGGCGGCGTCCCGGTGGAGGCCTCCAAGGACGCGTACGGGTACTCCTGGCTGCTCGCCCGGCACACGCCCGAGGAGCTGCCGGAGCTGGTCAACGACCTGCACGCGGTCAACAGCGAGCTGGAGGCGAACGGCTTCGGGCCGCAGCTGCTCTGCTCGCTGGTCGCCTTCCGCGACGCCGAGGGGCAGCCGCTGGCGCTGGTCTACCTGTACAAGCGCGGCACCTTCTACCCGTTCGCGCCGGTGCCGGGCGGCGGGGAGAAGCGGAACAGCCCGCTGGAGCTGCAGGTCAACGCCATGCTCGGGAACGACCTGCGGCTGGAGAAGGACCTCACCCGCTGGTTCCCGGTCTGGGGCGCGCCGGGTCTGTGACCCCGGCCGGCCGGAATCCGCCGGCCGCCGCCCCCACCGGCCACGTCCCGGACGCCCCTGAGGACCACCGCCCCGGACGCGCCGTCGCCCTGCGGGCACGGATCGCGGGTGTCCCGGCGGTCGGCTCACCGTTCACGGGCTGACGCCTCCTAGACTCCGGGGAATGCGCAGCCGCCAGTACGGACCCGACCTGACCCCGCCGTGGAAGAAGCAGCAGCCCGCCCCGGAGGTGCCCGCCGAGCGCGACCTCGTGGTGGAGGAGGCGGCGACCGGCTTCTGCGGGGCGGTGGTGCGCTGCGAGAAGACCGCCGAGGGCTTCACCGTCACCCTGGAGGACCGCTTCGGCAGGCACCGGGTCTTCCCCCTGGTGCCGCGCGGCTTCCTGCTGGAGGGCCGGACGGTCACCCTGGTCCGCCCCGCCGGCCCGGCGCCCGCGCGCACCCCCGGCCGGACCGCCTCCGGGTCGGTGGCCGTCCCCGGCGCCCGCGCCCGGGTGGCCCGGGAGTCCCGGATCTACGTCGAGGGCCGGCACGACGCCGAGCTGGTCGAGCGGGTCTGGGGCGACGACCTGCGGATCGAGGGCGTGGTGGTCGAGTACCTGGAGGGCATCGACGACCTGCCCGCGGTCGTCGCCGACTTCGCCCCCGGCCCGGGCCGGCGCCTCGGCGTCCTGGTCGACCACCTGCTCCCCGGCACCAAGGAGCACCGCATCGCCGCCCGGGTCACCGGCGACGCCGTCCTGGTCGTCGGCCACCCCTACATCGACGTCTGGCAGGCCGTGAAGCCGTCCAGCGTCGGCATCCCCGGCTGGCCGGACGTGCCGTACGAGGAGGAGTGGAAGGAGGGCATCTGCCGCCGCCTCGGCTGGCCGGTGGACACCCCCGCCGCCTGGAAGCGCATCCTCGCCTCGGTGGATTCCTACCGGGACCTGGAGCCGGCACTGCTGGCGAAGGTCGAGGAGCTGATCGACTTCGTGACGCTGCCGGACTGAGCGTTCGGGCGTCGGTCCGGAACGGCGGGGCGACGGCCGGGACCGCGTCGGCGGACGTCAGTCCACCAGGTCGCGGACGACCGCGTCGGCCAGCAGACGGCCCTGCAGGGTCAGCACGGCGCGGCCGGCGGCGTACGGCCCGGCGGCGAGGAGTCCGTCCTCGTGGTGGCGGGCGGCGGCCTTGAGGCCGGTGCCGGTGAGCAGGCCGAGCGGGATGCCCTCGGCGAGGCGGAGTTCGAGGAGGATGCGCTCGACCCGGCGGTCCTCGTCGGTGAGCAGTTCGCGGCCCTGGGCGGGGGTGCGCTGCTCGGCGAGGGAGCGGGCGTAGGCGGCGGGGTGCTTGGCGTTCCACCAGCGGACGCCGCCGACGTGGCTGTGTGCGCCGGGGCCGGCGCCCCACCAGTCGGCGCCGGTCCAGTACAGCTCGTTGTGGCGGCAGCGGCCCTCCGGGGTGGTGGCCCAGTTGGAGACCTCGTACCAGGAGTAGCCGGCGGCGGCGAGCGCCTGCTCGGCGATCAGGTAGCGGTCGGCGTGCACGTCGTCGTCGATCATCGGGAGCTCGCCGCGCTTGACCCGGGCGGCCAGCTTGGTGCCGTCCTCGACGATCAGCGAGTAGGCCGAGACGTGGTCGGGGCCGGCGCCGATGGCGGCGTCCAGGGAGGCCCGCCAGTCGTCGTCGGACTCGCCGGGGGTGCCGTAGATGAGGTCCAGGTTGACGTGCTCGAAGCCCGCCGCGCGGGCTTCGGCGACGCAGGCCTCGGGGCGGCCGGGGGTGTGGTGGCGGTCGAGCAGCCGGAGCACGTGCGGGCGGGCGCTCTGCATGCCGAAGGAGACCCGGTTGTAGCCGCCCGCGCGCAGCTCGGCGAGGTAGGCCGGGTCGACGGACTCGGGGTTGGCCTCGGTGGTGACCTCGGCGCCCTCGGCGAGCCCGAACTCGTCGCGGATGGCGGCGAGCATCTTCACGAGGTCGCGGGCGGGCAGCAGGGTGGGCGTGCCGCCGCCGAGGAAGACCGTCCGGACGGGCAGGTCGGCGTCGCCCAGCACCCTGCGGGCCAGCCGGATCTCCGCGACGACGTTGTCGGCGTACGTCTCCTGGGAGGCGACGGCCCCGGAGGACCGCAGCTCGGTGGCGGTGTAGGTGTTGAAGTCGCAGTAGCCGCAGCGGCTCGCGCAGTACGGCACGTGCAGGTAGAAGCCGAACGGCCGCGACCCGAGCCCGGCGAGGGCGTGTGCGGGCAGGGAACCGTCGGACGGCACGGGTTCGCCGTCGGGGAGTGCGGAGGGCATGACCCCAGTGTCCCGTACGGCCCGGGCCTGCCCGAAACGGGCGGGCGGCCCGGGGCCGTAGGGGGCGGGGAGCCGGTCAGGCCTCGTTGGCGCCCGCGTACATCTCGGTGACGGCGTCGGCGTACGTCCGCTCGACCACCGGGCGCTTGATCTTCAGACTCGGGGTGAGCTCGCCGTGCTCGATGTCCAGGTCCCGCGGGAGCAGGGTGAACTTCTTGATCGTCTGCCAGCGCTGGAGGCCGGAGTTGAGCCGCTGCACGAAGCCGTCGATCAGCTTGTGCACCTGCGGGTCGGCGACCACCTCGGCGTAGGACTTGCCGGCCAGGCCGTGCTCGGCGGCCCACGGCATGATCACCGTCTCGTCCAGGCCGATCAGCGCGGTGCAGAAGTTGCGGCCGTTGCCGATCACCAGGATGTTGCTGACGAACGGGCAGACCGCCTTGAACTTGCCCTCGACCTCGCTGGGCGCGACGTACTTGCCGCCGGAGGTCTTGAACATGTCCTTCTTGCGGTCGGTGATCCGCAGGAAGCCGTCCGCGGACAGTTCGCCGATGTCCTCGGTGTGGAACCAGCCGTCGGCCTCCAGCACCTCGGCGGTCTTCTCCGGCAGGTTGTGGTAGCCGCGCATGATGCCCGGGCCGCGCAGCAGGATCTCGCCGTCCTCGGCGATCCGGACCTCGGTGCCGGGCAGCGGACGGCCGACCGTGCCGACCCGGACGTCCTCCGCACGGTTGACGGACGAGCCGGCGCTGGTCTCGCTCAGGCCGTAGCCCTCCAGGATCGGCACCCCGGCGCCGACGAAGAAGTAGCCGATCTCGGGGGCGAGCGCGGCACTGCCGGAGACCGCGCCGCGCAGCCGCCCGCCGAAGGCGGCCCGGATCTTGGCGAACACCAGCCTGTCGGCGAGCGCGTGCTGCAGCCGCAGGCCCAGCGGGGCGCTGCCGACACCGGTGGCGATCCGGTTCTCCTGGACGACCCGGGCGTACTCCCGGGCGGTCTGCGCCGCCCACATGAAGATCTTGTACTTGGCGCCGCCCTCGGCCCGGGCCTTGCCGGCGATGCCGTTGTAGACCTTCTCGAAGATGCGCGGCGCCGAGGCCATGACGGTCGGCCGGATGACCGGCAGGTTGTGGATGATCCGGTCGACCCTGCCGTCCACGGCCATCACGTGGCCGGTGGCGATCTGGCCCGAGATCAGCGTCTTGCCGAAGACGTGCGACAGCGGCAGCCACATGAACTGCACGTCGTCGGCGGCCAGCAGCCCGCTGGCCTCCTGGGCCCGTCCCTCGTACGCCCAGCAGTCGTGCACCAGACGCACGCCCTTGGGGCGCCCGGTCGTGCCGGAGGTGTAGATGAGGGTGGCCAGCTGCTCCTTGTCGAGCGCGGCGATGGTCTTCTCGACGGCGTCCGGGTGCTGCACCAGGTACTCGGCGCCGAGCTGCTCCAGCTCGGCCAGGGTGAGCACGTTCAGCCCGCCGGTCTCGGGGGCCTCGGCGGGCGCGTCGAAGAGGACGACGGTGCGCAGCTCGGGCAGCCGGTCGGCCTCGGCGACGGCCTTGGCGAGCTGGGCGGCGTTCTCGGCGAACAGGGCCCTGGAGCCGGAGTCGGAGAGGATGAACGCCGTCTCGTCGGCGTTGGTGCTCGGGTAGACCGCGGTGGTGGCCGCGCCCGCGCACATGTTGCCGAGGTCGGCGATGACCCACTCCAGCCGGGTGGAGGAGGCCAGCGCGACCCGGTCCTCGGGCTGGATGCCCAGCGACAGCAGGCCTGCGGCCACCGCGTACACCCGGGTGGCGGTCTGCGCCCAGGTCAGCGAGCGCCACTGCTCGGCGCCGGGGGCGCTGTCCGCCGCGTGCTCGTCCACCGGGACGGGAAAGCGGTACGCCTCACCGGCCGGGGTGGCGGCGACCCGCTCCTGGAACAGGTGGGCGACGGAGGCGGGACGCGCGGCAACGATGTCGGCACGGCCGGAGTCGATCAGGGACTGCGCGGAACTCAACGAGGACCTCCGGGGGCGGGTGGCCGTCTGAGGGATTGTCGCGGCTCCCGTGGGGGCGGTCGCCGGTCCCCCGGCCGACCGGACGGGTACCGGCGAGTAACAAGGGGGCAACCAGCAGCCTAGGGGGAAACCGGTCATTCCGTAAGAGGGCGGGGCAGCCTGGCACACCTCCGGGTGCCGGGTGCAGCCCGCCGGAGCACCCCGCAACCGGCCCGCCGCAACGCCGGGCAAAGGACTGGACAAACATCCGGGCGGCGTACCCAGAATCGCCTGTACGAGTCCACCAAAGAACGAGAATTGGGATGCGAATCCCACCGCCGACGACAAGAGTGTGCCAGTGCTGATCAGACTGCTCAGGGCCTACCTGCGCCCCTACTCCCAACCGATCACCTTGCTGGTACTGCTCCAGCTGGTCTCGACGCTCGCCCTGCTGTACCTGCCCACACTCAACGCCGACATCATCGACGACGGCGTGGTGAAGGGTGACACCGGCACCATCCTGCAGCTGGGCGGCGTGATGATCGCCGTCACCGTGGTCCAGGCGCTCTGCTCGATCGGCGCCGTCTACTACAGCGCGCGCACCGCGATGGCCGTCGGCCGGGACGTCCGGGCCGCCGTCTTCGACCGGGTGCAGAGCTTCTCCGCCCGCGAACTCGGCCAGTTCGGCGCCCCCTCGCTGATCACCCGCACCACCAACGACGTCCAGCAGGTCCAGATGCTGGTCCTGATGTCCTTCACGCTGATGGTCGCCGCGCCGATCATGTGCGTCGGCGGCATCATCATGGCGCTCAACCAGGACGTCCCGCTCTCCGCGCTGCTGCTCGCCGTCGTCCCGGTGCTCGGCACCATCGTCGTCCTGCTGGTCCGCTCGCTGCGCCCGAAGTTCCGCAGCATGCAGACGAAGATCGACACCGTGAACCGGGTCCTGCGCGAGCAGATCACCGGCATCCGGGTCATCCGTGCCTTCGTCAAGGACGACCACGAGCAGGCCCGGTTCGCCGGCGCCAACGGGGAGCTGACCGACGTCTCGCTCCGGGTCGGCCGGTTGATGTCGCTGATGTTCCCCCTCGTGATGCTGGTCGTGAACGTCTCCAGCATCGCCGTGCTCTGGTTCGGCGCCTACCGGATCGACAGCGGCGGCATGGAGATCGGCGCACTGACGGCCTTCCTGTCCTACCTGATGCAGATCCTGATGAGCGTCATGATGGCCACCTTCATGTTCATGATGGTGCCGCGCGCCGAGGTCTGCGCCGAGCGCATCCAGGAGGTGCTGGACACCCGCTCCAGCGTCGTCCCGCCGTCCGCCCCGGTCACCGAGGTGCTGGCCCGCGGCAACCTGGAGCTGCGCG
This sequence comes from Kitasatospora sp. NPDC032757, assembly GCF_055579305.1. Taxonomy (NCBI): domain Bacteria; kingdom Bacillati; phylum Actinomycetota; class Actinomycetes; order Kitasatosporales; family Streptomycetaceae; genus Kitasatospora; species Kitasatospora sp. NPDC032757. Next base: position 83,223 of record NZ_JBVINN010000017.1, on the reverse strand, counting down.
ACGTCGAGTTCCGCTACCCGGGCGCCGAGGCCTCCGTGCTGCGCGGCATCGACATCACCGCCCGCCCCGGCGAGACCACCGCCGTCATCGGCTCCACCGGCAGCGGCAAGTCCACCCTGCTCGGCCTCGTCCCCCGGCTCTTCGACTCCACCGCCGGTCAGGTCCTGCTGGACGGCGTCAACGTGCGCGACCTCGCCCCCGAGGCCATCGCCGAGACCGTCGGCCTCGTCCCGCAGAAGCCCTACCTGTTCACCGGCACCGTCGCCAGCAATCTGCGCTACGGTCGGCCCGACGCCACGGACGAGGAGCTCTGGCACGCCCTCGGCGTCGCCCAGGCCAGGGAGTTCGTCGAACGCCTCCCCGAAGGCCTGGACGCGCCCATCGCCCAGGGCGGCAGCAACCTCTCCGGCGGCCAGCGCCAGCGCCTCGCGATCGCCCGCGCCCTGGTCCGCAAGCCCGGCATCTACCTGTTCGACGACTCCTTCTCGGCACTCGACTACGCCACCGACGCCAGGCTCCGCAAGGCGCTCGCCCGGGAGACCTCCGACGCCACCGTGCTGATCGTCGCCCAGCGCGTCTCCACCATCCGCGACGCCGACCGGATCATCGTCCTGGACGAGGGCGCCGTCGTCGGCAGCGGCACCCACGGCGAGCTGATGGCCGGAAACCCGACGTACCGGGAGATCGTGCTCTCCCAGCTCACCGAGCAGGAGGCGGCGTGACCACCCCGCAGAAGAAGACGCCGCTGACGAAGAGCCCGGAGCAACAGGACCCGGGCCCCGCCGCGGCGAACCCCGGCGAGCCGCGCAGCGACTCGCAGTCCGCCGCCGCCCGCCGCGGCCCGGCCGGCCCCGGCCGGTTCATGGGCGGCCAGGGCGCCGAGAAGTCGATGGACTTCAAGGGCTCCGGCAAGCGCGTCCTCAAGCTGCTGCGCCCGGAACGCGCCCTGCTCTCCGGCGTCCTCACGCTCGGCGTGCTCAGCATCGGCTGCGCCGTCACCGGCCCCAAGATCCTCGGCAACGCCACCGACCTGATCTTCGCCGGCGTGGTCGGCGGCAAGTTCCCGGCCGGCACCTCCAAGGAGCAGGTCGTCGACGGCCTGCGCGCCGGCGGCGACGGCAGCGTCGCCGACCTCCTCTCCTCGATCGACTTCACCCCCGGCCAGACGATGGACTTCGGGGCGATCGGCGCGGTGCTGCTCTGGGTGCTGGCGATCTACGTCGCCTCCGCCGTCTTCGGCATCGTCCAGGGCCGGCTGGCCACCACCGCCATCCAGCGGGCCGGCTACCGGCTGCGCCAGGACGTCGAGGCCAAGCTCGCCCGGCTGCCGCTCAGCTACTTCGACAAGCAGCCGCGCGGCGAGGTGCTCAGCCGGGTCACCAACGATATCGACAACATCGGCCAGTCCATGCAGCAGACCATGGGCCAGGTGGTGAACTCGCTGCTCACCGTGGTCGGCGTGCTGGCCATGATGTTCTGGATCTCGCCGCTGCTCGCCGTGATCGCGCTGGTCTCGGTGCCGCTCTCGGTGGTCGTGGCGACCAAGGTCGGCAAGCGGGCACAGCCGCAGTTCGTCCAGCAGTGGAAGTCCACCGGCCAGCTGAACGCGCACATCGAGGAGATGTACACCGGGCACGCCCTGGTCAAGGTCTTCGGCCGGCAGAAGGAGTCCGCCGAGACCTTCCGCGAGCACAACGATTCGCTCTTCGAGTCCAGCTTCCGGGCCCAGTTCATCTCCGGGATCATCCAGCCCTCGATGATGCTGATCGGCAACCTCCAGTACGTGCTGGTCGCCGTGGTCGGCGGGCTCCGGGTGGCCAGCGGCGCGCTGTCCATCGGCGACGTGCAGGCCTTCATCCAGTACTCGCGGCAGTTCAGCCAGCCGCTCACCCAGGTCGCCAGCATGGCCAACCTCGTGCAGTCCGGCGTCGCCTCCGCCGAACGCGTCTTCGAACTGCTGGACGCGCCCGAGCAGACCCCCGAGCCGGCCATGCCGGAACGCCCCGACGCCGTCCGCGGCCGGGTCGCCTTCCAGGACGTCTCCTTCCGCTACGACCCCGGCAAGCCCCTCATCGAGGACCTCTCGCTCAAGGTCGAACCGGGGCAGACCGTCGCCATCGTCGGCCCCACCGGCGCCGGCAAGACCACCATGGTCAACCTGCTGATGCGGTTCTACGAGGTCAGCGGCGGCCGGATCACCCTCGACGGGGTGGACATCGCCGCCATGTCCCGCGAGGACCTGCGCTCCGGCATCGGCATGGTCCTCCAGGACACCTGGCTGTTCGGCGGCACCATCGCCGAGAACATCGCGTACGGCGCCGACGGCGCCACCCGCGAGCAGGTCGTCGAGGCGGCCAAGGCCGCGCACGTCGACCGCTTCGTCCGCACCCTGCCGGACGGCTACGACACCCGGATCGACGACGAGGGCACCGGCGTCAGCGCCGGCGAGAAGCAGCTCATCACCATCGCCCGGGCGTTCCTCGCGCAGCCGTCGATCCTCGTCCTGGACGAGGCGACCAGCTCGGTCGACACCCGCACCGAGGTACTGATCCAGCGCGCCATGGCCCGGCTGCGCACCGGCCGCACCAGCTTCGTGATCGCCCACCGGCTCTCCACCATCCGGGACGCCGACGTGATCCTGGTGATGGAGAACGGCTCGATCGTCGAACAGGGCACGCACGACGAGCTGATCGCCGTCGACGGCGCGTACGCGCGGCTGTACAAGGCGCAGTTCTCCGAGGCGGTGGCCGAGGTCGACTGACCGGGCACGCCCGGCGAAGAGCCGGAGGGGGCGCCGCGGCTGCCGCGGCGCCCCCTCC
>NZ_JBVINN010000017.1:72249-80394 GCF_055579305.1 Kitasatospora sp. NPDC032757 | reverse complement strand
GGGGGGGGGGGTGGGGGGGGGAAGGGGGGGGGGGGTGGAGGGGGGGGGGAGGGGGGGAGGGGGAGGCCCACGCCGGGAGAAAAGGGGGGGGGGCCACCCCCCCCCCCCCCCCCCCCCCTCCGGCTCTTCGTCTTCCGGGGGACGGGCGCTACCGTGGGGCCCGTGAGTGACGACCCGTCGGCGGCAGCCGTGTCGAGCCCGGACGCGACCCCGGACGCCTTCGAGGTGAACCGGCGCTACCTGGGCTCGGTCGCCTACCGGCTGCTCGGATCGTTCAGCGACGCCGAGGACGTACTGCAGGAGGCCTGGCTGCGGTGGCGGTCCGCCGACCAGTCGGCCGTCACCGACCCGCGGGCCTTCCTCACCACCGTCGTCACCCGGCTCTGCTACGACCAGCTGGGCTCCGCCCGGGCCCGCCGGGAGGCCTACTTCGGCGAGTGGCTGCCCGAACCGGCCGTCTCCTACCAGGACTCCCCCGCCTCCCCCGCCGAGCTGGCCGAACTCGGAGAGTCGGTCTCGCTGGCACTGCTCGCCGTCCTGGAGCAGCTCACCCCGGCCGAACGCGCCGCGTTCGTGCTGCACGACGTGTTCGCGGTCGGCTTCGACGAGATCGCCGCCTCGCTCGACCGCTCCACCGAGGCCACCCGCCAGCTCGCCTCCCGGGCCCGGCGCCGGGTGAAGGACGGCGGCCGCCGCGCCACCGCCGACCGCTCCGAGCACCGGCAGGCGGTGGAGGCGTTCGCCGCGGCGAGCACGCGTGGCGACATCCAGGGCCTGCTCGCCGTGCTCGACCCGGAGGTCGTCTGGCACTCCGACGGCGGCGGGGTCGTCTCCGCCGGCGCCCGCCCGGTGTTCGGCGCCGACAAGGTCTCCCGGCTGGTCGCCGGCCTGGTCGCGAAGTGGTTCACTCCGGACATGGGCCTCGCGCTCGCCCTGGTCAACGGCGAGCCGGGCCTGCTCTGGCACGACGCCGACGGCGCGGTCGGCGGTGTGCTGGCCTTCACCGTCGCCGACGGCCGGATCACCGAGGCTTACGTGGTGGTCAATCCCGAGAAGCTCACCCGGATCGCGCCGATCGCCGGCCCGCCCGACACCGTGTGACGCAGGTCACTGTCACGCTTCGACCGGCCGTGTCGTCCCCTTCCCGAAAACGCAGCGAGCGCTTCGTGAGGGCGCTTCGAAGGAGGCGGACGACATGGCCGAGAAGCAGATCGTCGTACTGGGCGCCGGCTACGCGGGACTGAGCGCGGCGACCCGGGCGGGCGGCAAGCACAACCGGGTGACCCTGATCGCCCCGGAAACCCGCTTCCTGCACCGCGTCCGCCAGCACGAGACCGCCGCCGGCCGGCCCGCGCACCGGCCCACCGTCGCCGAGGTCGTCCGCGGCCGCGGCGTGCGGCACATCGCGGCCCGCGCCACCGCCCTCGACCTCAACGCCCGCAAGGTCTTCCTGGACACCGGCGAGGCCGTCCCCTACGACACCCTGGTCTACGCCCTCGGCAGCCGCACCGCCTGGCACGACGTCCCCGGCGCCGCCGAGCACGCCTACCCCGTCGAGCGGGCCGCCGAACTGGGCCGGCGGCTGCGCACCGCCGGCCGCCCCGGCACCGTCGCCGTGGTCGGCGGCGGCGCCACCGGCATCGAACTGGCCACCGAGATCGCCGAGGCCAACCCCGGCTGGAAGGTCCGGATCGTCGCCGCCGGCCAGGTCGGCGGCTGGTTCTCGGCCCGCGGCCGCCGCCACGTCCTGGACGTCATGGCCCGGCTCGGTGTCGAGGTGCACGAACAGAGCACCGTCACCGCCGTCGACCCGGACGGCCTGGACACCACCGCCGGGCGGATCCCCGCCGACGTGGTCGCCTGGGCCGCCGCCCTGGAGCCGCACCCGCTGGCCGCCGAGGCCGGCCTGACGGTCAACGCGGCCGGCCAGGCCGTGGTCGACGGCCACCTGCGCTCGGTCTCGCACCCCGACGTCCACGTGATCGGCGACGCCGCCGAGGTCACCGTCCCCGGCACCGGCACCCTGCGGATGGCCTGCGCCACCGCCCAGCCGATGGGCCGCTACCTCGGCAAGCTGCTCACCGGGGGCACCGACAAGCCCTTCGCGTTCCGGTACGCGGTGCAGTGCCTGAGCCTCGGCCGCCGGGACGGCATGGTCCAGCTGATCCACGGCGACGACTCGATGCGGCCCACCGTGCTCACCGGCCTGACCGGACGGCTGACCAAGGCGCTCATCGTCAACGGCGTGGTGTGGTCGCTGCGGTGACCCCGGCGGGCCGGGTCGCGACGCCCCGGCCCGGCCGGACATGCCGAGGGCCCGGGGCGGATCGCCCCGGGCCCTCGTGCGCCGTCGGTTACTTCTTCTCCTTCGGCGCCTCGGCGTCGGTGGACAGCGCGGCGATGAAGGCCTCCTGCGGGACCTCCACGCGGCCGACCATCTTCATCCGCTTCTTGCCTTCCTTCTGCTTCTCCAGCAGCTTGCGCTTGCGCGAGATGTCACCGCCGTAGCACTTGGCGAGGACGTCCTTGCGGATCGCGCGGACCGTCTCACGGGCGATCACCCGGGAACCGATGGCCGCCTGGATCGGCACCTCGAACTGCTGGCGCGGGATCAGCTTCTGCAGCTTGCCGGCCATCATCACGCCGTAGTTGTAGGCCTTGTCCTTGTGCACGATCGCGGAGAACGCGTCCACCGCGTCGCCGTGCAGCAGGATGTCGACCTTCACCAGCTGGGCGCTCTGCTCGCCGATGGGCTCGTAGTCGAGCGAGGCGTAGCCGCGGGTCTTGGACTTCAGCTGGTCGAAGAAGTCGAAGACGATCTCCGCGAGGGGGAGGGTGTAGCGCAGCTCCACCCGGTCCTCGGAGAGGTAGTCCATGCCCTGGAGGTTGCCGCGGCGGGACTGGCAGAGCTCCATGATCGCGCCGACGAACTCGTTCGGCGCCAGGATGGTCCCGCGCACGACCGGCTCGAACACCTCGGCGATCTTGCCGGTCGGGAACTCGCTCGGGTTGGTGACGGTGTGCTCGGAGCCGTCCTCCATCACCACGCGGTAGACCACGTTGGGGGCGGTGGAGATCAGGTCGAGGTTGAACTCGCGCTCCAGCCGCTCCCGGATGATCTCCAGGTGCAGCAGGCCGAGGAAGCCACAGCGGTAGCCGAAGCCCAGCGCGACCGACGTCTCCGGCTCGTAGACCAGCGCGGCGTCGTTCAGCCGCAGCTTGTCCAGGGCGTCGCGGAGCAGCGGGTAGTCCGAGCCGTCCAGCGGGTAGAGGCCGGAGAACACCATCGGGCGCGGGTCCTTGTAGCCGCCCAGTGCCTCGGTCGCACCCTTGTGCATCGAGGTGATGGTGTCACCGACCTTGGACTGCCGGACGTCCTTCACACCGGTGATGATGTAGCCCACCTCGCCGACACCGAGGCCGTCGGCGACCTTCGGCTCGGGCGAGATGACGCCGATCTCCAGCAGCTCGTGGGTCGCGCCGGTCGACATCATCGCGATCCGCTCGCGCTTGGTGAGCTGACCGTCCACGACACGGACGTAGGTGACCACGCCGCGGTAGGAGTCGTACACCGAGTCGAAGATCATCGCGCGGGCCGGGGCGTCCTTGACGCCGACCGGGGCCGGGATGTTGTCGACGATGTGGTCGAGCAGGTCCTCGACGCCGAGGCCGGTCTTGGCGCTGACCTTGAGCACGTCCCCCGGGTCGCAGCCGATGATGTGCGCGATCTCCGCGGCGTACTTCTCCGGCTGGGCGGCCGGCAGGTCGATCTTGTTGAGCACCGGGATGATCGTGAGGTCGTTCTCCAGCGCCAGGTACAGGTTGGCGAGGGTCTGCGCCTCGATGCCCTGGGCGGCGTCCACCACCAGGACGGTGCCCTCGCAGGCCGCGAGGGAGCGGGACACCTCGTACGTGAAGTCCACGTGGCCCGGGGTGTCGATCATGTTGAGGATGTGCGTCGTGCCGGCGTTCGCTCCGGCGTTCGGCGCCCACGGGAGGCGGACGGCCTGCGACTTGATGGTGATGCCGCGCTCGCGCTCGATGTCCATCCGGTCGAGGTACTGGGCGCGCATCTGCCGCGGGTCGACCACACCGGTGATCTGGAGCATCCGGTCTGCGAGCGTCGACTTGCCGTGGTCGATGTGGGCGATGATGCAGAAGTTGCGGATCAGCGCCGGGTCGGTACGGCTGGGCTCTGGCACATTGCTGGGGGTCGCGGGCACCTTGGTCCGATTCTCCGTTGGTCCGGGGGCCGGGGGTGTCCTGGTCATCGCTGACCGGTTTCCCGGGGACCGGACAGTCGTCCGATCGAAATAGTTCCTCCCATACTCCCACGAGCGCGACGTGCGCCGCCGTTCGGTTCTTCCCCGGGGCTCCGGCCGGGCCCTTCCGGAGGGACGGCCGGGTGTTCCCCGCCGGGGGCGGGCTGCCGTTCCGCGTGGGGCAGGCCGCTGTTCCGCGGGCGGGCGATCGCCTGCCCGCGGGCGTCGAGCGGCCGTTCCCCCGGCGTCCGGGTGTGCGGCAGGATGCGGTCGCATGATCCTGGAAAGTGCGCTGCTCGACGTCGTTCCCGGCCAGGAGGAGGCCTTCCTCGCCGCCTTCGCCGAGGCCCGGCCGCTGATCGCGGCCCAGTCCGGCTTCCGCTCGCTGGAGCTGCGGCGCTGCCTGGACGAGGGCCGCGGTTCGCGGTTCCTGCTCCAGGTGGAGTGGGAGCGGCTGGAGGACCACACGGAGGGGTTCCGCCGCTCGGCCGAGTACGAGCGGTGGAGGGAGCTGCTGCACCGCTTCTACGAGCCGTTCCCCGAGGTCGAGCACTACGGGGAGCCGGTGCTCCGGGCCTGACGCGGTTCGGGCCCCGTTCCGACGCGTGAGGGCTTCCGGCGGCCGTCCGGTTTGGGGTCGGCCGTACGCCCCTGGTAGCGTGGGGCGCTGCACCTGGCCTCGGCATGCCCTCTCAGCTGGTCCGACGGCCGCGCGGTGCAGCCCTCCCCCAGCCTCTCCGGCCGGGGGACCCCCAGAACCGTTTAACACACAAGACTGAGGCTCCTTCGTGGCGAACATCAAGTCCCAGATCAAGCGCAACAAGACCAACGAGAAGGCGCGCCTGCGCAACAAGGCCGTCAAGTCCTCGCTGAAGACCGCTCTGCGCAAGGCCCGTGAGGCCGCTGCCGCCGGCGAGACCGAGAAGGCCGCCGTGCTGGCCCGCGCCGCCTCCAAGGCGCTCGACAAGGCCGTGAGCAAGGGCGTCATCCACGCCAACCAGGCCGCCAACAAGAAGTCGGCCATCACCAAGCGCGTCAACGCCGTCCAGGCCTGACGCACCCGGGGCCCCAGGCCCCACCCACCTCGGGAGAACCGGCCCTCTACCCGGACCTCCGAGGCGAGAACCAAGACTCGCACCGCACGCGGCCTGCGTTCGCCACGCGGGTGCGGTGCACAGGCAGTACGGCAGGCGCCGCAGCAGACCTCTTCCCCGAGGCTGCTGCGGCGCCTGTCGCGTTCTGTGGTCCGACCGCTATGGTCGGTCACGGCAGTTTCGGGATCACGCTCGCAGGGACCGCCGCTCGGGCGGGCGCCGAACGGCGATCACCGTCGCCGGTTCGTCCAGTCCGTCCGGTCTGTCCGGTCCTTCGAATCCGTCGGGTTCGCCGAGCTCGGCGAGTTCGGCGGGCACGGAATCACGGCGTCCGACGGATTCCTTGAAAGCGTTGAAGGCTCAGGGGGGGGCACAACCTATGGCGACGCCACCGCCACCACCGGCCCAGAGCGGGCCGGGGTTCACCGGTTTTCCGCAGCAGCAGGCACCACCGGCGGGAGCCCCCGGGTTCGGCCCGCCGCCCGGACTGCCCACCTCGCCGGGGCTGCCGCCCACCTCCCCCGGAACGCCGCCGGTTTCACCCGGCGCGGCGGCCGGGCCGGGCGGGACCGGCGGGCCCGGCCGTAAGCGCGGGAACCTGCGGCGGAACGCCGTCTGGGCGTTCGTGGGCGCCATCCTCGCCTCGGTCGTCTGGTCCGGCGCCGTGGCCGTCGTGCCCAGGATGGTGCAGGGCCACTCCTCGGCGCAGAGCATCCACGGCTACCACGCCATCGACAAGATCTGCGAGACGGGCAAGCTCACCGCGTTCCGGCAGAAGTACAAGATGGTGGACAACTACCCGCTGGAACACACCGGCCGCAGCGGGTCCATGGACATCATGCGGTGCTACGCCCTGATGAAACGCTCCGTCAGCGGGAGCGACACCCCTGACTACGCCACCCTCGACATCCGCGTCGAGCTGCACAAGGCCGTCGACTCCTCGCCCGAATACGCCGCCACCCGGCACTACTTCGAGCAGCAGAAGTACCAGATCGCCGACGTGCCGAACCTCGGCCAGGAGGCCTACTACGCCTACGGTGACGAGCCGACCAGCTCCGACAAGACGTACCACGACATCAACTACTACCTGCAGGTCCTGGACGGCGGGATGACGTTCTCGCTCTACTGGACCGACAACTACCAGGTCGGCAAGGACACCACGCTGGACCGCGACTCCGTCCGGCGGGCCATGCTCGACGACACCCGGGACATCCTCAAGGCGATCGGCGGGAAGTAGGCGAGGCCGTCCGCGCCGCCCGTGCTCCCGCTCCGGTCAGTACGGGCGGGAGCCGGCCCGGGCGGCCCTGGCGACGGCAACCACCGCCCGCTCCAGGGCGTAGGCCGGGTCGTCGGAGCCGCCCTTCACGGCAGCGTCCGCCTGCGCGATCGCCGTCAGCGCGGTGGCCACGCCGTCGCCCGTCCAACCGCGCATCTGCTGGCGGACCCGGTCGACCTTCCACGGCGGCATGCCCAGCTCGCGCGCCAGATCGGCCGGGCGCATGTTCCGCCCAGCCGTCGCCAGCCGGCCGATACTGCGCACCCCGGACGCCAGCGCGTAGGTGATGCCGGTCGGCGGCTGCCCCACGGCCAGCGCCCAGCGCAGCCGCTCCAGGGCTTCGGCCGCCCGGCCGGTGACCGCCAGGTCCGCCACCTCGAAGCCGGTCGCCTCGGCCCGGCCGCTGTAGTAGCGCGCCACCACGGTGTCGTCGATGGTGCCCTCGACGTCCGAGGTGAGCTGGCTGCACGCGGCCGCCAGCTCGCGCAGGTCGCTGCCGAGCGCGTCCAGCAGAGCCTGGCACGCCTCCGGGGTCGCCGACCGCCCGAGCGTTCGGAACTCGCCCTTCACGAAGGCCAGGCGCTCCGACGCCTTGGCGAGCTTCGCGCAGGCGACCTCGCGGCCGCCGGCCTTCCGCCCGGCGTCCAGCAGCCCCTTGCCCTTGGCGCCGCCCGCATGCACCAGCACCACGATCACTTCTTCGGCCGGGGCCTCGATGTACGCCTTGACCTCCTTCACGGAGTCGGCGCCGAGATCCTGGGCGGCCCGGACCACGATCACCTTGCGCTCGGCGAAGAGCGAGGGCGTGGTCAGCTCGGCCAGGCTGCCAGGCTGGAGGCTCCCGGGCGCGAGATCCCGTACGTCGGTGTCGGGGTCCGCCGCCTTCGCCGCCGCCACCACCTGGGCGACCGCACGGTCCAGCAGCAGCTCCTCCTGGCCGACCGCGAGGGTCAGCGGGGCGAGCAGGTCGTCGGGTGCACTCTTCCTGGCCATCGCCTACCAGCATCCCACGCGGTACGGACAGCCCCGCGCGGCCCGGGAGCCGGGGGTGGTCGCGGGCGCCGGGCGCGCGCCTGGAAAATGGGCGGGTGACCGAACACTCCACCACCGACCAGCCGGACGCCTTCGACCCGAACGCCCGGCAGCTCCTCGTCCTCCCCGACCGCGACGCCGCCGAGGAGGCCGCGGAGGAGCTCAGCGCCAACCATCCCGACCTCGGCGAGCTCGAAATCGTCCGGGACGCCCTGGCCGGCGAGGACGACGCCGAGGACGCCCAGTGGCTGGTTGTCGTGGAACCCCCCGAGAACGGCTGGACCCCCGCCCACCTGCGCGCGCTCGACGCCATCGCCGCCGAAGCCGACGGCTGGCGCGAGGAGAGCTGACCGTCCGCCCCGGTCGCCGGAGTGGGGAGGCGGGCTGTCCCACTTCCCCCCCCCCGCTGAGGGCCTTCCTGGCCACTTTCCGGGTGGCGGGTCAAGGGCCAAAGCGATGGCCCGGGAGACCCTCCCCAGCC
>NZ_JBVINN010000017.1:15769-72239 GCF_055579305.1 Kitasatospora sp. NPDC032757 | reverse complement strand
GGCTGCCCAAGCCGAATGGAAGAAGGAGCGGGGGGGGGGGGGGGGGGGGGCCACCTCTCTCTCCGGGGGGGGGGGGGGGCCCCCCCCCCCCCCCCCCCCCCCACTCCGCGCTGAGGGCCTTCCGGTCCGCTTCATGAGTGCCGGGCCAGGGCCCGAAGCGATGGCCTGGGAGCTCTTCTCACGCCGGCCCGGGCAGTGCCCGGGCCGGCGTGTCACCCTGGGGCCCCGCCCCCACCCCCCACCCCCTCCCCACCCTGTCCCCTCCTCCCGGTGGGGAGAGCGGAGAGCGGGGGCGGTCAGGCCGGCGGGCCGCGCGGCCCGCCGGCCGGGTGGAGGCCACGGGAAGCGCGAAGCCCGTGCGCGGCATGGGCGTTGTGCGGGTGGACGGCCGCGGCGAGGTGGGCCGGGGTGTCACCCGTGACGGCGATGTCCCCGGCGCGGTCCGTACGCAGCACCGTGGCACCGAGAGCACGCAGGTGATCGACCGTCCTGGCCGACGGGTGGCCGTACGGATTGCCCTCGCCGCAGGAGACCAACGCCAACCGGGGGCGTAGCGCCGCGGCCAAGTCCCAGTCCTGATGCGCCGAACCGTGATGGGCCACCTTCAGGACGTCCACCGTGACCCCGCCTCCCAATCTGCCCAGCAGCGCCGACTGGGCCGGTGGTTCGAGATCGCCCAAGAGCGCCAGCCGCAACCCGCCCGCGAGGGTCACCAACAGCGCCACACTGGCATTGTTGGCACCGGACGCATCCACCGGCAGCTCCGCTTCCGGCCATACCACCTGCCAGGACAACCCCGGCCCGGCCGATCGCCGTTCACCGCGCCTGGCCCGCAACAGCGGGACCCCGGCAGCCGTCGCCCACCCGGACACCCGTGCCGCCTCGCCCGGCGGGTCGCTCACGTTCGTTCCCTCGATCGCCCCGACCGCACGCCCCCGCAGCACCCCCGGCACACCCTCCACGTGGTCGGCATGAAAGTGCGTCAACAGCAGGAGCGGGACGCGGGTGATCCCGAGATCCCGGAGGCACCGGTCGGCCGCCTGCGGATCCGGACCGGCATCGACCACCACCGCACTGTCCGGAACCGAATCACCGTCCGTAGCCACCGGCAGCACCAGCATGTCGCCCTGCCCCACGTCGCACATGACCAGCCGCCACCCCGGGGGCGGCCAACCGGTCGCGAGCCGGGTGAGCAGGGGCGGGCGCAACAGCACGGCCAGCAGGACGAGGAGGAGCAGACCCGCGACCACCGGACGGATCCACCCGCCACGAAGGCGGCGGCCGGGTGCCCGGGAGCGCCGGGGCAGCAGGAGCGGCACCGTCCAGCACAGCGCCACGGTGGCCAGCCCGAGCGTCACCGTGCCGAGGAGGCCGCCCGGCCAGGAGAGCTGCCCGCCCGGCAGCTCGGCGCCGTACCGGGCCACTGCCGCCAGCCAGCCGGCCGGGAGGCCTGCCAGCTCGGCGAGCAGCCGGGCTGCTGCCGGGGAGAGCGGACCCAGGACGAGCGCCGCGAACCCGAGCAGCGTCGCCGGGGCCACGGCCAGCTCGGCCAGCAGGTTGCACGGGACGGCGACGAGGCTGATGTGCCCGGACAGCACCACCGTCACGGGTGCGCAGAGTGCCTGCGCCGCGGCCGTCGCCCCGACGGCGCCCGCCAGGTGGTGCGGCCAGCCACGTGCCCGCAGGGCCTGGGCCCAGTGCGGGCCGAGGGCCAGCAGCCCGGTGGTGGCGAGCACCGAGAGCAGGAAGCCGAAGGACCGCGCCAGGTAGGGGTCGACGAGCACCAGGAGCAGGACGGTGGCGGACAGGGCGGGCACCGCCTGGCGCGGACGGCCGGTGGCCAGCGCCAGCAGGCCGATGAGACCGGTGCCGGCGGCTCGCAGCACGCTGGGCTCGGGCCGGCAGACGGTGACGAAGGCCAGCGTGACCGCCGTGCCGAGCAGCGCGGTGGTGCGCAGGGGGATCCCGAACAGGGCGGCCAGGCCTCGCCGTTCGGGAGTACCGGCCTGGCCGGGCGCCCCGATCAGGAGGCCGAGGACGATCGCGAGGTTGGCCCCGCTCACCGCGACCAGGTGTGCCATGTCGGTGGCCCGGAAGGCGTCCAGGAGGTCGCCGGGCAGCCGCGAGGTGTCTCCGACGACCAGCCCCGGGAGCAGCCCGCGCGCGTCCGGCGGGAGCCCGTCGGTCGCCGATCGCAGGCCCGCCCGCAGCCGGCCGGCGATCCGCTGCGGCAGGCTGGGCGATGTGAGCTCTCGGGGCGGCCCGTGCGCGACCAGCAGCGCGGCCGACTCGTCGTCGTGGCCCTCCCCAGCGGGGCGGACGTCGGCCTCGGCGGCCACCCGGGCCGACGGAAGCAGCCGCTGCCACTGCTCGATCTCCGGTCCGCGTGCCAGGACGGTCACCGGGGTTCGGGTCCTGGTCGCACCGGCGCCCGGCCCGGGTTCGGGACCGGCCAGGACGGTGACCTGGTCCACCACGGCGTCCACGGTGAGGACTGCCTGCCCGGCGGCCGTCCCTCTGGTCCGGGAGGTGTGGGCCTTCGGGTCGCCGCTGATGGTCAGCTCGACGCCCACCTCGGGGGCGGGGCCGGCGACGTGGGCCAGTGCCGGCAGCGGACCCCGGTGCAGGTCAGCAGTGTGCAGCAAGGTCACGGCCGTGGCCGCCGCACCGGTGAGCAGCACCGCGGCCGCCGTCAGGCCTGCGCCTCGGCGCCGGCGCACGCCCGGGCGCATGAGCAGCACGACGGCGGCGAGCGCGGCCGCAGCCGCCGCCGGGAGCAGCAGGGAGCGGTGGCCCGCGCCCGGACCGAGGACGGCCGCCGTGACGGACCACGCCGCGACGGCGGGCAGGAGGAGGCGAAGGTCGCTGACCGACGGTGGAGTCGAGGACGGACGGGTGAGCGGCTGGACGGCGAGGGCCGTGGTGGCGGCGATGACGGTACCTCCCTTCGACCGGGTCGGTTGAGCGGGCCTTCAGCGGGGCCGGTTGGGCGGGTCGGGGAACGGCGACGGGCAGGGCGGGCGGGCCCGACAGGGCTGCCGGTCAGAGGGTGAGCATCGGCCTGATCTCCGCATAGGTGCGCTCGCCGATGCCGCTCACCTGCCGGAGCTGGTCGAGCGAGCGGAACGATCCGTGGGCCGCGCGGAACGCGATGATGCGCTGGGCGAGCGTCGGACCGACTCCGGGGAGCGTGTCGAGCTGTTCGAGGGTGGCGTGGTTCAGGCTGACCGGCTGTTTCGGCCCGGCCGGCGCAGGAGGCCCGGCACCCGCCCCGCCGGCCGGCGGGGCCGCGGACTCGCCGACGAGGATCTGCTCGCCGTCCGTCAGCACCCTTGCCAGGTTGAGGTTCTTGGTCTCCGTCTCGGGCAGCGGGCCGCCGGCCACGCGGAGGGCGTCGGCCACCCGGGAGCCGCCGGGGAGGGAGTGCACGCCGGGCGAGTGCACCCGGCCGCCGATGTCGACGACCACCACGGTGCTTGCGTCCGGACCGCCCGCACCGGGCGGAGCCGGGCCGGGGGTGGCTTCGGCCCGGCCCGGGACGTGAGCCCCCGGCTCCGCCGAGGCGACCGCCATCGCCGGCACGTCGACCGGTTGCGGCCTGGCCAGCCAGAAGTGCTGCACGCCGTAGCCGACGGCGAGCAGCAGCAGGACGGCCAGCCCCACCACGGCCCGCCGGTCGAGCATCACCGCCGGGCCCAACCGGAACGGCACACGATCCGGCGCGCCGGCCGACGGGCCACCCTCGGCCACCGCGCCGGCGGCGACCGCGCTGCCCGCCACCTCACCGGCCGGCCCACCGGGCCGGTGGCCGAACGGCAGCCCGGTGGGCGGCCCGGACGACGACGCGGCCGGCGAACCGGCCGGCTGCTCGGACAACGCCTCGACGGACGACTCGGCCGACCCACCGGCCTGCGGCCCGGTGGTCGTCGTCTCCTCGGCTCCGACCGGTCCCTCGGCCGCAGGCAACAGGGCCGCCATCCGCAGGCGGGCGGTCTCGGCCACCTCGTGGCGCTTGCGTGCGCCGATCCTCGTGCTCGTCAGGGGCGTCATGCGGAGCACGGTAGGAGCGGCCGGACGGCCGCGTGAGAATTTCCGAAAGCCTGTGGAAAAGCCGGGGGTTGTGGATAAATCAGGTCACTCACACGAGGGAGGAGCGCCCTTCAGGGTTGACCACTCGCCCTCCCAAACCGCTTCGGCTCGTCTCAGCTCGCCGTCCGAGCCCGCCTCAGCGCGGCGAGACCACCACGGCCAGCAGCCCCGGCCCGGCGTGCGCGCCGATCACCGCACCGACCTCGCCCACGTACAGTTCCCGCAGCCCGGGGACCCTCCCCCGCAGACGCTCCGCGAGCGGCTCGGCCCGGTCCTCGGCCGCCAGGTGGTGGACGGCGATGTCGACCTCCCGCTCCCCCGCCTGCTCGACCGCGATCTCCTCCAGCCGGGCGATCGCCCGGGAGGCCGTCCGCACCTTCTCCAGCGGCTCGATCCGCCCGCCGTCCAGGTGCAGCAGCGGCTTCACCGCCAGGGCCGACCCGAGCAGCGCCCGAGCCGCCCCGATCCGGCCCCCGCGGCGCAGGTACTCAAGGGTGTCCACGTAGAAGAAACCACTGGTCAGCGCCGTACGCCGAGTGACGGCCGCGGCCACCTCGGCCGCCTCCCGCCCGATCGCGATCGCCTCCGCCGCGGCCAGCACGCCGTACCCGAGGGCCATGCCGACCAGCCGGCTGTCCACCACCTGCACCGGGACGGACGCCTCGGCGGCCGCCAGCCGCGCCGCCTCCACGGTGCCGGAGAGCTCGCCGGAGATGTGCACCGAGACGATCCCCTGCGCGCCCGCCTCGGCGGCCGCCCGGTAGGCGGCGGCGAAGGCCTCGGGGCTGGGCCGGGACGTCGTCACCCGCTGCCTGCCACGCAGCGCCTCGGCCACGTCCTTGGGGGAGATCTCCACGCCCTCGGCGAGAACCGTGTCACCGACCGCGACGCTCAGCGGGACCACGGAGATTCCGTACCGGTCGACGGCTTCCTGCGGCAGATAGGCCGTGGAATCGGTGATGAGAGCGAGGGCGGCGGGCATGAGGCGGAGGTTACTCCGCGCCCGGCCCGGATGACAGCGCACCGACCAGGTCGAAGGCGCCCCCCGAGCAACGGCCGCTACCCCGGAGCCCCGCGCCCTCCCGGCCCTGCGGCCCACACACGCTCAGGCCCGCCACCCCCCGGGCCCACACCCGCTTGAGCCCGCCCAGGCCCGCCCCCGGTCCCACACCTGCTCAGCGGGCCGACGGGCCCGCCGACGGCTTCCGCAGCCGGTCCGCCAGCCGCGCCAGCGGGTCGGCCAGCCCCAGCAGCTCCTCGGCGCTCGGCCGCCCGCTCCTGCCGTCGGTCAGCCCGGCCCGCTGCACCTGCTCGCCGCCGGCGGCGGATCCCTGGGCAGGGCCCCCGTCCTCGCCGCCCCCGGCAGCAGCCCCACCGGAACCTCCGACACCACCCGCCGAGCCACCGCCCGACGAGTCCCAGTGCCGCAGCGCCCCCGCCTCGCTCTCGCACTCCTGGCTGAGCCGGCTCAGCTCGTCGTCGGCGAAGCGGTGCATCCGGTCCTGGGCGGCCCAGCGCATGGTCTCGGCGGAGTGCGTGATCCGCTCGGCCCGCTCCCGCAGCTCGGGCAGCTTGGCTGCGATCCGCCCGGCGTCGGGCTCGCGCTCCAGGAGTCGCAGCTCCCCGTCCAGCTCCGCCGCGTGGGCGTCCAGCCGCCGCAGGAGGGCGAGCGACTCGCCGAGCTGGCCGTCCTGGGCGCGGCCGCTCTCCAGGACCTGGCGGGTGCCGTCGAGGGAGGTCCGCAGCCCGAGCCGGACGGCCGAGATCTGGCCCTGCGGGCCGGGCTTGGTGTACGTCTTCGCCTTGAGGGTGACGTTCTCGACCGCGCGCCGGGCGTTGGCCTCGTGCCGCTCGACCTTCTGGGCCACCGCCTTCGCCGCCTTCACGGTGCCGACCACGGCCAGCACCACCACCGTGAGCCCGAAGAGCAGGGCCAGGCCGAGCATCACGCCGAGCACGTCCATCACGAGCCACCTTCCGCCAGCCGAACCGGCCCCCACCGGACCCAACGCGGGCCGGCCCACCGAGGGTTCCACGGTAGCGGCCGCGCCGGGCCCGGGGGCAGGGCAATAGGGGCTCTGCGCCGGAGATCAGGGACAGATGGGGGATCTCCCCCAGATCCCGGCCCCCGATCCCCAACGCCCCGGCATCCCCGGCGCCCCTGGCACCCCCCGGCACCCCCGGCGCCCCCGGCACCCCTGGCGCCACCCTCACCTCAGCCCACCTCAGTCCCGTGGCCGCGCCGCGAGCAGCTCCCGCACCAGCCGCACCGCCTCCGGCACTTCCACGTGGTCGTCCGGCGTGGCCCCGAAGTGCGCGCCCTCCGCCGTCAGCACGGCCGTGGCACCCAGCCCGGCCACCAGGTCGCGGGCGTGCGCAGCCGGGTCGGGCCGGTTAACCGGGTCGTCCAGGGCCTGGAGCACGCGGAATCCGTCCGCGGCGGCCCGGATCCGCTCCCAGTCGAACGGCTCGGCGAAGAACTCCTTCAGTACGTCGTAGCCGACGTCCCGGGCCGGCGTGGCGACCAGCAGCACACCGGCGAAGCGGCCGTGCGCCTCGGCGTCGGACTGCTCCAGGAAGCGGAGCACGGCCTCTTCTGGTACCGCCTGCTGGTCGGCCACGCCCCGCCGGACCCGGCCGGGGCGCCGGCCCACGTCGCCCGCCTCCTCGACGGGCTCAGGCACCTGATCAGCCCCCGGCCCCACCGCGCCGACCGCCCCACGGCTGCCGGCCGGCACCCACCGCCCGGCAGCCCCAGCCCCAGCAGCCCCCAGCAGCCCCCAGCAGCCCCAAACGAACGGGCGGGCGCCCCGAAGGACGCCCGCCCACCCAGCAGCAAACCGTCAGCCGGTGACGATGTTCACCAGCTTCGGCGCCCGCGCGATCACCTTGCGCACCGGCGCGTCCCCGATCGCCGCGACGACGGCCGGGTCGGCCAGGGCCAGCGCCTCCAGGTCGGCGTCGGAGATCGACGGCGCGACCTCCAGCCGGGCCTTGACCTTGCCCTTGATCTGCACGACGCAGGTCACCGCCTCGTCCACCACGTACGCCGGGTCGGCGACCGGGTAGTCGGTGTGCGCCAGCGACTCGGCGTGGCCCAGACGGCGCCACAGCTCCTCGGCGACGTGCGGGGCCAGCGGGGCGACGATCAGGACCAGCTGGTCGGCCACCGAGCGCGGCGTGGAACCGCGCTTCACCAGGAAGTTGTTCAGCTCGATCGTCTTGGCCACGGCCGTGTTGAAGCGCAGCCCGGCCATGTCGCCGCGGATGCCGTCGATGGCCTTGTGCAGCGCGCGCAGCGTCGCCTCGTCCGGCTCCTCGTCGGTGACGACCAGCTCGCCGGTGGCCTCGGAGACGATGTTGCGCCACAGCCGCTGCAGGAAGCGGTACGAGCCGACGACCGCGCGGGTGTCCCAGGGGCGGGAGACGTCCAGCGGGCCCATCGACATCTCGTACAGGCGCAGCGTGTCGGCGCCGTACTCGTCGGCGATCTCGTCGGGGGCGACGGCGTTCTTCAGGGACTTGCCCATCTTGCCGGCCTCGCGCTTGACCGGCTCGCCCTGCCAGAAGTACGCGCCGTCGCGCTCCTCGACCTCGGCGGCGGGCACCGGGAAGCCGCGCTCGTCGCGGTAGACGTCCGCGGTGATCATGCCCTGGTTGAACAGCTTGTGGAACGGCTCGACCGAGGAGACGTGGCCCAGGTCGTGCAGCACCTTGTGCCAGAAGCGGGCGTACAGCAGGTGCAGTACGGCGTGCTCGGCACCGCCGACGTACAGGTCGACGCCGCCGGCCGGCTTCTGCTCGGTCGGGCCCAGCCAGTACTGCTCGTTGGCGGGGTCGACGACGCGCGAGCCGTTGGTCGGGTCGACGTAGCGCAGCTCGTACCAGCACGAACCGGCCCAGTTGGGCATGGTGTTGGTCTCGCGGCGGTAGGTCTTCGGTCCGTCGCCCAGGTCCAGCTCGACGGTGACCCAGGCCTCGTTGCGCGACAGCGGGGTCTTCGGCGAGGAGGTGGAGTCGTACGGGTCGTAGGTGTGCGGCGAGTAGTCGTCGACCTCGGGGACCTCGACGGGCAGCATCGACTCGGGCAGCGCGTGCATGACGCCGTCCTCGTCGTAGACGATCGGGAAGGGCTCGCCCCAGTACCGCTGACGGCTGAACAGCCAGTCGCGCAGGCGGTAGTTGACGGTGCCCTCGCCGATGCCGCGCTCGGCCAGCCAGGCGGTGACGGCGGCCTTGGCGTCGACCACGCTCAGGCCGTCCAGCGAGACGCCGTCCGAAGTGCCCTCGTCGTGCGCCGAGTTGACGATGACGGAGTCGTAGGTGTCGAACGCGTCGTCCCACTGCGCGGGGTCGTCGCCGCGGCCGTCGGTCGGCCGGACGACGCAGCGCATCGGCAGCTCGAAGGCGCGGGCGAACGCGAAGTCGCGGTGGTCGTGGGCGGGGACGGCCATGATGGCGCCGGTGCCGTAGCCCATCAGCACGTAGTCGGCGATGAAGACCGGGACGGGTTCGCCGCTGACCGGGTTCACCGCGTACGCACCGGTGAAGACGCCGGTCTTGACCTTGGCGTCGACCTGGCGCTCGACGTCGGACTTGGCGGCGGCCGCGGCGCGGTAGGCGGCGACGGCCTCGGCGGGGGTGGCCGCACCGCCGGTCCACTCGTCGCGGGTGCCGGCGGGCCAGGCGGCCGGGACGATCGCGTCGACCAGGCCGTGCTCGGGGGCCAGCACCATGTAGGTGGCGCCGAACAGGGTGTCGGGGCGGGTGGTGAAGACGGTGATCTTCTCACCGTCCACGGCGAAGTCGACCCGGGCGCCCTCGGAGCGGCCGATCCAGTTGCGCTGCTGCAGCTTGATGGCCTCGGGCCAGTCCAGCAGGTCCAGGTCGGAGATCAGCCGGTCCGAGTAGGCGGTGATCCGCATCATCCACTGGCGCAGGTTCGACTTGAACACGGGGAAGTTGCCGCGCTCGGAGCGGCCGTCCGCGGTGACCTCCTCGTTGGCCAGCACGGTGCCCAGCCCGGGGCACCAGTTGACCGGCACCTCCTTGGAGTACGCCAGCCGGTACTCGCCCAGCAGTTCGTCACGCTCGGCGGCGGACAGCTCCGTCCAGTCGCGGCCGCCCGGCACCTCACGGGTGCCGGCCTCGAACTGCGCGATCAGTTCGGCGATCGGGCGGGCCTTGCCGGCCTCCTGGTCGTACCAGGAGTTGAAGATCTGCAGGAAGATCCACTGGGTCCAGCGGTAGTACTCCGGGTCGATCGTGGAGATCGAGCGGCGCGGGTCGTGGCCCAGGCCCAGCCGGCGCAGCTGCTGGCGCATGTTGGCGATGTTGGCCTCGGTGGAGACCCGCGGGTGCGTGCCGGTCTGCACCGCGTACTGCTCGGCGGGCAGGCCGAAGGCGTCGTAGCCCAGCGTGTGCAGCACGTTGTGGCCGGTCATCCGCTGGTACCGGGCGTAGACGTCGGTGGCGATGTAGCCCAGGGGGTGGCCGACGTGCAGACCCGCACCCGAGGGGTACGGGAACATGTCCATGATGAAGCTGTGCGGCTTCGCGGCGACGTCACCGGCGGCCGGGTCGGCCAGGTCGCCGGCCGGGTTGGGGGCGTGGAACGTCCCTTCCTTCTCCCAGATGTCCTGCCAGCGGGACTCGATCTCCGCCGCCAGGGTGGCGCTGTACCGGAACGGCTCGGTTGCGGCCTCGGCCGCGCCGGAAGCAGGGGTCGTCTCGCTCATGGTCCTTCAGGCTCCATCGATGTCAGTTGGCGAACCGCGGCCGGTGACCGGACGGGTGACCGGCCGCGGACGGCCGTGCCGGTGCGGCGCTTGCGGAAAAGGCGGTGGAAAACAAAAAAGCCCCTCGCAGGAGGGGATGCCACGCCGACTCCGGCAACCGCCCGTGAACGGGGCCGGTCCTGGTCAGCGCGGCCGGCTAAGGAGCAGGCGCACAGTTCGCATGGGCTCAGGGTACCGCAAGGGCATCAGGCCTCTCCCGGCAATCCCGCACGGGAGGCCGCGTCGAAGTCGCGCAGCGCCCGGGCGACCCGCTCGGACTGCATGCCGGCGGCGAGCGCGCGGGCCCGGTCGGCGGTGGCGGCGGCCTCCCGGTGGCGGCCGGTGCGGCGCTGGGAGTCGGCCAGTCGGACCATCAACAGCGCCCGGGCCCGGGCCCGGCCGTCACCGAGGCCGGCCACCGCCTCGGTGAGCAGGGCCTGGGCGCGCCGGTGGTCGCCGAGGAAGAGGTACCCCTCCCCCACCATGCCCGCGAGATCCGCCCGCACCTGCCCGTACCCGTCGGCCGCCATCGAGGCGGCCCCGGTGCCCTCGGCCGGACCCACGACCGCGCCCCCGTCCGAACCCCCCGTCCGCCCGCCCGGCCCAGCGAAGTCCTGCCCGCCCGGCCCCACGGACATCCGCCCGCCCGGCCCAGCGAAGTCCTGCCCGCCCGGCCCCGCGCCCACCCGCCCGTCCAGCTCCGCGAACGCGAGCTCGGCCGCCGCCCGCGCCTCCGCCGGCTCGCCCCGCCGCCCGTGCGCCCGGGCGATCCGGCCGAGTTGCAACGCCCGGTCGGCCGGGCCCAGCGCGTCCCCGGCCGCCTTCAGCGCCCCGGCGAGCGCGCCGACGGCGTCCAGCCCCCGCGCGTCCAGCCCGCGCCCGCCCGTGCTCTGGGTGGCCAGCACCACCAGGCAGCCGACCACGCCCACCCCGAGCCGGAGGTCCCCGCTGAGGTGCGCGGCCCGCAGCGCGGCGACGAACGCCCGCTGGGCGGCCGCCTCGTGCCCGAGGTCGTACGCGGCCCAGCCGGCCAGCCGGGCGAACCGGGCGGCCGTCCCGTACAGGGCGCGGCCGAGGCGTTCGTCGTACCCGCCGAGTTCCAGCAGTTTGGCGACCATGGCCAGCTCGGCCCGGGCCGGGCCGAGCACCAGCCCGCCGCCGCAGGCGCGCTCCAGCCGCTGCTTGCTCCGGTGGGAGAGCCCGAGGTCGCCCACCAGACCGGGGTCGATCCGCAGCGCGCCCTCACCGCCGCCGACCGGTGGCGGCGGGGTGGTCAGCCGCCGGGCGGCCTGGTCGAGGTCCGCGCCGCGGAAGAGGTCGGTGAGGCGGACCGGGCCGGCGTCGGTGGCCGCCTCACGCAGCGCGGTCTGGGCGGTGTCGGCGGTCCACGGGTCGGTGAGCAGGTGCGGCGAGAGGATCTTGGCGCCCCGGTTGCCGCCCATCCGGCCCCAGAGCTGTTCGTAGGTGACGGCGATGCCGAGGGCGCGGCCGAGCACCTCGCAGACGGTCTGGTCGTGCGGGCTGCGCGGGACCATGCCGCGGTCGCGCCACTTGTACGGGGCGGTGGAACTGATGGCCAGGCCGGGAGGCAGGGTGAGGTTCACCTCCCGGGCGAGCCGCTCCGGGTTCCAGCCCAGCTGGTGGAGTATCCGCGCCAACTCCTCGTTGCGCCTGCGCTCCAGATCGGCCATGGCACGACGGTAGCGGTCCCCCGGGGCCGGCCGCCGAGGCGTTCACGAAAACCGGCCGCCGCCGGAAGCCCCGTGGACCCCGGCCCACCGCCGACCCATCGCGATCCCCGGAGAACCCCCGGGAACGCCGAAGGCCGCCCCCCGAAACGGGAGGCGGCCTTCGATTCCTGTGGAGCTACGGGGAATTGAACCCCGGACCTCTTGCATGCCATGCAAGCGCTCTACCAACTGAGCTACAGCCCCTTGACCTGCGTTGTCACCGGAGGTTTTCTTCCGTTTCCCTCGGCGACATCGACTACTTTACACGGTCGAAGGGGTGCTCCACGAATCCATTGACCGGACGTACGTCCGGGAGGTTCCGCACCGCCCGGACGTACCACTCGAAGGCCCGACGGACAGGTACGGGGCGCGTCCGCCGCCGGGCACGCGGGCAGGCCGGCCGGCGGATCCGCGGGCACCGCCGCACGCCCTACCCGGCCGACCGCCGGGTGCGGGCGGCGAAGACCGCCGCGGCCGCGACGGCCACCGCGATCACGCCGGTGGTCACCAGCAGCGCGTGCCCCGAGTCGCGGGCCGGTGCCGGGAGGTCGGCCCCGCCGAGGAAGACCGAGCCGAGCACCGCCACCCCGACCACCTGGCCGAGCTGGATGACCGTCACCATCACGCCGCTGGCGTCCGCCGCGTCCGCCGGGGCGACGCCGCCCAGCGCCCGGGCGAACAACGGCGCGTACGCGCAGCCCGCGACCAGCCCGAGCACGGTCATCTCCAGCAGCGCCACCGCGCCGATCTCCGCGCCGTCGCCGAGCAGGACGCCGAGCAGCAGGTAGCCGGGCGCGAGCAGGACGGTGGCGAGCACCGGCAGCACGCCGTGCAGCCGGGCGGGCAGCCGCTGCCAGCGCAGGCTGGACACCCCGAACCCGACCGCGACCGGCGCCGAGCAGAGCCCGGCCCGCAACGCGCTGTGGCCGAGCCCGGCCTGCTGGTGGAGGGCGAAGGCGAACAGGAAACCCGCGAAGGCCGCCATGATCACGAATAGGCCGCCGGCCGCCGGGCGCAGCCCGGGTGCCCGCAGGACCCGGCCGGAGATCAGCGGCTGGCCACCGCGCCGGGCGATCCGCCGCTCGACCACCACGAACAGGGCGAACAGGGCGGCGCTGCCGGCGAGCATCACCCAGCCCCAGACCGGCCAGCCCAGTTCGTGGCCGAGCACCAGCGGCACCACCAGCAGCCCGAGGGCCGCGCCGAGCACCACCAGGCCGGGGAGGTCGAAGCCGCGGTCGCGGTCGCCCGGCATGCTCGGCAGCAGCCGGGCTCCGACCGCCAGCAGGGCCAGCCCGATCGGCACGTTGACCAGGAACACCGGGCGCCAGCCCGTGCCGAACAGGTCGGCGCTGACCAGCACCCCGCCGAGCACCTGGCCGAGCGCCATGCCCACGGCCAGGACCGCCGAGTAGAGGCCGAGCACCCGGGTGCGGGCGGCGCCGGTGAAGGTCCGCTGGAGCAGGCTCATCACCTGGGGCACCATCAGGGCCGAGCCGGCGCCCTGGAGCAGGCGGAAGCCGATCAGCCACCCGGTGGCCGGGGCGAGGCCGCAGGCGAGCGAGGCGGCGGTGAAGGCGGCCAGGCCGAGCTGGAACAGCCGGCTGTAGCCGTAACGGGCGCCGAGCCGGGCGCCGGTGATGAGCAGCACGGCGTACGCGATGGTGTAGCCGGCGATGACCAGTTGGAGCGCGGCGCCGGAGGCGTGCAGGTCGGTGCGGATGGTCGGGACGGCCACGTTGACGATGGAAACGTCGAGGACGGCCATGAACTGGCCGCAGAGGACGAGGGCGAGGAGCATCCCGGGCCGGGTGGCCGGGCCGGGGGTGGTGCCGCCGGCCACGCGGGGCCGGATCTGAAGGTCCGTCATGACTCCAGCGTGGGGCCCGGCGGGTACTGGTGGTTAGAGCCTGCTGATCCTGGTACTGGCAGCACCTGTCTGCGCGGCGCGGTCTGCGGCACGATGGCGGGTATGACCGTTCTGGACGACCACACCGTCACCGCCGTCGAGCCGCGCCGGCAGGACCGCCGCCGAACGGAACTGGCCCGGTTCCTGAAGGCCTGCCGGGCCCGGGTCACGCCCGAGGACGTCGGCCTGCCGCCCGGCCTGCGCCGCCGGACGCCGGGGCTGCGCCGCGAGGAGGTCGCGCAGCTCGCCGGGGTGGGGGTCACCTGGTACACGTGGCTGGAGCAGGGGCGGCCGATCAACGCCAGTGAGCAGGTGCTGCTGGCGGTGGCCCGGGCGCTGCGGCTGGACGCGACGGAGCGGGAGCACCTGTTCCGGCTGGCCGGGGTGGCCGCCGTTCCCCGCTCGCCGTCCGACCCGCCGGTCCTCGAACCGTCCACCCAGGTCATCCTGGACGCGCTCGCGCCGCTGCCGGCGGCGGTCTCCAACGCCCGGTTCGACGTACTGATGTACAACCGGGGGTACGAGTCGCTGTTCGGCACCGACCGGAGCGTCACCCCCAACGGCACGTTCAACAGCATCTGGTGCACGCTCTTCTCGGATCCGTGCTGCAACCCCTTCCTGAACCGGGACGAGGCGCTGCCCCGGATGGTCGCGGTGCTGCGCTCCGCGTACGGCAAGCACGTCGGCGAGCCGGTGTGGGAGGAGCACGTGCAGCAGCTCTATGCGGGCAGCGAGCTGTTCCGGGAGCTGTGGGACCGGCAGGAGGTGGCGCCGCCGGCGACCTGGCTGCGGGTGTTCCGGCATCCGGAGGTCGGGGTGCTGCGGCTGAACGCCTCGTACCTGACGATGCCGGGGGTGCCCGAGACGTACATCGTGGTCTACCTGCCGGAGGGCCCGGAGGACCGGGAGCGGATCGAGCGGCTCGCCGCCCTGCCGCGCGGCGGCTGGAAGCACAGCTGCCGCGCCTGAGCACCGGCGGGCACGGCGGGCGGTCCGACGCGGCCGGCAGTCCCGCACGGCCGGCGCTCCGCCGAAGCCGGTCCTCCGCCACGTCCGGTGATCCGCCGCAGTCGGTGCTCCCCGCGGCCTGGAGATCCGCCGCGGCCGGTGGCCCCGCTGCCCGCAGATGGCCGATCCCGGCGCCCGGAAACGCCGAAGGCCGCCACCCGGTGGGTGGCGGCCTTCCCGCTGTCTGTGGAGCTACGGGGAATTGAACCCCGGACCTCTTGCATGCCATGCAAGCGCTCTACCAACTGAGCTACAGCCCCGCGACACGCACGGTCCTCGCGGACCGCAGGTGCGGAGTGGAGCTACGGGGAATTGAACCCCGGACCTCTTGCATGCCATGCAAGCGCTCTACCAACTGAGCTACAGCCCCGCACTCACCGGATTTCCCGCTTCCCTTTTTCCGGGCCGCGTTCCCTCCGTGCGAACGAGGAAGACTCTAACTGGTCAGGCCCGGAACTGCGAAATCCGCCCCCGCAGGCACCGCTCCGGCGTCTCTCAGGTGTCGTCGCCGATGACCGGCTGCGGCAGGGTGCCCGCGTTGTGCTCCAGCAGGCGCCAGCCGCGCGCGCCCCGGCCCAGCACGGACCAGCAGCAGTTGGACAGGCCGCCGAAGCACTCCCAGAGCGCCGGCTCCAGGCCGAGCAGCCGCCCGAGCATGGTGCGGATGGTGCCGCCGTGGCTGACCACCACCAGGGTGCCGTTCTCCGGCAGCTTCCCGACCGCTTCGAGCACCACCGGCACCGAGCGGTCGGCGACCTCGGTGGAGAGCTCGCCCCCGCCGCGGCGGACCGGCTCGCCCTGCGCCCAGGCCTCGTACTCCTCGGGGAAGCGCTCGCGGATCTCGGCGTTGGTGAGCCCCTGCCAGGAACCGGCGTAGGTCTCGCGCAGCCCCTCGTGGTGCTGCACGTCCAGGCCGGTGACCTCCGCCAGCTCGTCGGCTGTGCGCCGGGCGCGCTGGAGGTCGGAGGAGATCAGCAGGTCGGGGCGCAGGCCGGAGAGCAGCCGGGCCGCCCGCTGGGCCTGCAGGACGCCCTGGCCGGTCAGCTCGATGTCCGTGGTGCCCTGGAAACGCGATTCGAGGTTCCAGGAGGTCTGGCCGTGCCGCCAGAAGACGATACGCGGGCCCCGCGCGTCCCGGCTCAGCTGTTGTCCTCGGCGGTGTAGTCCTCGGCGCCGAAGTTGTCCGCGGGGGCGGCCTCGACCGGGGAGAGGGCGTTGCCGGCGGCGTCGGTGTCCGCGTCGGGGCGGTTGCGCGAGGCGAGCGCGTCGGCCGGCAGCGGCAGCTCGGGGCAGTCCTTCCAGAGACGGTCCAGGGAGTAGAAGGAGCGCTCCTCGGAGTGCTGGACGTGCACCACGATGTCCAGGTAGTCGAGCAGGATCCAGCGGCCCTCGCGCTCGCCCTCGCGGCGCACCGGCTTGATGTCCAGCTGCTCGCGCAGCTGGTCCTCGATCTCCTCGGCGATCGACTTGACCTGGCGGTCGTTGTTCGCGGAGGCGATCAGGAAGGCGTCGGTGATCGACAGCACCTCGCTGACGTCGAACGCGATGATGTTGTGCGCCAGCTTGTCGGCCGCCGCCTGGGCGGCGACGGTGATGAGGTTCTGGCTGTGCTCGGTGGCGGTCACGGTGTTCTTCCGGCTCGGCTGCTTGGGGGGCGAGCCCGGCACGCGGCCGGGCATCGCCTTCCAGGATCTCACGCCGCCCGGGCGGCCCCGGAACCGTTTTCCGGGGCCGCCCGGGCCCGCCGTGCCGGGCCGGGCCGCGCTACTGGGCCTTCGGCGGCTGGTAGTCCTTGCCGAGGACGACCACCAGGTCGGCGTTCTGCGCGTCGGTGACCTTCTTGGCCGCCGTCTCCGGCAGGTTGAGGCTGATCGCCAGCGACTTCGCCGCGGCCTGCCGGGCGTCGTCGGTGTAGCGGATCTCACTGGCCGCCTGCGGCGCGGTCTTCGCCCCGCCGGGGATGAAGGTGAGGCCCGCGTTGACCACCTGGACCTGTGCGGCGGCCGCCGCCTGGTCGTTGCCGGTGGCGTCCTGGATGGCGACCCGGGCCGGGGCGTCGCCGGTGACGGCGGACTTCACCGTGCTGCCGAGGACGTCCTTGACCTGCTTGCCGGCGGTGGCGTCGTCCAGGGAGCCGTCCGGCTTGACGGTCAGCACGGTGGTGGCGAGGTGGCCGTCCTTGGCCTGCTGGGCGAGCTGGCCCAGCACCCCGGCCAGGGCGTCCTCCGGCAGGGACGGGTCCAGCACCGCGTTCATCCGGTGCACGTCGTCCTTGGCGTCCTTGAAATCGGTGGGCATGCTGCGCACCACGGCGTCCATCACCTGGCCGAACCGGGCCAGCTGGGCGTCCCGGTTCTCGCCGGCCGCCTGGAGGGTGGCGTAGGCGACCGCCGCCTTTCCGCTGAGCAGGGTGTTCTTGCCGGCGGCGGAGAGCAGCTTGCCGTCGGGCTTGCCGCCCTCGTGGGTCTCGGCGTTGGTGTCCACCCGGACGCCGCCGAGCTGGGCGACCAGCAGTTCCAGGTACGGGGTGTCCAGCCGCCAGGTGCCGGCCACGGGGGCGCCGAGCACGGTGGTGAGGCCGTCGCGGGTGGCGGACGGGCCGATGCTGTCCATGGCCTGGCCGACGGTGGTGACCGGCGGGTCGCTGGGGCCGGGCAGCCGCAGGGTGTCGGGCAGCAGCAGCACGGTGCCCTTGTGCCCGGCGGAGTCGTTGACCAGCAGCGCGCTGGAGACCTTGCCCTGCAGGTCGCGCAGGTGCACCACGTTGACCTGGCGGGGGCCGGCCGCCGTGGCCGCGCTCTGCTTGTCCGCGCCGGTGAACCAGAGGTAGCCGCCGGTGCCGGCCGCCGCGAGCGCCAGCACGACGCCCACGCCGACCAGCCGGTTGCGCAGCTTGCGGCGGCGCTCGGCGCGCACCTCGCTGCGTGATTCGGCGAACTTCAGCCAGTCGATGACGTCCTCGGACTCCTCCGCCTCCTCGTCGACGAAGGTGAACTCGCCGGTGGGGTAGTCGTCCTTGGGCGCCTTGCCGGCGCCGGCGGCCCTGGCCGCGCGGCTCCCGCCGACCTGCTCGGACGGCGGCTCGGGCCGGGCGGGCGGCTCGGCCGCGGCCGGGCGGGGCGTGCGCGGACGCGGCGGCACCGGGGCCGCCGCCGGGACGGCCGTGGGAGCCGCGGCTGCGGGCCCGGGCTCCGGCTCGGTGACCACCGGCATCGGCCCGGTCGCGTACTGCTGCGGCTGCTCGTACGGCTGGTAGGCCTGCTGGTACTGGTCCTGGCCCTGCCCCGGGTAGGACGCGTACGGGTCCTGCCCGTACGGCTGCTGCACCGGCTGCGCGTACTGGTCGTACTGGTCGTACTGCTGCCCGTGCTGCTGCTCGTAACCGCCACCCTGCACCGGCTGCTCGTACGGCTGGTAGGCCTGCTGGTACTGGTCCTGGCCCTGCCCCGGGTAGGACGCGTACTGGTCCTGCCCGTACGGCTGCTGCACCGGCTGCCCGTACTGGTCCTGCCCGTACGGCTGCTGCACCGGCTGCCCGTACTGGTCGTACTGGTCGTACTGCTGCCCGTGCTGCTGCTCGTAACCGCCACCCTGCACCGGCTGCCCGTACTGCTGCCCGTGCTGCGGGTGCTGCCCGGTGGACCAGTCGTCCTGCGGTCCCCTGCGATCGCTCATCGGTCGGCCCCTCCGGGGATCAGGTCCCGTGCGGCGCGTAGAGCGCCCGCTTGTCGATGTAGCGGACCACGCCGTCCGGGACGAGGTACCAGACCGGCTCGCCCTTGGCGACCCGGTTGCGGCAGTCCGTGGAGGAGATGGCCAGCGCCGGGACCTCCACCAGGGAGACCCCGCCCACCGGAAGCCCGGCGTCCGAAAGAGTGTGCCCCGGCCGGGTGCAGCCGATGAAGTGGGCGAGCGAGAAAAGCTCCTCCGAGTCCCGCCAGGAGAGGATCTGGGCGAGCGCGTCGGCACCGGTGATGAAGAACAGGTCGGCGTCCGGGTGCATGGCGCGCAGGTCGCGCAGGGTGTCGACGGTGTACGTCGGGCCCTCGCGGTCGATGTCGATCCGGCTGACCGAGAACTGCGGGTTCTCCGCGGTGGCGATGACCGTCATCAGGTAGCGGTCCTCGGCCGGGGTGACGTGCCGGTCGGTCTTCTGCCACGGCTGCCCGGTCGGAACGAAGATCACCTCGTCCAGGTGGAACGCGCTCGCCACCTCACTGGCGGCGACCAGGTGCCCGTGGTGGATCGGGTCGAAGGTGCCGCCCATCACGCCGAGGCGCTTCTTCACCGGTGCCGGTCCGCCGGGATTCCCGGCCTGCTCTCCCATGGCGTCACACCATACGCGACGCCCGTTACGGTGCGGGAACGCCCGGGTGCGAGCGCCCTGGAGATGCGTGAGGGAGCGGCCGGCACACCTGCCGGACGCTCCCCGAGCGGACCCGAATCGAGGGCCCGCGGCCCCGAAAGCGAGGGCCCGCGGCCCCGGAACGAGGCCGGGCGGTCCCGGAGCGCGGCTCAGCGGTCCCGGTTGAAGCGGGTGGTCACGTAGAGCAGCAGCAGCAGGATGAACAGCGCGGCGCCACCCGTCAGATACGGGTTGAGGCTCTCGTGGTTGCCCCCCTCGCCCTCGGAGGCGAGCAGGTTCAGGACGGGAAGTGCGGCGGCAGTGCTCATGGTCGGCGGACCTTCTCGGCTCGGATGACGGACCAGGGGGTGTGCGGGCCGGTGAGGGCCCACCCGTCATCGTACGGGGGCCTGCAAGGCAACCGCTCGGCGGCCCACCGCGTCTGATCCGGTGTGAGCCGGGCCCCGGCGGCGAGGCGGGGCGCCGGACGCCCGGAGAGCGCGCGGAGCGCGGGGAGGATGCCCGGTGGGGTGCTCAGTTGTTGCGGCCGGCCCGCAGCAGGATCCAGGCCAGCAGGCCGACACCGACGAACGAGGCCACCACGATGACCCGCAGGAAGAGCCCCGGGCCGTTCTCCGTGGAGATCGGGCCGGCCAGGCTGACAAGGGCGTCGGTGGACATCTGCGGGCTCCTCGGACTGCTCGGTACCGCGGCCAGGTCTGGTCTCGGCTCTCCAGGGCATTCAGGGTAAACCGGCCTCACACCCGCGCCGCCCACCGCCCCCTCAGGCCCACCCCGGCCCGCCGCGTCCGCGGCGCGGCTGGGGCCGCTCCGGGCCGCGTTCCGTGCCACGTAGGGTGAGCGCGGGGACGAGTACGCAACCACGGACGTTGCACAGACAGTCGTTGCAGGCGAAGACCAGCGGGGGCCGGCCAGCAGCCGGGGCCGCCGTTCGACCAGGAGGTACTCACACCAATGACCGACATCACCGCGAAGACCCCCAGCCGGCGCCGCCAGCGCTTCCCGGAGATCTCCACCAGGGCCTGGGAGCACCCGGCGGACCGCTCCGCCCTGGTCGCGCTGCGCAAGCTGACCGGCTTCGACGACGTGCTGAAGAGGCTCGCCGGCCTGGTCTCCGAGCGCGCGATCCGGCTGATGTTCCTGGCCACCGCCGTGAAGACGTCCGAGCGGCAGTTCCCCGAGCTGCACGAGATGGTGCGCGACGCCGCCTACGTGCTGGACCTCGAGAAGGTCCCGGACCTCTACGTCAGCCAGGACCCGACGGTCAACGCGTACTGCATCGGGATCGACACCCCGATCATCGTGGTCACCAGCGGCCTGGTGGAGCTGCTGGACGAGGAGGAGCTGCGCTCCGTCATCGGCCACGAGGTCGGCCACGCGATGTCCGGCCACGCGGTCTACCGGACGATGCTGCTGATCCTCACCAACATCGCCGCGAGGATCGCCTGGGTGCCGCTCGGCAACCTGGCGATCATGGCGATCGTCACCGCGCTCAAGGAGTGGTTCCGCAAGGCCGAGCTCTCCAGCGACCGTGCCGGGCTGCTCGCCGGACAGGACCTCCAGGCGTCCATGCGGGCCCTGATGAAGCTGGCCGGCGGCCACAACCTGGCCGAGATGAACGTCGACGCCTTCCTGGAGCAGGCCGAGGAGTACGAGAAGGCCGGGGACCTGCGCGACGGCGTGCTCAAGCTGCTCCAGGTGCTGCCGCAGAGCCACCCGTTCGCCGTGGTGCGGGTCGCCAAGCTGAAGAAGTGGGCGGAGAGCGAGGAGTACCGCTCGATCCTGGCCGGTGCCTACCCGCGCCGCACCGACGACGCCGACACCTCGGTCGGCGAGCAGTGGAAGGCCGCCGCCGACCACTACAGCAGCTCGGTGAAGGAGAGCAAGGACCCGCTGATGGGCCTGATCCGCGACGTCGCCGGCGGCGCGGCCACGGTCGGCGGCAAGCTCCGCGACACCTTCGCCGGCGCCGCGCGCGGCACCAACTCCGCGCCCCGCGACGGGCAGGACGGCCGCGACCAGGGCTGACGCCGCTCCGCCCGACGGCTCCCGGCTCCCCGCCGGGGGCCGTCGGCGCGTCCGGGCGCGGAACGGGACCGCTCAGCCGCCCGCCAGCACGCCGCAGACCTGCCAGGCCGGCCGGGCGTGGTTGCCCGGGTCGATCGCCGTCGGGCTGGGCGCCGGGGTGCCGTCCGGCCCGGCCAGCACCGGCTGGACGAAGGCCGCCAGCGAGCCGGTGCACGGCACCGGTCCGGCCTGCAGCACCGAGTCCACCAGCCGCAGCTGGGCGGAGGCCAGGTCGATCCGGTCGAACTGGAAGGTCAGCTGCCGCCGCACGGTCTCCAGCGTCACCGGTGCGCCGCTCGGCGCCCCGGCCGGCTTCAGCGCGTAGACGAAGGTGTGGTCGGTGGTGATCTGCAGCGTCCCGCTGTCCGCCTCGTCGATCCGCATCGCGCCCGCCACCTTCACGGTGTCGGCCGCCAGCGCGACCTGCGCCGGGTCGAAGCGGACCACCCAGCCGGTCAGCGCGTGGTGCCGGTCGTCGACCGGCCGGGCCACACTGGTGTCGAACTGGGCCTGCTCGCCGGGTGTGACGAAGACCCGCACGTCGGCGGTGGCCCCCTGGACCAGCGCCACCGGCGCCAGCGAGGAGGCGACCAGGTAGCGCTGCACGGTGTCGAGCGCCTTGGTCACCTCGACCCTGCTGAAGTGCTCGGTGGCCGCCCCCGTGGGCGTCCCGAGACCGAGCGCGCCGTCGCCGTAGCCGGCCGGGAGCCCGGCGAACGGACTTGCCGGGTCGGCGACCGGCCGGACCGTCGAAGCCGGACTCAACGCCACCAGACTGACGGTCAGTTGGCTGCCCTCGGGACGCGCGGACTGCCGGTTCGGCGCACTGATGCCGAAGTACACGGCGGCGGAGAAGGCGACCAGGATCAGCAACAGCAGCGCGAGCGCCTGCCGCGGCACGGTGCCCAGCGGCCCGAGCCGCACGCGCGGGCGGGTGGCCCGGCCGAAGGACCCGGCCAGCCGCTCCCGGGCGGACAGCTCCTGGATGCGGGCAGCCCGGACGAACGATTCGTCGAACACGACGGACCGGTACTCGTCCTCGTTTCCGGAACCACCGTCGGGCGCACCCTCCGGAGGCTCTCGCGGGTCACCCATGACACCAGGGTAAGACGCATCCGCACCCCGCCACGAGGGTCCCCGCGCACATTCCCGGGGACGGTCCGCGACCGCCCGCCCCGGGGCGCACCACCCGCAGAGATCAGCCCGCCGGAGCGGTGACCACGAGCGACGGCTCGGCCGGCGAGGACGCCGGGTCGGCCCCCACGCTGCTGCTGCCGGACTCGGGCCGCCGGGGCGTACCGCTGCCGGCCCCGCCCACGCCCTGGTAGACCGCCGCGACCGCCACCGCGACCAGGCTCACGCCCATGATCACGGCGAGCACCCAGGCCACCGGCCGGTGCCAGCGCTGCTGGGCGACGTAGCGCCCGCTCGGCGCCCGCACCGGATCGTAGCCGCCCGCCCGGCCCCACCGGCGGGTCCGGCGCCCGGCCGCCCGGCCGGGGCCCGACCACGGGTCGGGGTAGAGGCGGTCGTCGTCGAGCCCGCTCGGGTACGGGCGCAGCTCCAGCGGGAGCCCGTCACCGACCGGGACGTCATAGCCCCAGCCCGCTGTCGCCGTGTCCGGCTCGAACCGGGCCTCGGCGGCGGCGAGCTGCCGCTCCTTGGCCGTCGGCTCGTGCACGGCGGCGGAGCGGACGAAGGCCTCATCGAAGACCACGGTGGCGAACTCGTCGTCCGCGCCACCGTGGTCGGCGCCGTCGGGGTACGGCAAGCCCCCCACATCCTCAGCCACGGATTCAGCGTATTACCGGGCGGGCGTTTTGTCTGTGGCTCCTCGCAGTTGGTCCGTCACACGTGTGACGGAGCCCGTCGCGAAGGGGCTCAGCCGGCGTCGGCCGCGCCGCCCACGGTCTGCGTCGCCTCGCCCCGGACATGGCCGTCACCAGTGACGATGTACTTGGTGCTGGTCAGCTCGGGCAGTCCCATGGGGCCGCGGGCGTGCAGCTTCTGGGTGGAGATGCCGATCTCGGCGCCGAAGCCGAACTCACCGCCGTCGGTGAACCGGGTCGAGGCGTTGACGGCCACCGTGGTGGCGTCGACCAGCTGGGTGAAGCGGCGGGCGGCGGCCTGCGAGGTGGTGACGATCGCCTCGGTGTGGCCCGAGGACCAGCGGCGGATGTGCGCGACGGCGGCGTCCAGCGAGGGCACCACGGCGGCGGCGAGGTCGTAGGAGAGGTACTCCGTCTCCCAGTCCTCCTCGGTGGCCGGCACCACGGTGGCGGGCGAGCCCTCGGCGGCCTTGAGCACCGCGTCGTCGCCGTGCACCGTCACCCCGGCCCCGGCCAGCGCGGCGAGCGCGAGCGGCAGGAAGGTGTCGGCGATGTCCTGGTGGACCAGCAGGGTCTCGGCGGAGTTGCAGACGCTGACCCGCTGGGCCTTGGAGTTCAGCAGGATGCCGACGGCCATCGCCGGGTCGGCCTGCGCGTCCACGTAGACGTGGCAGTTGCCGGTGCCGGTCTCGATCACGGGGACGGTCGAGCCCTCGACCACGGTGCGGATCAGCGAGGCGCCGCCGCGCGGGATCAGCACGTCCACCAGCCCGCGGGCGCGCATCAGCTCCTGCACGGAGTCCCGGCTCTCGCCGGGGACGAGCTGGATCGCGTCGGCGGGCAGGCCGGCCGAGGCCACGGCGTCGCGCAGCACGGTGATCAGCGCGGTGTTGGAGCGGTACGCGGAGGCCGAGCCGCGCAGCAGCACCGCGTTGCCGGACTTCAGGCAGAGGGCGGCGGCGTCCACGGTGACGTTCGGGCGGGCCTCGTAGATGATGCCGACGACGCCGAGCGGCACCCGGACCTGCCGGACGTCCAGGCCGTTGGGCAGCGTGTAGCCGCGGACCACCTCGCCGACCGGGTCGGGCAGGCCGGCCACGTCGCGGACGTCGGAGGCGATCGCGGCGATCCGCTCGTCGGTGAGGGTCAGCCGGTCGATCACCGACTCGGCGGTGCCGGCCTCGCGGGCCCGCGCGACGTCCTCGGCGTTGGCCGCGGTGATCTCGGCGCTGCGGGCCACCAGGGCGTCCGCGACCGCCAGCAGCGCGGCGTCCTTCGCCCGGCGCGGCAGCGGGGCGAGCGCGGCTGCGGCCTCCCGCGCTCGGCGCGCTACGGCGAGGACGGGGCTGTCGGCGGTGGCGAGGTCGCTGGTCATGCGCCAAGGGTAGCGACTCCGCAACCGCCGCCCTCCGGGCATTTCGCCCGGTGAGACGGAGGCCGGACGGGCCGGCGGGTCGGGGTCCCGTAGGTCAGTACGGGTGGACGCCGCCGAGGTGCGGTGGCGGATCGCCGAAGCCCTCGGCGACCCGCTTGTGGTACGTCGCCCGGTCGACCACCTCCAGGCCGACGATCTCCCACGGCGGCAGCTTCGCCGTCGCCTTGTGCTCGCCCCACAGCCGCAGGGCTATCGCCGCCGCGTCGTGGAGGTCGCGGGCCTGCTCCCAGTAGCGGATCTCTGCGTGGTCGGCAGCGTAGCGGGCGGTCAGGAAGAACGAGTGGTCGTGCGCCAGCCGCTCCAGCCCGGCCCGCAGCTCGGAGAGCGGGGTGACCTGCCCGGAGACGCTCAGCACCACGTGCCAGAGCCGGGCCTGCTCGGGCACGGTGGGCGGCTCGGTCTCTCCCCGCCGGTCCGGCCGGGCGCCGCGTACCGCGCCGGGCCCGTGCGGTGGCGGGCCGGCCGGCTCGGCGGCGTCGTCGCTCCCGCGTCCGCCGTCGATTCTGGTCAGCCGCCGGCCCGCCGTTCCTCCGGTCAGCGCTGCCTCGCGCCTGCGTTCCACCGGCGGCCTCCTGTTCGGCGATGTCGTGTCGTCGTACCCGCCGGCCCCGGCCCGGCGCGTACGGCTGAGCCCCTCCTCGCCAGCGGCCTGGCGTGCACCCCGTGCGGAGCCGCCCGTGCCGCCCGCGGCCCGGTCAGCCGCGAAGGACGACCAGGTCGTCGCGGTGGACGACCTCCCGCTCGTACGCGGCGCCGAACTCCTGGGCCAGGTCGCGGGTGGACCGGCCGAGCAGGCGGGGCAACTCCCTCGCATCAAAGTTGACCAGTCCGCGCGCCACGATGTGGCCGTTTTCGGCAAGAAGGTCCACCGGATCGCCCGCGGCGAACTCGCCGTCGACCTTGGTGACCCCGGCCGGCAGCAGCGAGGCGCCCCCGGAGACGACCGCCTCGACCGCGCCGTCGTCCAGGTGCAGGGAGCCGCGCGGGCTGCTGGCGTGGGCCAGCCAGAGCAGCCGGTCGGAGGAGCGGCTGCCGGTACGCAGGAACAGCGTGCCGGTGGGCCGGCCGGCCAGTGCGTCGGCGGCCTGGCTGGCGGCGGTGAGCACCACGGGGATGCCCGCGCCGGTGGCGATCCGGGCCGCCTCGACCTTGGTGACCATGCCGCCGGTGCCGACACCGGCCTTGCCCGCGCTGCCGATCTCGATGCCGTCCAGGTCGTGCGGGCCGGTCACCTCGCAGATCCGGCTGGTGCCGGGGCGGCTCGGGTCGCCGTCGTAGAGGCCGTCCACGTCGGAGAGCAGCACCAGCAGGTCGGCCCGGACGAGGTGGGCGACCAGGGCGGCCAGCCGGTCGTTGTCCCCGAACTTGATTTCGGCGGTGGCGACGGTGTCGTTCTCGTTGACGATCGGCATGGCGCCCATCGCCAGCAGCTGGTCGAGCGTCCGGTAGGCGTTGCGGTAGTGGGCGCGGCGGCTGGCGTCCTCGGCGGTGAGCAGCACCTGGCCGACGCGGATGCCGTACCGGGCGAAAGAGGCGGTGTACCGGGCGACCAGCAGGCCCTGGCCGACGCTGGCGGCGGCCTGCTGGCGGGCGAGGTCCTTGGGCCGCTTGTCGAGGCCGAGCGGGGCGAGGCCGGCGGCGATGGCGCCGGAGGAGACCAGCACCACCTCGGGGGCGTCCGGGCGGCTGCGGATCTTGGCGAGGGCGTCGACCAGGGCGTCGACCCGGTCGGCGTCCAGGCCGCCGGCCGCCGTGGTGAGTGAGGAGGAGCCGACCTTGACGACGATCCGGCGTGCGGTCAGCACCTCCTCCCGCAGTGAGTCCTCGCTCATCTCGCTGTACGCCCTTCCGGTGTGGTGCGGGTACGACGGGCCGGAGCCCTGCCGTTATCCGCAATCTACGCGATCGGCGCACTCCGCCCGCAGGGCATTTCACCGGCTGGACCCGGCCCGGTCACGGCCTCGCCACAGGGCGTGCGGCAATCCGGCCGACTGGTATGGTCCCTGACCGAAAGCCAGATCGGGGGACGGCTTCTTGCCCGCTGTACCCATGTCTCCAATCATTCGTGGATCGGGCACCGCCGCATGGGCAGGCCGGGAACGGTTCGCGGGCGCGTGCCCAGGAGTTAGCGCACAGATGCGTTCGAACAGCATGAAGCTCACCGTCGCCGTCCTGGCGGCGGCCACCGCACTCTCGCTCGCCGCCTGCGGCCCGGACAACTCCGACGCCGCCGGCGGCGCTGCGGCCGCCACCACGCCGGCCGGTGCCGCGGCGGCCGGCGGGGCCACCGCCGGCGGTGCCGCCACGGGCGGGGCCGGCGGTACGGCCACCTCCCCTGCCGCTGCGGGCGGTGCGGCCGGTGCCGCCGGCGGGGCGACCACCGCTCCGTCCGCGGGTGCGACCGGCGCCGCGGGTGGTGCCGCCGCGGGTGGCGCCGCCGCGGGTGGCGCGGCTGCCGGTGGCGGCGGCGCCGCCGGCCTGCCGAAGGCCGCCACCGCGGTCAAGGTCGGCCAGCCGGCCACCGTCGAGTACATC
Source organism: Kitasatospora sp. NPDC032757 (assembly GCF_055579305.1). Classification (NCBI taxonomy): domain Bacteria; kingdom Bacillati; phylum Actinomycetota; class Actinomycetes; order Kitasatosporales; family Streptomycetaceae; genus Kitasatospora; species Kitasatospora sp. NPDC032757. The sequence goes on along the minus strand of NZ_JBVINN010000017.1, from coordinate 45,494 downwards.
GACAAGACGTTCGACATGAACAACAAGCTGGAGATCACCGTCACCGGCTACGAGACGGGTTCCATCGAGGACCTCAAGGCCGCCGGCGTCAGCACCGCGGGCCTGGAGGGCCGCACCCTCGTGTACGTCAGCTACAACATCAAGAACCTCGGCGACAAGAAGCTCTCGTTCAGCGCGCCGAACTCCAAGTTCCTGGTGTTCGACCAGGAGGGCAAGCAGGGCTCCTTCGCGGGGAACTCCTCGAAGCCGCTCCCCAAGTGCGCCGCCCCCACGTTCCAGGGCGCGGGCAAGGGCATGGAGGTCAAGGGCTGTGACGTCGTGAGCCTCCCGGGCAAGGCGCCGGCCGCCCTGGTCGCCTACACGGACAACGCCGACCGGACCAAGTACCAGGCCTCCTGGTCGAAGTAACGTTTCGTCACGCCGGAAACACGCCGCGGCCCCCGCCACCTCGGAAGGTGGCGGGGGCCGCGGCGTTCAGGCTCGTCAGTCCTCGTCGTCGTCGCCCTCGATGGCGGCCTGGCGGCCGCTGGAGAGCGCCTCGAAGGCGAGGAACTCGGACTCGGCCGCGTCCCGGCCCTTCTGCTTCTCGCGGCGGCGGTCGACCGCCGGGCGCGGGTTCTCGAAGCGGTGGTCCTCGCCACGGCGGCCGAGCATCTCCGCGCCGGCAGCCATGGTCGGCTCCCAGTCGAAGACGACGGCGTTCTCGTCCGGGCCGATGATGACGGTGTCGCCCTCGTGGGCGCCGACCTTCCAGAGCTTGTCCTCGACGCCGAGGCGGGCCAGCCGGTCGGCGAGGTAGCCGACGGCCTCGTCGTTGGAGAAGTCGGTCTGGCGGACCCAGCGCTCCGGCTTGGTGCCGCGGATGCGGAAGGCGCCGTCCTCCTCGGTGATGGTGAAGCCCTCGTCGTCCACGGCCTTGGGCCGCAGCACGATCCGGGTCGACTCCTCGACCGGCTTGGCGGCCCGCGCCTCGGCGACGATCTGCGCCATCGCGAAACCGAGCTCGCGCAGGCCCTTGCGGGAGGCGGCGGAGACCTCGAAGACGCGGTAGCCGCGCTCCTCCAGGGAGGCACGCGTGAGGTCGGCGATGTCCTGGCCGTCCGGCACGTCGACCTTGTTGAGCGCGACCAGGCGCGGCCGGTCGTCCAGGCCGCCGTACTCGGACAGCTCGGCCTCGATGGTCTCCAGGTCGGTCAGCGGGTCGCGGCCGGGCTCCAGGGTGGCGCAGTCCAGCACGTGCACCAGCACCGAGCAGCGCTCGACGTGCCGCAGGAACTCCAGGCCGAGGCCGCGGCCCTGGCTGGCGCCCGGGATCAGGCCGGGGACGTCGGCGACGGTGTAGACGGTGTCGCCGGCGGTGACCACGCCCAGGTTGGGGATCAGGGTGGTGAACGGGTAGTCCGCGATCTTCGGCTTGGCCGCGGAGAGCACCGAGATCAGCGAGGACTTGCCCGCGCTCGGGTAGCCCACCAGGGCCACGTCGGCGACGGACTTGAGCTCCATGACGATGTCGCGGGTCTCGCCGGGCTCGCCGAGCAGCGCGAAGCCGGGCGCCTTGCGGCGGGCCGAGGCCAGCGCCGCGTTGCCCAGGCCGCCGCGGCCGCCGGCGGCGGCGACGAAGCTGGTGCCGTGGCCGACCAGGTCGGCGAGCACGTTGCCCTGCCTGTCCATCACCACGGTGCCGTCCGGCACCGGCAGCACGAGGTCCTGGCCGTCGGCGCCGGTGCGGTTGCCACCCGCGCCCGGCTTGCCGTTGGTCGCCTTGCGCTTGGGCGAGTGGTGGTACTCCAGCAGCGTCGTCACCTGGGCGTCCACGGTGAGGATGACGCTGCCGCCCTCCCCGCCGTTGCCGCCGTCCGGCCCCCCGAGCGGCTTGAACTTCTCCCGGTGCACGGAGGCGCAGCCGTGGCCCCCGTTACCCGCGGCGACGTACAGCTCGACGCGGTCCACGAAGGTGGTCATGGGTGTGCCTCCAGTGCGAAGAAAGTGTTGACCTGCTGTAAAGCAAGAAGGGTGGACCGGATCATTCCGGCCCACCCTTCATTGTGAGTCTTGTCGGACTCAGGCCTCGACGGCCACGATGTTGACGACCTTGCGGCCGCGACGGGTACCGAACTGCACGGCACCGGCGGTCAGCGCGAACAGGGTGTCGTCGCCACCACGGCCGACGTTGGCGCCCGGGTGGAAGTGGGTGCCACGCTGGCGGACGATGATCTCGCCGGCGTTCACGGTCTGACCGCCGAAGCGCTTGACGCCGAGGCGCTGGGCGTTCGAGTCACGGCCGTTACGGGTAGAGCTTGCGCCCTTCTTGTGTGCCATCTCGCTATCCCCTTACTTGCTGACGGAGTCGATGCTCGTGATCCGCACAGCGGTGTGCTGCTGGCGGTGACCCTGGCGACGACGGTAGCCGGTCTTGTTCTTGTAGCGCAGGATGACGATCTTGTCGCCCTTGGTCTGGTCGACCACCTCGGCGTGAGCCTTCACGCCGGCCAGCACCCACGGGTCGGAGGTGACAGCGTCACCGTCGACGACCAGGATGGTGGAGAGCTCCACCGAGTCACCCGGCTTGGCCTCGATACGGTCGATCTCCAGCACGTCGCCGACGGCGACCTTGTGCTGGCGGCCGCCTGCGCGAACGATCGCGTACATGCGGTACCCACTTTCCTAACTCGGTCGGAGCTCCTGATGCCAGCCACCTGGGTACGGACACAGGGGCCTCTCCCCGGCATCTCTGACGAGGGCCCGGGAGGTGATGTGCTCGGGAGCAAGGCGTAGACACGCCGAGGGTCAAGAATACGGACCGGCCGCCGCGGGGGCAAACCGGACCGTACGGGACCGGGGGCGGGCGGTCGCCCGCCCCCGGTCCGCGGGCACTACTCGGCTGCCGAATCACCCTCGGCGGCCGCGGCCTTCTTGGCCGCCGCGCTGGTCCGCTTGGTGGCGGTCTTGCGGGCGGTGGTCTTCTTCGCGGCGGCCGCCGTGGTCTTCTTGGCGGCCGTCTTCTTCGCGGCGGTCTTGCGCGCGGCCCGCTTCTTCGGCGCCGGCGCCTCCTCGGCGGGCTCCTCGGCAGCGGCCTCGGCCGGAGCCTCGGTCTCGGCAGCGGCCTCGACGGGAGCCTCTGCCACCGGCTCGGCGACCGGCTCGGCCTCGGCGGGAGCCTGCCCGGGGGTCCCGGCCTCCGCCTCGGCCGGAGCCGGCGCGGGGGTCTCGGCCGGCGTCTCGGCGGCCGCGAAGGCCGCCTGCAGCGCCGCGTCGGCCCTGGCCTGGAGCACCACGATCTCGGCCTCGGCGGGCGCACCCGCCGGAGCCGTCGCCTTGCGCACCGCGCGGCGGCGGGTGCGGCCGGCGGGCGCCGCGGCGGCGGCCGGGATCTCGACCAGGCTCGGGCGGTCGGGCGCCTCGGCAGCGACCTCGGCGGCCTCGGCCTGCGGCTCGGCGACGACCTCGGCCTCCGGCACCTCGATCGCCAGCTGGCCCTCGATCTCCTCGCGCTCGAGCACCTCGGCGAGGTCCTCGGCGGCCTCCACGACCGCCTCGGCGGCGTGCGGCTCCTCCTGGCCCGCCCCGCCCTTGCCCCGGCGACGGCGCTTGCCACTGCCCGCGCCCGCCTCGCCGGCCGGAGCCGCCGGAGCGTGGACGTGGGTGCTCGGCTGCTCCATGTGGACGATCACGCCACGGCCGTTGCAGTGCACGCACGGCTCGGAGAAGGACTCCAGCAGGCCCTGGCCGACCCGCTTGCGGGTCATCTGCACCAGGCCCAGCGAAGTGACCTCGGCCACCTGGTGCTTGGTCCGGTCCCGGCCCAGGCACTCCAGCAGCCGGCGCAGCACCAGGTCGCGGTTGGACTCCAGCACCATGTCGATGAAGTCGATGACGATGATGCCGCCGAGGTCGCGCAGCCGCAGCTGGCGCACGATCTCCTCGGCCGCCTCGATGTTGTTCCGGGTGACGGTCTCTTCGAGGTTGCCGCCCTGGCCGACGAACTTGCCGGTGTTGACGTCGATGACGACCATCGCCTCGGTGCGGTCGATCACCAGCGAACCGCCGCTGGGCAGCCAGACCTTGCGGTCCAGCGCCTTCATCAGCTGCTCGTCGATCCGGTAGGTGGCGAACACGTCCACCTCGGAGGTCCACCGCTGGAGCCGCTCGGTGAGGTCCGGGGCCACGTTGGAGACGTAGTCGTGGATGGTGTTCCACGCCTCGGTGCCGGAGACGATGACCTTGGTGAAGTCCTCGTTGAAGATGTCGCGGACGACCCGGACGGTCATGTCCGGCTCGCCGTACAGCAGCGCGGGCGCGTTGCCGGTCGCGGCCTTCTTCTGGATGTCCTCCCACTGCTGCTGGAGGCGCTGGACGTCGCGGGTCAGCTCCTCCTCGGAGGCGCCCTCGGCGGCGGTGCGCACGATGACGCCCGCGTCGTCCGGGACGATCTTCTTGAGGATCTGCTTCAGACGGGCGCGCTCGTTCTCCGGCAGCTTGCGGGAGATGCCGGTCATCGAGCCCTCGGGCACGTACACCAGGTAGCGGCCGGGCAGCGAGATCTGGCTGGTCAGGCGGGCGCCCTTGTGGCCGATCGGGTCCTTGGAGACCTGCACCAGCACGGACTGGCCGGACTTCAGCACCGACTCGATCCGGCGCGGGCCGCCGTGGCCGCCCAGCGAGCCGAAGTTGACCTCACCGGCGTACAGCACCGCGTTGCGGCCCTTGCCGATGTCGACGAAGGCGGCCTCCATCGACGGCAGCACGTTCTGGACCTTGCCCAGGTAGACGTTGCCGACGTACGAGGTGGCCTGCTCCTTGTTGACGTAGTGCTCGACCAGCACGCCGTCCTCGAGGACGCCGATCTGGGTGCGCTGGCCGTTCTGGCGCACCACCATGACGCGCTCGACCGACTCGCGGCGGGCCAGGAACTCGGCCTCGGTGATGATCGGCACCCGGCGGCGGCCCAGCTCGCGGCCCTCACGGCGGCGCTGCTTCTTGGCCTCCAGGCGGGTGGAGCCCTTGATGGACTGCACCTCGTCCGGGTCGAAGGACGGCTCGGTGGAGCGGCGGCGCGGCTCGCGCACCTTCACGACCGTGCGGACGCCGTCCTCGGTGGTCTCGGCGGCCTCGGTGGCGCCGGCCTCACCGCTGCGGCGGCGACGGCGGCGACGGCGGCGGGACGAGGCCAGGCCGGCGGACAGGTCGTCCTCGTCCTCCTCCTCGTCGTCGGCAGCGGCGGCGGCGGGCTCCTCCACGGGCTGCTCGGCCTCGGCGGCCTCGGCCTCGAACTCCTCGGCCTCACCGCGACGGCGGCGGCGGCCGCCCCGGCGGCGACGGCGGGACGGACGGCCGTCCTCCTCCCACTCGCCCTCGACCTCGGGGCCGGTGGCGGCGGGCGCCTCGACGGGGGCGGGGGCCTCGGCGGGGGCGGGGGCCTCGACGGCGGGCGCCTTGACCGGCTCCTCGACGACGGGGGCGGCCTGGACGGCCTGGGCCGCCGAAGCGGCGGCCTTGCGGCGGGACGGGGTCTGGACCCGCACCTGGGTGCGGGTACGACGACGACGGCCGACGCCGCTGTACTCGAACTCGTCCTCGTCCGCGGAGGCCTGCACGGCCGGGGCCGGCGCCTGGGCCTGGGCCTGGGCCGGAGCCGCCGCGGCGGCGGGCTGCGCGGCGGGCTGGCCGGGCTGGGCGGACGTGGCGGTGTAGGGGGCCGGCTCCTGGAAGACCGGGGCCTGGAAGATCGCGGTGGACGGGCGGACCGCGCGGCGGCGCACCCGCTGCGGCGGCTCGGCCTCGGCGGCGACGGGGGCCGGAGCGGGCTCCGGGGCGGCGGCCGGCTCGGGCGCGACGGCCTCGGCCGCCTCCTCGGCGCTCTCCTCCTCGGCGGCCGGCTCCTCGACCGGGGTCTCCTCGACGACCGGCGCGGCCTCGACCACACGGCGGCGGCGGGCGCGGCGGGCCGGCGCGGCCGGGGCCTCCTCGGCGGGCGCGGCCTCGACGGCGGCGGGCGCCTCCGCGGGCGCGGCGGCGGGCTCCTCGGCGGCGGCGGGCGTGCTGACCGGCGCCTCGGCACGCTTGCGGGCCCGGCGGGCCCTGGCGGGCTTCTCGGCGGCCGGCTCGGCCTCGGCGGGCGCGGCCTCGGCGGCGGCGGGCGCCTCGGTGACGACGATCGGGGTGGCCTCCGGCGCCCCGGCGGGGGCCTCGGCGCGCTTGCGGGTCCGGCGGGCCCGGACCGGCTTCTCGGCGGCCGGCTCGGCCTCGGCGGGCGCGGCCTCGACGGCGGCGGGCGCCTCGGCGGCCGGCGTCTCGGCCGGGATCACCGTCTCGGCGGCCTCGGCGGCCGCCCCCTGCGGGGTGCCCGCCGGGCGGGACACCGCACGGCGACGGCGACGCGGCGGCGCGGCGGACGCGCCCTCGCCACCGGTGACGGCGGATTCGTTCTGTTCCGTTGCCGCAGACTGCTGCGGATCGGTGTTATCGAGCATGCGGGTAGATCTCCCGTCAGGCCCCCGGGCTCCGTATCCGGGCACGGCAGGGCACCGGTGGCCGGCCGGCATCGCGACGGATGCTCGGGCCGGACCCTTTCTCGGTGCCGCCGTGCGGACGCGAGGCCGCACAGGGGCTCGTAGTCTCGCTCGGCGCCCCGCCCTCGGCGGGGTGTCGAAAGTCTTCTGGTCTGACCAGTCTTCTGAGGTTTTCCCAAGCTGCGCCGTCCCCCAACCCCGGGTGGCTCCCGGACGGGGTCCTCGGGCCCACCGACCATCGGGGTCGGCGGGCCGCAAGAGGCCGGCCTGTGCTTCGACGACGCTCGCTCCCCTGGGGAGCCGCGGGGGCCTGGAGGAACAGCGGGCCCAGTGGGTACTGGCCCCGGCCTCCGCCCGCTAGGCGGACGCGGTTGCGCGCGGCTCGCCGGCCGCCACTGGGCCGGCCGGGGCCGCGGCGCGGTCGAGCGCCAGCGGGTCGGTCACCGTGCCGGTCTCCTCGTCGAGCGGCCCCTGCGCCAGCCTGGTCACCTCTGCGGGGACCGGCGGCGCCAGGTCGGCCGTCGCACGGAGACCGGACAATACGTCGTCGGGTCGTACGGCGGGTGTGGCGTGTCGTACTACCAGGCGCAGTATCGCACAGGGACGGCCGGTCCGAACATCGCGGGCCCCTTCGCCGTCCGTGTCCGCAACGCCGTCGACCTGCGGCGGGAGGATTTCCAGTGCCGCGACAGCGCCGCGCGCGTCGAAGACCCGCACGCCGTTCTTGGTGAGGCGTTCGACCTCGACCCGCTCCTCGGCCAGGAAAAGACCGGCCGCGCGGACCGCCTCCTCCCGGGTGACACCGTCCAGCCGGACCTGCCACTCGGAGGCCTCCAGGCGCTCCACGAAGTTCGGCGTCCGGACCTCGACGGCGTCGATCACGTCCAGGCCGTTCGGCAGCGACTCGTCGAGCTGCGCACGCAGTTCCTCCGGGTCGCGGACCGCGGCGAGCCCGATCTCCAGGTACTCCGCCTCGCTCGCCACCCCGGTCGGAGCGGCGTTGGCGTACGAGACCTTGGGGTGCGGGGTGAAGCCGGCCGAATAGGCCATCGGCACGGCCGACCGGCGCAGGGCGCGCTCGAAGGCGCGCTGGAAGTCGCGGTGGCTGGTGAAGCGGAGCCGGCCGCGCTTGGTGTAGCGGAGACGGATCCGCTGCACCGTCGGCGCGGGCGGCGGACCGTCGGGCGTACGGCGTGCCAGGGTCGCTCAGTCCTTAGTCAGTTGTCCCCGTCCGTCGTGGCGTTTTCGCGCCACTGTCCGGACTCTGTCACCTCAAAGGGTACGCGCCCCGCCGCCCCGCTCGCTCCGCCCCTGGTCAGCCAGGACGCGACGACCCCCGCCCGGAGGGGTCCGGACGGGGGTCGCAGGAGGCGCGGGAACTACTTGACCACGGTCAGCGGCAGCAGCTTCTTGCCCGTCGGGCCGATTTGAATGGTCGTGTCCATCTGCGGGCAGACGCCGCAGTCGAAGCACGGGGTCCAACGGCAGTCGTCGACCTCGACCTCCTCGAGGGCGTCCTGCCAGTCCTCCCAGAGCCAGTCCTTGTCGAGGCCGCTGTCCAGGTGGTCCCAGGGCAGCACCTCCTCGTAGGTGCGCTCACGGGTGGTGTACCAGTCGACGTCGACGCCGGTGCCGGCCAGGCCCTTCTCGGCCGAGGCCATCCAGCGGTCGTACGAGAAGTGCTCGCGCCAGCCGTCGAAGCGGCCGCCGTCCTCGTAGACCGCGCGGATGACGGCGCCGATGCGGCGGTCACCGCGGGAGAGCAGGCCCTCGACGATGCCGGGCTTGCCGTCGTGGTACCGGTAGCCGATGTTCTTGCCGTACTTGCGGTCCCCGCGGATGGAGTCGCGCAGCTTGGCCAGGCGGGCGTCGGTGGCCTCGGCGGAGAGCTGCGGGGCCCACTGGAACGGCGTGTGCGGCTTGGGCACGAACCCGCCGATGGAGACGGTGCAGCGGATGTCGTTCTGGCCGGTGACCTCGCGGCCCTTCTGGATGACGTTCTTCGCCATCTCGCCGATCTGGAGCACGTCGTCGTCGGTCTCGGTGGGCAGGCCGCACATGAAGTACAGCTTCACCTGGCGCCAGCCGTTGCCGTACGCGGTGGCGACGGTGCGGATCAGGTCCTCCTCCGACACCATCTTGTTGATCACCTTGCGCATGCGCTCGCTGCCGCCCTCGGGGGCGAAGGTGAGGCCCGAGCGGCGGCCGTTGCGGCTCAGCTCGTTGGCGAGGTCGATGTTGAAGGCGTCGACGCGGGTGGACGGCAGCGACAGGCCGATCTTGTCGTCGGTGTAGCGGTCGGCCAGGCCCTTGGCGATGTCACCGATCTCGGTGTGGTCGGCGCTGGACAGCGACAGCAGGCCGACCTCCTCGAAGCCGGTCGCCTTGAGGCCGCGCTCGACCATCTCGCCGATACCGGTGATGCTTCGCTCCCGCACGGGGCGCGTGATCATGCCGGCCTGGCAGAAACGGCAGCCGCGGGTGCAGCCGCGGAAGATCTCGACGGACATCCGCTCGTGCACCGTCTCGGCGAGCGGGACCAGCGGCTGCTTGGGGTAGGGCCACTCGTCGAGGTCCATGACGGTGTGCTTGGAGACCCGCCACGGCACGCCGGGCGCGTTCGGCACGACGCGGGCGATCCGGCCGTCGGCCAGGTACTCCACGTCGTAGAACCGGGGCACGTACACGCCGCCGGTGCGGGCCAGGCGCAGCAGGATCTCGTCGCGCCCGCCCGGGCGGCCCTCGGCCTTCCAGCCGCGGATCAGCTCGGTGATGTCGAGCACGGCCTGCTCGCCGTCGCCGACCACCGCGCAGTCGATGAAGTCCGCGATCGGCTCGGGGTTGAACGCCGCGTGGCCGCCGGCCAGCACGATCGGGTCCTCGTCGGTGCGGTCCTTCGCCTCCAGCGGGATGCCCGCGAGGTCGAGCGCGGCCAGCATGTTGGTGTAGCCGAGCTCGGTGGAGAACGAGAGCCCGAACACGTCGAAGGCCTTGACCGGGCGGTGGGCGTCCACGGTGAACTGCGGGACGCCGTGCTCGCGCATCAGCGCCTCGAGGTCCGGCCAGACGCTGTAGGTCCGCTCGGCCAGCACGCCCTCGCGCTCGTTGAGCACCTCGTAGAGGATCATGACGCCCTGGTTGGGCAGGCCCACCTCGTAGGCGTCGGGGTACATCAGCGCCCAGCGGACGTCGCAGGCGTCCCAGTCCTTGACGGTCGAGTTCAGCTCGCCGCCGACGTACTGGATCGGCTTCTGGACGTGCGGGAGGAGGGCCTCCAGGCGTGGGAAGACCGATTCGACAGTCATGTACTAGGAACCCTTACGACGTTGAGAGGTGTCGCGCGCATCGAATCCCGGTCGGGGGGTGCTGGGCGACGTCTGGGAGGGGTGACCCTCAAGGGTAGCCGAATCCCGGAGCCGCCCGGCCGGTCTCTCGCAGCGCCGCCGGCGGACTCCCGGCCCTGCTCACCGGCTGTTGACAGCCCCGGACGGACCGTGCCGTACTTGCTGGGCTCCGCCGCCAGGCCCAGCACACCATCGGGACAAGGAAGTTGACCATGCACGACGGCACCGGCACCGGTCCTCGGGCGCTCCGGACCGGAGCGCCGCGCCAGGACACCCCGGGCTACCCTACGGCGGCCCGCGCCGAGGCCGCCGCCCGCCGGCTGGCCCGGCTCCACCCGGACCGCTGCCGGCTGCGCGAGGCGGGCCGCTCCCGGGCAGGCCGCCCGCTGCTCCTGCTCTCCGTCGACGACGGCGCGCGCGCCGTCCTGGTGGTCGGCGGCCCGCACCCGAACGAGCCGGTCGGCCGGGCCGCCGCGCTGCGGCTGGCCGAGCGGCTGCTGGAGCTGGCGCCGCGCCCCGGCGTGGCCTGGCACATCCTGCTCTGCCTCGACCCGGACGGCGCGGCCCTCAACGAGGGCTGGCTGGACGGCCCGCTCACCGCCGCCCGGCACTACGAGCACTTCTACCGGCCCGCCTTCGAGGAGCAGCCGGAGCAGCTGCCGCCCGCCGGCCGGGGCCGCGCCCCGATGCCGGAGAGCCTGGCGCTGACCGGCCTGATCGACGAGCTGCGCCCCGTCCTGCAGTGCTCGCTGCACGGGGTGGACTTCGGCGGCGCCTTCGTCCAGCTGACCAGGCCCGTCCCGGGCCTGCCCGCGCGGTTCGCCGCCTCGGTGGCGCGCGGCGGCCTCCCGCTGGACGTCGACTCCTACGACGCGGTGGGCTGGCACAGCCCGGCCCCGGGGGCGTACGTGATGCCGGTGCCGGGCGGCGGCTCCCGGGTGCTGCCCGACCGGCCCGAGCTCTCCACCTGGTCGTACGCCGGGCGGTACGGCGGGGTGACGGCCGTGCTGGAGGTACCGATGTGGGCCGTCGACGCGGTCGGCGACGCCGGCCGGCACCCGGCGCCCGGCCCGGCCGTCGCGGCGGCCGCCCGTACCCTGCGTGAGCGCGCCGAGCGGCTGGGCTCGCTGCTGCCGCTCGTCCCGCCGCACGCCCGCGCGGCGGGCGGGGCGCTGCTGCGCACCGCCGAGTTCAACCTGGGGGTCTGCCCGCCGCTCGCGGACGAGTGGCTCGCCGACTGGCACGGCCGGCCGCTCTCGGTCTCCCGGGTCACCGCGGCCGGGATCGCCGCCGAGCGGATCCCGCTGCGGGTCGCGTCGGTGCTGCTGCGCCTGCTCGCGGACGCCGGCGGACCGGCGGCCGGGGCCGCCCGGGAGGAGGCCCGGGCCGTCGTCACGGCGGGCCTGGACGGCCTGCACCGGCTCGGCACCCGCTGGGTGCCGGTGGAGACCCAGGTGGCCCACCAGGTCCGGGCGGTCAGGGCCGCCGCCGACTGCCTGCTGCCCTGACGCGCGAGGGCCGGCCCGGGTCATCCCGGACCGGCCCCGTCCACCGCCTCAGGCCGCTATCGGCCGCTGACTCTGCACCGCCTGCAACAACCCGATCGCCACCCAGGTCGAGAACATCGACGACCCGCCGTACGAGACGAACGGCAGCGGGATGCCGGCCACCGGCATGATGCCCAGGCACATCCCTATGTTCTCGAACCCCTGGAAGGCGAACCAGGCGACCGCCCCGGCCGCCACGATCGTCCCGTACAGGTCGGTCGCCTGCCGGGCGATCCGGCAGCCCCGCCAGAGCACCACGCCGAGCAGCACGATGATCGCCATCGCCCCGAGGAAGCCCAGCTCCTCGCCGGCCACCGTGAAGACGAAGTCGGTCTGCTGCTCCGGCACGAACTGCCCGGTGGTCTGCGTCCCGTGGAACAGCCCCTTGCCGGTCAGCCCGCCCGACCCGATCGCGATCCGGGCCTGCGCGGTGTTGTAGCCCACGCCGGACGGGTCGAGCGCCGGGTTGGCGAAGGCGGCGAAGCGGTCGATCTGGTATTTGCTCAGCACCCCGAGCTTCCAGATCGCCACACAGCCGCCGACCCCGGCGAGGATCAGCCCGAACACCCACCGGTTGGCCGCGCCGGAGGCCAGCAGGATGCCGAGCACGATGACGGCCATCACCATCACCGAGCCGGCGTCCGGCATCAGCATCACGACCGCCATCGGCAGCGTCGCCCAGACCAGCCCGCGGAAGACCGCCCGGTTGGAGGGGAACTCCCGCTCCCCCGCGTCCACCTGGTCCGACAGCACCACGGCCATCGCCAGCACGATCGCCAGCTTGGCGAACTCGGCCGGCTGGACGGAGAAGCCGCCGCCCAGCTGGATCCAGGAGTGCTGGCCGTTGATGGTCGAGCCGAGCGGGCTCAGCGTGGCCGCCAGCAGCAGGATCACACCGGCGTACAGGAACGGCACCACCGTGCGGAACCGGCGACTCCCTATCCCTATCACCAGCGCGCACAGCACCATCCCGATCACCACGTTGGTGAGGTGCCGGAAGAGGAAGTACTGCGGATCGCCGTGGGTCAGCGAGTCCCGCCCGCGGGTGGCCGACCAGACCAGCAGCGAGCTGCCCAGCGACAGCACCAGCGCGGCCAGCAGCAGTATCCAGTCGATCCGCCAGAGGGGGGAGTCCTTGGCGAGGGCCTTCGAGACCCCGCTGCGCTGCGGGGCCAGCCGCAGCTGCCGGTACGACCCGTAGGAACTCATGCGCCCGCCTCGCTTCGCCCGGCCGGGGCGTCCGCCCACGCGCGCCCTGCAACGACCCGCTCGCTCATGCCCGGCCCCTTCCCGTGCTCCGGACCGGTTCGAGCGCCGTGTCCGCCGCGGTGAACAGGGTCGTCGGGCCGGACGGCTGTGCCGGGTCCAGGAAGACCCTCGGCGAGCTGCCGGTCACGCCCGCGTCGCCCGGACCGGCCGGGGAGTACGCGGCCGGCTTGATGATCGCGGTGCCGTCCGGGTTGAACTTCGGCAGCTCGGCCTGCGGCTTGGGCAGCAGCGCCTTGCCGCCGTCGACGTTGCCCTTGTCGTCCACGCCGTACAGCGACTGGTAGATCCGCCGGATCGCATCACCGGAACCGCCGGAACCGGTGCCGCCCTGGCTTATCGTCATCACGACCGCGTAGTCGCCGCTGTAGGTGGTCAGCCACGAGGTGGTCTGCTTGCCCTCGACCTCGGCGGTGCCGGTCTTGGCGTGCAGCTCGATCTTGCCCTGCGGCCACCCGGCGCCGGTGAACTTCCACGCGGCGGTACCGCTGGTGACGACGCCCGCGGTGGCCTGGTCGATGTAGCTCAGCAGCTTCTGGTCGCCGGGGAACCTGGCGTCCTCGTGCGGGGCGATCTCGCGGACGAGATCCCCGCTCGGGCTTATCACCGCCTTGGCGACGGTCGGCCGGTAGAAGGTGCCGCCGTTGGCGAGCGCCGAGTAGATCCGGGCCATCTGGATCGGGGTGACGAGCGTGTCGCCCTGGCCGATCGCGAAGTTGACCGAGTCACCGGCGCGCATCTGGTAGCCGTCGACGCAGTTCTCCCGGGCGATCTGGTCGGAGAAGGTGTTGCCGCCCTTCTCCGCCTGCTTGCACCAGGCGTCCTTGTTGTTGTCGTAGAAGGACTGCTTCCACTGCCGGTCCGGCACCCGGCCGGTGACCTCGCTGGGCAGGTCGATGCCGGTCTTGGCGCCGAGGCCGAACTGGTGGGCGGTCTTGTAGAACCAGTCCGCCGTCTCCTTCTTCGGCTTGATGCCGCCGTCCTTCATCCACTGGTCGTACGCCAGACCGTAGAAGACGGTGTCGCAGGAGACCTCCAGGGCCTTCTCCAGCGTGATCGAGCCGAAGTTCTCGCTCTCGAAGTTCTTGAACTCACGGCCGCCGATGGTCAGGCTCTTCGGGCACGGGTACGTCCCGTCCAGCGAGTAGCCTGCCTGCACGGCCGCGGTGGTGGAGATGACCTTGAAGGTCGAGCCGGGGGCCGACTGACCCTGTATGGCCCGGTTCAGCAGCGGGAAGTTGGACTCCTTGCTGGTCAGCGCCTGGTAGTCCTTGCCGGAGATGCCGCCCTGCCAGAGGTTGGGGTCGTAGGTCGGGGCGCTGGCCATCGCGACGATCCGACCGGTGTGCACGTCCATCACGACGGCGGCGCCGGAGTCGGCCTCGTAGTTGCGGTTGGTCACCTTGTCGAAGGTCTTGCGGGCGTCGTTCATGGCCTGCGCCAGGTTGTCCTCGACGACCTTCTGCACCCGGGCGTCGATGCTGGTCACCAGGTTGTTGCCGGTCTGCGGCTCGACCGCGCCGGCGGTGCCGATCACCCGGCCGAGGTTGTCGACCTCCAGCTTGGTGATGCCGGCGGTGCCGCGCAGGTCGCGGTCGTACACCGACTCCAGCCCGGCCCGGCCGATCTGGTCGGCCGGCAGGTAGCGGTCCAGGCCGCTCTTGTCGGCGGTCTTGGAGACCTCCTCGTCGGTCACCGGCGAGAGGTAGCCGAGCACCTGGGCCATGTTGGCGCCCTCGACGCCGGTGTAGTGGCGTACGGCGGTGGGCTGCGCGGTCACCCCGGGGAAGTCCTCGCGGCGCTCCATCATCTGCAGCGCCTGCTGGGTGGTCGCCTCCTTGGTGACCGGGATCGGCTGGTACGGCGACCCGTTCCAGCAGGGCTGCTGGGTCTTGGCGTCGCAGAGCCGGACCTTCTCCTGGACGTCCTTGGCCGGCATGCCGAGCACCTCGGCGAGCCGGCCCAGCACCGCCTTGCCGCCGTCCTTCTGCTGGAGCAGCGAGGTGCGGCTGACCGAGACCACCAGGCGGGTCTCATTGCCGGCCAGGATGCGGCCGGAGGCGTCCAGGATCTCGCCGCGCACGGCCGGCTCGACCACCTCGCGGATGTGGTTGCCGGTCGCCTTGGCGGTGTAGACGCTGGCGTTGCGGATCTGCAGGTACCAGAGCCGTCCGCCGAGGGTGGCGAGCAGCGACAGCACCAGGATCTGCAGCACCACCAGACGGATCGTCACCCGCCGGGTACGGCCGGTCTCGGGGATGTTGCTCACGTCTCGTGCGCTCCAGAGTGCGGGGTTCCGGACAAGAGGGTCGGGGTCTTGCGGGCGCCGGGTGTCGCGGGCGCGGGGTGTTACGGGCGCCGGTGTTACGGGCGCTTGGCGAAGCCGAGCGAGCGCTTCTTCTTGTAGCTCGGCCCGGACGACGCCTCACGGGTGGTGCGGTAGCGCGAGAGCGTGCCGAGCCCCGGGCCGCCCTCGTCGTCCCCGGCGGCGGCGGCCACCGGGTCCCTCCCGAAGCGGCGCCCGATCAGCATCACCGCGGGCACCACGAACGGCGCCAGCAGCAGGTCGTACAGGAGGGCGGTGACCACCAGGCTGCCGAGGCCGACGTGGCGGGCGGCGGTGTCGCCGACCAGGGCGCCGACCATCGCGTACAGCAGCGTGGAGGCGACCGCCGCGACGGCCACCACCAGCAGCGCGCTGGAGACCGAGCGCTGCCGGCCGTGGTCGGGGCGGAGCAGCCCGGCGGCGTAGCCCATCAGACAGAGCACCAGGGCGTAGCGGCCGATGGCGTGGTCGGACGGCGGCGCGAGGTCGGCCAGCAGGCCGGCCGCGAAGCCGACCAGGCATCCGCCGGTCGGCCCGTAGACCATGGCGAGGCCGACCACCACGAGCAGCAGTATGTCCGGGGTGGCGCCCGGGAGCTGGAGCCGGCCGAAGACGCTGACCTGGAGGATCAGGCCGAGCAGGACGAGGACGGCGGTGACGGGGACGCGGGCGAGGCGCATGGCTCAGTTCCCCCCGGAGGGCTTGGCGGGCGGTGCGGCGGCGGGCGCCGCGGGTGCCTGGCCCTGCGCGGCGGGCGCGGGCGGCAGGACGGCGTCGCGCGGGTCGGTGCGCGGCGGCACCACCACCACGCCGACCAGGTCGAGCCGGGTGAACTGGACGAAGGGCTCGACCAGGATGGTCTTGGTGAGCTGGCCGGGGTTGGCCTCGACCTGGACGACCTTGCCGACCGGGACGCCGGGCACGAACGGGCGGCCGCTCTGGGAGCCGAAGGTGACCAGCCGGTCGCCCTCCTTCACCTGGGCCTTGCCGTTGAGCAGGGAGACCTTCATGGCGCTGGTGCCGCCGCCGGAGGCGAAGCCGATCTCGCCGGTGCCCTCCAGCCGGGCGCCGGCGCTGAAGCCGGGGTCGGAGGCGAGCAGCACGGTGGAGGTGGTCGGGGCGACGGTGGTGATCCGGCCGACCAGGCCCTGCCCGTTGATCACGGTCATGTCCCGGCTCAGGCCGTCGTCGCTGCCGGCGTCGACGGTGATGGTCCAGGAGAAGCCCTGGGCCGGGCCGATCGCGATGACCTGGGCGGCCTTGACGGTGTATCCGCCGGCGCCGGCGGTGCGCAGCAGGTCGTCGAGCTGCTTGGTGCGGGCGCCGGCCGCGTCGGAGGAGGCCAGTTTCTGGCGCAGCTCGGTGTTCTCGCGGGCGAGCTGGTCGGTGCGGCCGCTGTGGGTGGCGGCGTCGCGGAAGGCGCGGACGGTGTCGGCGACCGGGTCGACGACGGTGGCGGCGCCGCGCTCGACCGGGCCGAGGACGCCGGCCGCGGCGCGGCGGGCGCCGCCGAGCGGGGAGCTCTCACCGCCCTTGATGTCCACGGTGATCAGTGCGAAGGCGACGGCCACCAGCAGGATGAGCAGCAGCCGGCTCTCTCGTGTGTCCCTCACGGTGCTGGTACTGCCCCTTCGTACCTGGCCGCCCACCCGGGCTGTGGGGCCCGGGCGGGGGCCGTTTCAGTTTGGCTGTCCGGTGTGACGGTCTGTCGGTTGTGCTAACGGCGCGGCTGGGCGTCGAGTACCTGCTGGAGCGCCTCGAACTCCTCGACGCACTTGCCGGAGCCGAGGGCGACCGAGTCGAGCGGGTTCTCGGCGATGTGGATCGGCATGCCGGTCTCGCGGCGCAGCCGCTCGTCCAGGCCGCGCAGCAGGGCGCCGCCGCCGGTGAGCACGATGCCGCGGTCCATGACGTCGCCGGCCAGCTCGGGCGGGCACTGGTCGAGGGTGGTCTTGACGGCGTCGATGATCGAGTTGACCGGCTCGTCGATGGCGTCGCGGACCTCGGCGGCGGAGATCACGACGGTCTTGGGCAGGCCGCTGACCAGGTCGCGGCCGCGGATCTCGGCGTGCTCGTCCTTCTCGCCCTCCAGGGCGAAGGCGGAGCCGATGCTCATCTTGATCTGCTCGGCGCTGCGCTCGCCCAGGAGCAGCGAGTACTCCTTCTTGATGTGCTGGACGATGGCGTTGTCCAGCTCGTCGCCGGCGACCCGGATGGACTGCGCGGTGACGATGCCGCCGAGCGAGATGACGGCGACCTCGGTGGTGCCGCCGCCGATGTCGACGACCATGTTGCCGGTGGCCTCGTGGACGGGCAGGCCGGCGCCGATCGCGGCGGCCATCGGCTCCTCGATGATGTGCACCTGGCGCGCGCCGGCCTGCGAGGAGGCCTCGATGACGGCACGGCGCTCGACTCCGGTGATGCCGGAGGGCACGCAGACCACGACCCGGGGGCGGGCCAGGTAGCGGCGGCGGTGGATCTTGAGGATGAAGTAGCGGAGCATCCGCTCGGTGATCTCGAAGTCGGCGATCACGCCGTCCTTGAGCGGGCGGATGGCGACGATGTTGCCCGGGGTGCGGCCGATCATCTTCTTGGCCTCGGCGCCTACCGCCAGGATGCCGCCGGTGTTGGTGTTGACCGCGACGACGGACGGCTCGTTGAGGACGATCCCCTTGCCCCTGACATACACCAGCGTGTTGGCGGTTCCGAGGTCGATCGCCAGGTCGCGGCCGATGAACGACAGGTTGGTTGCCATGGGGTGTAGGTGCCTTCCCGGGCTCGGAGTCATTAGCGGGGGTGGACGAGAAGCGTGCGCCCACGGCTTGGGCGGAAACCAGCTGACCAGCCGTACCGGGCCCTAGAGTCGCGTCCATCGTAGTCACGCCGGCCAGTACGGACGTCGACGTGGGGCATACCGTCCATTGTCCGGAGCGTGATCGCTTCTCCGAGCATTGGGACGCCGTGTCGGCGGCCCCAGTTCCCTATTTCACGATAAGAATGCCCCGGCCGGGCCAATGGTCCCGGCCGGGGCACCCGAAGGTCCCTCGGGCGTGTCGCCCGGGGCGGTGCTTAGGCGTGGGCCGGGAAGAAGATCTTGATCTCGCGCTCGGCGGACTCCGGGGAGTCGGAGGCGTGGATCAGGTTCTCGCGGGTGATCGTCGCGTAGTCGCCGCGGATGGTGCCGGCGCCGGCCTCCAGCGGGTTGGTGGCCCCGGCCAGCATCCGGATGCCGGGGATGACCTCCTCGCCCTCGACGATCAGGGCGATCGACGGACCGGAGGTCATGAACTCCAGCAGCGGCTCGTAGAACGGACGGCCGACGTGCTCCGCGTAGTGCTGCTCCAGCGTCGCCCGGTCGAAGGTGCGCAGCTCGACGGCGGTGAGCTGCCAGCCGGCCTTGCGCTCGATGCGGCTGATGATCTCGCCGGCCAGGCCGCGCTTGACGGCGTCGGGCTTGAGCAGGACGAGAGTGCGCTGGGACACGGTGCGTCTCCTGGGGAATCGGTTCGGCATGCACTCGGATCGATGCGCGGAGTGCGACTACCGCAGAGGTTACCTTGCGTGAGCAGGCGGGCCGCCGCCTGGTCCGGGGCCCCGTCCGGCCGAGAGGACACCCGCGTCCCGTCCGGTCGATCCTGCGTCGCGCGCCCGGCAGGACCGACCGGCTGGGCCTACGCCGCAGGTGCCGCCTGGGCGGCGGCGCGGGCGGCCTTGAACTCGTCGATCCTGCGGCCGTAGTGCACCGAGCACCACCAGAGGCCGGCGAAGACGACGCCCAGGCCGAACATGGTCGGCAGGACGAAGCCGCTGGCGATCAGGCCGAGCTGCAGCGCCCAGCCGATCGCCACCGCGCCGGGGCGGGTGATCATGCCGCAGAGCAGGACGCAGAGCGCCATGGCGATACCGCTGACCGTCCAGACGGTGGCGGTGGGGACGTCGGAGAGCTGCATGGCGACCAGGGCGGCGAACATGATCAGCAACGCCTCGCCGATCAGGGTCGAGGAGCAGAGCGTCCTCATCGTGACTTCCTCCCGAGGAGCAGGCGGGCCTCGCCCACCGTGATGACCGAGCCGGTGACCAGCACCCCGGCGCCACCGAGGTCGCCCTCCTCCTCGGCGAGGGTGACGGCGGCGGCGATGGCGTCGTCGAGCCGGGGCTCGACCTGGACGCGGTCCTCGCCGAAGACCTCGACGGCCAGGGCGGCCAGCGCGTCCACGTCCATCGCGCGGTGGGTGGAGTTCTGGGTGATCACGACCTCGGCCAGGATCGGCTCGAAGGCCTCCAGCAGGCCGGCCACGTCCTTGTCGCCGCTGGTGCCGATCACGCCGACGAGCCGGGTGAAGCCGAAGGCCTCGCCGATCGCGGCGACGGTGGCCTGGGCGCCGTTCGGGTTGTGTGCGGCGTCCAGGAGGATCGTCGGGCTGCGGCGCACGACCTCGAGCCGGCCCGGCGAGGCGACGCCGGAGAAGGCCTGGCGGACCTTGTCGACGTCGAGCTGCCCGCCGCGCGCGCCGCCGACGCCGAAGAAGGCCTCGACGGCGGCCAGCGCCAGCGCGGCGTTCTGCGCCTGGTGGGCACCGTGCAGCGGGACGAAGACGTCCTCGTACTCCTCGCCGCCGAGCCCACGCAGTGTCATCAGCTGGCCGCCGATGGCGACCTCACGGCGGATCACGCCGAACTCCATGCCCTCGCGGGCCACCGTGGCGTCCACCTCGACGGCGCGCCGCAGGATGGTCTGGGCGGCGTCCAGCTGCTGCTGGGCGACGACGGCGACGGCGCCGGTCTTGATGATCCCGGACTTCTCGACCGCGATCTCGCCGGTGGTCCCGCCCAGCTTGTCGGTGTGGTCCAGGCCGATCGGGGTGATCACCGCGACGGCGGCGTCGATCACGTTGGTGGCGTCCCAGGAGCCGCCCATGCCGACCTCGATCACGCCGACGTCCACCGGGGCGTCGGCGAAGGCGGCGTACGCCATGCCGGTCAGCACCTCGAAGAAGGACATCGGGACCGGCTGCTGCGTGTCGACCATCTGCACGTACGGCTCGATGTCGCGGTAGACCTCGACGAACAGCTCGGGGCTGATCGGGACACCGTCCAGGCTGATCCGCTCGGTGACGGACTCCACGTGCGGGCTGGTGTAGCGGCCGGTGCGCAGCTCGAAGGTGTTGAGCAGCTGCTCGATCATCCGGGCGGTGGAGGTCTTGCCGTTGGTGCCGGTGACGTGGATGGAAGGGAAGGACCGCTGGGGCTGGCCCAGGATGTCCATCAGCGCCTCGATCCGGTCGAGCGAGGGCTCCAGCTTGTTCTCCGGCCAGCGCTTGGAGAGCTCGGTCTCGACGTCGCGCAGGGCGTCGCCGGTGCCGGCGTCGGCGGGGCGGAGGGTGTACGGGTTCGGGTCGGCCTTGTCGCTCACGTCCACAGTCTACGGAGCCGCGGCCGACGCTCCCCACAGGGCGCCCCGAAGCCGCGGCCGGGTGAGAACGGCCACTTTGCCCTGACTTTCCGATTTAGTCCGTTTACTATTGATTTAGCGAGTTTGACCGCAAAAAAGCATCGATTCACAAGCCCAGGAGCCGCATCACCTTTGATTACCAGGAGGATCGCCTATGCCCGACGCCCTGCACCAGTACGTCCCGGCCCGCCAGGACGGCTTGGTCCGGGCCGCCGAGCTGCTCGCCCGGCCGGCGGCCCCCCGAGCCCGTACGGGGACGGGCCGGCCTCGGCCCGGGTCGCCCGGCTGACGGCGCGGCCCGCTGGGGAGCCGGGGAGCCGGCGGAGCTGCTCGCCGCCCGAGTGGCCGGTCCGCGTGGCCGGTCCTCTTGACAGCCGGATTGGTCTACTCCACCTTGTGAGGCAAGTCTCCTCCCCCGACAGGGACTTGAGTTGTCGGTAGCTCCCGCACGCACACCCATCGACACCCGGACGGCTCCCCGCGCACACGGGACACCCGAGCCGCCCGGCCTCCCCCCACAGGAGATGGAGCCATGCCACCTGCCCGACACGCGCGCCCGCGCGCCGTCCACAGCCTGCTCGCCGGGGCCGGCGCGATCGCGCTGGGCCTGAGCGGCCTCGCCCTCGCCGGCGGCGCCGGCGCCCAGGCCGCCGACATCGACCTGATCACCAACGGCGGCTTCGAGTCCGGCAACCACCTCACCGGCTGGACCTGCTCCGCCGGCGCACCCGAGACCGCCACCGTCCACTCCGGCTCGTTCGCGCTGCGCTCCACCCCGGGCGCCGGCGACACCGGCGAGTGCGTCCAGACCGTCACCGTGAAACCGTCCTCGACGTACACGCTGAGCGGCTGGGTCCAGGGCTCCTACGTCTACCTGGGCGCCCGCGGCACCGGCGGGACCGACCCGAGCACCTGGACGACCTCGACCGGGTACTCCAGGCTGAGCACCACCTTCACCACCGGGGCGGGCACCACCAGCGTCACCGTCTTCCTGCACGGCTGGTACGGGCAGCCGGCCTTCCTGGCCGACGACGTGTCACTGATCGGCCCGGGCGACCCGAAGCCCTCCCCCAGCTCCACCTCCCCGGCCCCCACCCCGACGGCGACCACCACCGCGACCGCCTCGCCGACCGGAACGGCGTCCCCCACCGCCACCCCGACCGGCCGGCCGCCGGGCCTGCCCAAGCACATCCTCACCGGCTACTGGCAGAACTTCGACAACGGCGCCACCGTCCAGCGGATCAGCGACGTCCCGGCCGCCTACGACGTCATCGCGGTCTCCTTCGCGGACGCCACCAGCACGCCCGGGGGCCTGAGCTTCACGCTGGACAGCACGCTCTCCTCCCGGCTGGGCGGCTACACCGACGCCCAGTTCAAGGCCGACATCGCGGCCAAGAAGGCGGCCGGCAAGAAGGTGGTGCTCTCCGTCGGCGGCCAGAACGGAACCGTCTCCGTCAACAGCTCCGCCTCCGCCACCACCTTCGCCGACACGGCCTGGGCGCTGATGCAGAGCTACGGCTTCGACGGGATCGACATCGACCTGGAGAACGGGGTCAGCGCCACCTACATGGGCCAGGCACTGCACACGCTGGCGGCAAGGGCTGGCAGCGGGTTCGTCCTCACCATGGCGCCGCAGACCATCGACATGCAGTCGACCGGGACGGAGTACTTCAAGCTGGCGCTGAACGTGAAGGACGTCCTCACCATCGTCAACATGCAGTACTACAACTCCGGCACGATGCTCGGCTGCGACGGCCAGGTCTACGGGCAGGGCACCGAGAACTTCCTGACCGCGCTGGCCTGCATCCAGCTCAAGGGCGGGCTGCGGCCCGACCAGGTCGGGCTCGGCGTGCCGGCCTCCACCAGCGCGGCGGGCGGCGGCTACGTCAGCCCCGGCGTGGTCGACAACGCGCTCGACTGCCTGGCCTCCGGCACCAACTGCGGGAGCTTCAGGCCCGACACCACCTGGCCCGGGATCGGCGGGGCGATGACCTGGTCGACCAACTGGGACGCCAAGGCGGGCGGCGGGATCGCCGGCACCATCGGCTCGCACCTGCACGCGATGCCGTAACCGGCCCGGGGCCGGGTACCGGGGTGTCAGACCCCGGCCCGGGCCTCGGGGATCTCCGGACACGGGCCGCAGTGCCGGCGGCGCAGCTCGGCTGCGATCTCGGCGAGCTCGCCCTCGGGCAGGAACGGCAGCATCATGGCGACGCCCTGGAGCAGACCGCCGAGCAGGAAGGTGGTGTCGGCGGTGGCCGCCACCAGCCCGCGGACCTCGGTGACCCGGCCGCCGGCGACGGCCTCGATCAGCCGGGCCGCGTCGGCGGTCTCCTCGTCCACGTCCACCGCTGCGGTGTCGGCCGGGGCACGGCGGGCCATGGCGCGCAGCACCCGGTCGCCGACCTCGGGCGCGTACGCCTTGCGGACCGCCTCGGCGGCGATCCACGTGAGCAGGGTGGTGACCTCGCGGTGCGCGTGTTCCTCGAAAATCCGGTCCAGCTCGTCGTCGAACGCCAACTGGTTTCCGTGCCGGAACGCGAGCAGCAGCGTCGCTGCCCGGGCTTTGGCCTCCTCGACCGCCTCAACAGGCAGTTCGTCGGCCAACTCCTTGGTCACCACCACGCCATGCCCTCCCGTTCGGTGCCGTCGGCTCAGCGGAACTCCTGCACACCGTACACATCCCACCTGCTAACTTCCGCGAACCCGCGCGGGCAAGACCGGAATGAATTCGGGCGGAATAGGACTTCACCCGGTCCAGGATGAATATTCGCCGGAACAGAGCAATGACCGTGCGCTATTCGGGGCAGGAACCGCGGAAATGGCCGTCGGCACGGGGCACCGCCGCGGGCCGCCCCCGGAAACGCCGAGGGGCCGCACCCCGCGTCGGCGGGATGCGGCCCCTCGGGAGCTGCGGTCCGTCAGGCCTGCGGCAGCGCCGCGAGCTGAGCGGTGATCCGGGCGATGTCGGCCTCGGCGGCCTCCTGGCGGACCCGGATCTTGGCGACCACGTCGTCCGGCGCCTTGGCGAGGAACGCCTCGTTGCCGAGCTTGGCGGTGGTCTGGGCCTTCTCCTTCTCGGCGGCCGCGAGGTCCTTGGCCAGGCGCTTGCGCTCGGCCGCGACGTCGATGGTGCCGGAGAGGTCCAGCGCCACCGTGGCGCCGGCGACCGGGAGCGAGGCGGTGGCCGTGAAGCCGTCCTCGGGCAGGGTCAGGCGCAGCAGCGAGCGGATCGCGTCCTCGTGGACGGCCAGGACGGTGCCGTCCAGGCCGAGCCGGGCGGGGACCTTCTGCGCGGGCTGCAGACCCTGGTCCGAGCGGAACCGGCGGACCTCGGTGACCACCTGCTGGAGCGTGGCGACCTCGGCCTCGGCCTCGGCGTCCCGGAAGCCGCTGTCCTTGGGCCACTCGGTGACCACCAGGGACTCGGCGCCGGTGAGCGTCGTCCACAGCGTGTCGGTGACGAACGGGACGACCGGGTGGAGCAGTCGCAGCGTGACGTCCAGGACCTCGCCCAGGACCCGGCGGGAGGCGTCGGCCTGCGCGCCGCCCTTGGCCAGGGTGGTCTTGGAGAGCTCGACGTACCAGTCGAACACCTCGTCCCAGGCGAAGTGGTAGAGCGCGTCCGAGACCTTGGCGAACTCGTAGTCGTCGTACAGCGCGTCCACCTCGGCGACGGTGGCGTTCAGCCGCGACAGGATCCAGCGGTCGACCGCGGTCAGCTCCTCCGGCGCGGGCAGCGGGCCCTCGACGGTGGCGCCGTTCATCAGCGCGAAGCGGGTCGCGTTCCAGATCTTGTTGCAGAAGTTGCGCGAGCCCTTGACCCAGTCCTCGCCGATCGGCACGTCGGCGCCGGGGTTGGCGCCACGGGCCAGGGTGAAGCGGACGGCGTCGGCGCCGTAGGCGTCCATCCAGTCCAGCGGGTCCACGGCGGTGCCGGAGGACTTCGACATCTTCTTGCCGAACTCGTCGCGGACCAGGCCGGTCAGGGCGACGGTCTTGAACGGCGCCTGACCGTCCATCGCGTACAGGCCGAACATCATCATCCGGGCGACCCAGAAGAAGATGATGTCGTGGCCGGTGAGCAGGACGTCGGTCGGGTAGAACTTCGCCAGGTCCGGGGTCTTCTCCGGCCAGCCGAGGGTGGAGAAGGGCCAGAGGCCGGAGGAGAACCAGGTGTCCAGGACGTCCGGGTCCTGGTGCCAGCCCTCGCCGGTCGGCGGCTGCTCGTCGGGGCCGACGCAGACGACCTCGCCGTCCGGGCCGTACCAGACCGGGATCCGGTGACCCCACCAGAGCTGGCGCGAGATGCACCAGTCGTACATGTTGTCGACCCAGTCGAAGTAGCGGCGCTCCAGCTCCTTCGGGTGGATCTCCACCTTGCCGTCGCGGACGGCGTCGCCGGCGGCCTGGGCCAGCGGGGCGACCTTGACCCACCACTGCAGCGACAGGCGCGGCTCGACCACGGTGTGGCAGCGCGAGCAGTGGCCGACGGCGTGCATGTACGGGCGCTTCTCGGCGACGATCCGGCCCTGCTCGCGCAGCGCGCCGACCACGGCCGAGCGGGCCTCCAGCCGGTCCAGGCCGAGGAACGGGCCGTGCACGGTGATCGCGCCGTGCTCGTCCATCACGCTCAGGTTCGGCAGGTTGTGGCGCTGGCCGATGGCGAAGTCGTTCGGGTCGTGCGCCGGCGTCACCTTGACGGCGCCGGTGCCGAACTCCGGGTCGACGTGCTCGTCGGCGACGACCGGGATCTCCCGGTCCGTCAGCGGCAGCTTGATGGTCCGGCCGACCAGGTGCCGGTAGCGCTCGTCCTCCGGGTGGACGGCGACGGCGGTGTCACCGAGCATCGTCTCGGCGCGGGTGGTGGCGACGACGATCGAGTCGTCGCCCTCCCCGTAGCGGATCGAGACCAGCTCGCCGGGGACCTCCTCGTGCTCCACCTCGATGTCGGAGAGCGCGGTGAGGCAGCGGGGGCACCAGTTGATGATGCGCTCGGCCCGGTAGATCAGGCCGTCGTCGAAGAGGCGCTTGAAGATGGTCTGGACGGCCTGCGAGAGGCCCTCGTCCATGGTGAAGCGCTCGCGGGACCAGTCGACGCCGTCGCCGAGACGGCGCATCTGGCCGAGGATCCTGCCGCCGTAGTTCTCCTTCCACTCCCAGACCTTCTCGACGAAGGCCTCGCGGCCCAGGTCGTGGCGGGAGAGGCCGGACTCGGCGAGCTGCTGCTCCACCTTGTTCTGGGTGGCGATGCCGGCGTGGTCCATGCCGGGCAGCCAGAGCGTCTCGTAGCCCTGCATGCGCTTGCGGCGGGTCAGCGCGTCCATCAGCGTGTGCTGGAAGGCGTGGCCCAGGTGCAGGGCACCGGTGACGTTCGGCGGCGGGATGACGATGGTGTACGGCGGCTTCTCGCTCTTGGCGTCGGCCGTGAAGTAACCGCGCTCCACCCAGCGCTCGTACAGCTCGCCCTCTACCTCCGCCGGGGCGTAGGTCGTCGGGAGGGTGGCTGCGTCGTCCCCGGCATGGCTGCTCACGGGGCGCTGGTTCTTGTCGGTCACGACGCACAGTTTACGTAACCGGGGACCTGGGTTACGAACCGCTTTCGGTCCGCGCGCTGCGCGCGTCCGGTCCGGACGGCCGTCGGCCCGGTGCGGTAGCGTGCCCGCACACTCGTCCGGTCCTTCGTACGGACACGGACGACTCCAGATCGCGACAGGCCGCAGGTGCGGCGGGGGAGCACAGAGGCAGATGTACGGCCAGGGTCAGCAGTATCCGCAGGGTCAGCCGCAGCAGCCCTACGGGGCACAGCCGCCGTACGGGGCGCCGCAGCCGCAGCCGCCGTACGGGGCGCAGCCGCCCTACGGCGCGCCGCAGCCGCAGTACGGCTACCCGCAGCAGGGCGCCCCCGCTCCGCAGTACGGCGCGCCCCAGCCGCAGTACGGCGCCCCGCAGCCGCCCTACGGGGTGCCGCCGCAGCAGGCCCCGTACGGCCAGCCGGGCTACCCGGTGGCGCCTGCGCCGAAGAAGGGCAAGGGCGGGCTGGTCGTCGGCCTGGTGATCGGCGCCCTGGTGCTGGGCGGTGGCGGCTTCGGCCTCTACAAGCTGCTCGGCGGGGACTCCGGCGGCAAGTACAAGATCACCGCCGCGCAGTCGCTGCCGGACGGCTACACCCAGAAGTCGGCGAAGGAGCAGGCGGCCGACCCGGGCAAGGCCGAGACGTCCAAGCTCGGCTCCGACCTGAACGTGCTGGTCGCCAGCTACGCCAAGGGCTCCGACGCACTGGACACGATCAGCGTGATCGGCGTCTACGGCAACCTCAGCGACCCTGACAAGATCATCGAGGACTCCAAGAAGCCCAGCGAGGGCGGCAGCTGGGCCACCCCGCTGACGGACTTCCCGGCCCAGGACAGCCACAACTCCTCCGGGAAGCTCTCCTGCGGCGTCTTCAGCGTGCTCGGCGGCAAGTCCCAGTCCACCGTCTGCGTCTGGGCCGACAAGTCGACCACGGCCCGGGTCACCTTCTTCAAGTCCAGCCTCAGCGGCGCCGCTTCGACGCCGCTCACCCCGGCCCAGGCCGCCGACAAGACGCGGGCGATCCGTTCCGCGATGGTCGTCGCCAAGTAGCCGGCGCCACCGTCACACCCGCGCGCGGTCGTCACACCCGCGCCACCGCCACACCCGCGCGGCCGCCGCGACTGCCACCCCGTCCCGGGCGGGAGTGCGCCGCGGCCGCAGGTCGGCTCCCGTCCGTCCCGCCCGTCCCGCCCCAGAAAGGGCCATCGTGACCGAGCAGAACCCCTACGGCACCCCGCCGCCGCCCGCCGGCCAGCCGTACGACGGCGCGCCCGTGCCGCCCCAGCAGCCCGGCTACGGGGCGACGCCCCCGCCGCCCGCCGCCGCGCCCTACGGCTCCGTGCCGCCGCAGGGCCCGCCTCCCGGCGGCCAGCCCGGCCTCCCGGGGTACGGCGCCTACGCCCCGGTGCCGCCGCGCAAGTCCCGTAAGACGCTCTGGATCCTGCTCAGCGTCTTCGCCTTGCTGCTGGCGCTGATCGGCGGCGCCGTCGCGTACTTCGTCTTCGACGTGACGTCCAACGCGGGCACCCAGAAGATCGTCCTGCCGGCCAAGTTCAAGGACCTCTCCAAGGACGACGACAACGAGATCGCCCGGAAGATGGAGGAGGAGATCACCTCCGAGTTCGGCAAGGGCGACGGCGCCTGGCACCCGACCGGCGTGAGCGCCGTCTACCTGGACCCGTCGGACGACCCGAAGCTCATCGTGGTCGGCGGCTACGGCAAGGTGCTGCTGCCCAAGCAGGAGCTGGACGCCATGTTCAAGGGCTTCTCGGCCGGTGGCCCGACCGTCAGCAACCGGCACGCGGTCGACGCCGGCCCCAAGGGCGGCACCATGGAGTGCGCCAAGGCCACCCAGGAGGGCACCGACCTGGGCATCTGCGCCTGGGCCGACAACAGCAGCCTGATCCTGATGATGCAGGCGCCCGAGGAGGGCAAGCAGCCGGACCTCGACAAGCTGGCCGCCGACGCCCGTGACCTGCGCGCCGCCTCCGAGGTACCGAAGTAAGTCCGGCGGCACCCCGCGGAACAGCGAAGGGCCCCCGGAGACCGTGGTCTCCGGGGGCCCTGTCCCATGCGCACCGACGCCGGGGGCGCCGGCCGGGTCAGGCGCTCTTCTCGCGCCGCTCCCGCTTGATCATGTCCCGCGGGACGAGCGTGGGGATGGCGTGCTTGGAGACGACGTCCCCGGTGACCACCACGCGGGCGACGTCCTGGCGCGAGGGCACCTCGTACATCACGGACATCAGCACCTCCTCCATGATGGCCCGCAGGCCACGCGCGCCGGTGCCGCGCAGGATCGCCTGGTCGGCGATGGCCTCCAGCGCGTCGCGGGAGAACTCCAGCTCCACGCCGTCCAGTTCGAAGAGCTTGCGGTACTGCTTGACCAGCGCGTTCTTCGGCTCGGTGAGGATCTGCAGCAGCGCCTCGCGGTCCAGGTTGTGCACGCTGGTGATCACCGGGAGACGGCCGATGAACTCCGGGATCATGCCGAACTTGACCAGGTCCTCCGGCATCACCTGACGGAAGTGGTCGCTGGCGTCCAGCTCCCGCTTGGAGCGGATGTTGGCGCCGAAGCCGATGCCCTTGGCACCCGCGCGGCCCTCGATGATCCGCTCCAGGCCCGCGAACGCGCCGCCCACGATGAACAGCACGTTGGTGGTGTCGATCTGGATGAACTCCTGGTGCGGGTGCTTGCGGCCCCCCTGCGGCGGCACCGAGGCGGTGGTGCCCTCCAGGATCTTCAGCAGCGCCTGCTGCACGCCCTCGCCGGAGACGTCGCGCGTGATCGACGGGTTCTCGCTCTTGCGGGCGACCTTGTCGATCTCGTCGATGTAGATGATCCCGGTCTCGGCCTTCTTGACGTCGTAGTCGGCCGCCTGGATCAGCTTGAGCAGGATGTTCTCGACGTCCTCGCCGACGTACCCGGCCTCGGTGAGGGCGGTGGCGTCGGCGATCGCGAACGGCACGTTCAGCATCCGGGCCAGCGTCTGCGCCAGCAGCGTCTTGCCGGAGCCGGTCGGCCCGAGCAGCAGGATGTTGGACTTCGCCAGCTCGATGGCGTCCTCACGGCCGTTGCCGCCGCTGCGGCCCGCCTCGCCGGCCTGCACGCGCTTGTAGTGGTTGTAGACGGCCACCGACAGCGCCTTCTTGGCGAGGTCCTGGCCGACCACGTACTGGTCCAGGAACTCGTAGATCTCGCGCGGCTTCGGGAGCTCCTCGAAGCGCACCTCGGAGGTCTCGGCGAGCTCCTCCTCGATGATCTCGTTGCACAGGTCGATGCACTCGTCGCAGATGTACACGCCTGGGCCGGCGATCAGCTTCTTCACCTGCTTCTGCGACTTGCCGCAGAACGAGCACTTGAGCAGGTCGCCACCGTCTCCGATGCGTGCCACGAGGTGCTTCCCCTTCGCCAGGGGCCCCGCGGGGGTTCCGGGGCCTGGTGCTGTGGACCGTCAACGCCGACGGCGATCGGTCTCGCTATCCGACGGTACTCTGCCGGGCCCCTGATTCCGTCCTCTTCGCCAGGTCTGCCCTACGCCCTGGGCGAATTGATACCGAACAGATGCCGTCGCCGGTTCCGCCGATGTGCCAGGGGCGGGGGGGGGCACGGGGGGGGCGCCCCACCCCCCACAGAGGGTCGACCCCCCGGGGGGAGCGAGGGACTCTTGGGGGGGGGGGACAAGGTCAAAAAAAACTCCCCGAAAGGC
>NZ_JBVINN010000017.1:0-15759 GCF_055579305.1 Kitasatospora sp. NPDC032757 | reverse complement strand
CTTCTCTTTTTCTGCGGCATTTCCCCCCCGCCGGGGGGGAGGGGAGCAACAAACGGGTTGTTGTGTGTGTCTCGGGGGGGGGGGGGGGGGGGGGCCCCCCCCCCCCCCCCCCCCCCCGCCCCCGGCAGGGTGCCGACCTCAGGAGGTCAGCGAGGCCTTGCGGGTGGAGATGACCAGGTCGACGAGACCGTACTCGACGGCCTCCTCGGCCGTGAGGATCTTGTCGCGCTCGATGTCGTCGCGGACCTGCTCGACGGACTTGTTCGAGTGCTTGGAGAGCATCTCCTCCAGCTGCTCGCGCATCCGGAAGATCTCCCTGGCCTGGATCTCCAGGTCGGACACCTGACCGCGGCCGGTCTCGGTGTACGGCTGGTGGATCAGGATACGGGCGTTCGGCAGCGCCATCCGCTTGCCGGGGGTGCCGGCGGCGAGCAGCACGGCCGCGGCGGAGGCCGCCTGGCCCATGCAGACCGTGGTGATGTCCGGCTTCACGTACTGCATGGTGTCGTAGATGGCCGTCAGGGCCGTGAACGAGCCGCCGGGCGAGTTGATGTACATCTGGATCTCGCGGTCCGGGTCCATGGACTCCAGGCAGAGCAGCTGGGCCATGATGTCGTTCGCGGAGACGTCGTCCACCTGCGAGCCGAGGAAGATGATGCGCTCCTCGAACAGCTTGGCGTACGGGTCGTACTCGCGGATGCCCTGCGAGGTGCGCTCGACGAAGCGCGGGACGATGTAGCGGCCCTCGGCACGCATGTCCTCGACGCGTGCCTTGGCGCTGGACAGGCTGGGGATGTTCATGGGGGTTCTAGTCCTCCGGAGCGATGGGGCTGTGGTCTCGTGGGATCCGGGGCCGAGGCTCAGGCGCCCGTGCCGCCGCCACCCGGAACGTCCGCGGCGCTGTGCATGATCGCGTCGATCAGGCCGTACTCCAGGGCCTCCTCGGGCGTGAACCAGCGGTCGCGGTCGGAGTCCGCGGTGATCTGCTCGAAGGACTGGCCGCTGTGGAAGGCGATCAGCTCGGACATCCGCTTCTTGGTGCGGAGCAGCTGCTCGGCCTGGATGCGGATGTCGGTGGCCGAGCCGCCGAGACCGGCGGACGGCTGGTGCATGAGGATGTTGGCGTTCGGCAGCGAGAAGCGCTTGCCCTTGGCGCCGGCGGTCAGCAGGAACTGGCCCATCGAGGCGGCCATGCCCATCGCGATGGTGACGACGTCGTTCTTGATGTACTGCATGGTGTCGTAGATCGCCATGCCGGCCGAGATCGAGCCGCCCGGGGAGTTGATGTAAAGGAAGATGTCCTTGTCCGGGTCCGCGGCCAGCAGGAGCAGCTGGGCGGTGATCTTGTTGGCGATGTCGTCGTCGACCTGCTGGCCGAGGAAGATGATCCGCTCGTTGAGCAGCCGGTTGTAGACCTGGTCCCCCAGGCCGCCGAGCACGTCACCAGAGGCGGCGTGCGGCGCCATCGGGCCAGGCATCTGCATCTGCGGGAACGTCACTTAGCCACCTGCTCAGTCGATTTGGACGGTCGCTCCGCGGCCGTCACGGTGTCGCACAGCTTCCGGGTATCACGTCGTGATTGTTGCTGTCCATGGACCCTAACGCGCAGGCCGGGCCGCAGAATCCCTCACGCAGAACTGTTCGCTGTGAGCGCAGGGTTCGCGGCGGGCCCCGCCCGCGACCGCGGGGAACACGGCGGGCCCGGACACCGTGTACGGCGTCCGGGCCCGCTGCTGCGTCAGGGCGACCGGGGTGGTCAGGCCTCGGTCTTCTCCTCGGCCTCGGCCTCGGCGGCCGGGGCCTCGGCGGCGACGGTCTCGCCCGACTCGTCGGTCTCGTCGTCGTCGAAGTTGATCTCGTTGCCCTCGGTGTCGACGACCTTGGCGGCCTCGACCACCGTGGCCAGCGCCTTGCCGCGGGCGACCTCGCCGACCAGCAGCGGCACCTGGCCGCCCTGGACGACCTGCTGCGCGAACTGGTCCGGGGTCAGGCCCGAGCCGGCGGCGCGGCGGATGAGGTGCTCGGTGAGCTCCTCCTGGTTAACACCCAGCTCCTCGTCGGCGACGATCTGGTCCAGGACGAACTGGGTCTTGATGCCCTTCTTCGCCTGCTCCTCGGTCTCCGCCAGGAACTCCTCCTCGGTCTTGCCCTGGGTCTCCAGGTACGTCGCGAGGTCGAGGCCCATCGGCTCCAGCTGGTGGTGCTCGAGGTTGTGCTTGCGGGTCTCGATCTCGTCCTTGAGGAGCTTCTCCGGGAACTCGATCTCGACCAGCGCCAGCAGCGCGTCGAGCACCTTCTCCTGGGCCTGGGTGGCCTGGTCGTACTCCTTCATGCGCTCGAGGCGCTTGCGGGAGTCGCCGCGCAGCTCCTCCAGGGTGTCGAACTCGCTGGCCAGCTGGGCGAACTCGTCGTCCAGCTCGGGCAGCTCCTTCTCCTGGACGGCGGTGACGGTGACGGTGACCTCGGAGGTCTTGCCCGCCTGGGTGCCACCCTTGAGCTCGGTGTCGAAGGTCGCGGTGCCACCGGCCTCCAGGCCGACGACGGCGTCGTCGATACCGTCGATCAGACGGCCCGAGCCGATCTCGTAGCTGACGCCGGCGGCGGTGCCGTCCTCCGGCACCTCGCCGTCGACCTTGGCCTCGAGGTCGACGACCACGATGTCGCCGGCGGCCGCGGCGCGCTCGACGTCCTTGACCGAGGAGAAGCGCTCGCGCAGCTGCTCCAGGGACTTGTCGACGTCCTCGTCGGTGACGACGATCGGGTCGACGGTGACCTCGATGGTCGAGAAGTCCGGGAGGGTGATCTCCGGGCGGATGTCCACCTCGGCGGTGAACTTCAGGTCACCACCGTCGGCGATCTTCTCGACACCCTCGATGTTGGTGATGTCGGGCTGTCCGAGAACCTCGATCTTGCCCTCGTCGACTGCCTGCGTGTAGAAGCGCGGGAGGGCGTCGTTGACGGCCTCCTCCAGCACG
The DNA here is from genome assembly GCF_055579305.1 of Kitasatospora sp. NPDC032757. Lineage (NCBI taxonomy): Bacteria > Bacillati > Actinomycetota > Actinomycetes > Kitasatosporales > Streptomycetaceae > Kitasatospora > Kitasatospora sp. NPDC032757. Next base: position 12,784 of record NZ_JBVINN010000017.1, on the reverse strand, counting down.
GCGCCACGACCGAAACGCTGGTCGATGACCCGGTTCGGGATCTTGCCCTTGCGGAAGCCCGGGACCGAGACCTGCTGGTTGATCTTCTTGTACGCCGCGTCGAGGCTGGGCTTGAGCTCCTCGAAGGGCACCTCGACGGTGAGTCGAACCCGGGTCGGGTTCAGAGTCTCGACGGCGCTCTTCACGGTTTGGTCTCCTATGGGCTTGCGGTCAGGTTGCCTCCGCCCTCCCCATGCCGCCGGCCGGGGCCGGTACGGGCGGGTCGGGCGAGACGGGCGATGGGCGGTTGGAGCTGCATCTCCCGTGGGGGGTGGACGGTGAGCGTGACTCCTCGCCCTCGTGCGGTTGACCTGGGTGGACGCCACAGGGACTACCGCCAGCGCCCCATCCTACCGGTACCACGAAAGGCGGATGCCAGGACGCCGCCGCCTGCGGCCGCTCAGGCCGCCCCGGCGGGCTCCGGGGCGGCCTCCGCGGACGGCTCCGCGGTACCCCCCGCCGGTACCGGGCGCATGGTGGCGGCGGCGTCGGAATCCCGTACCAGCAAGGCGATCGCGGCCGCCACGAGGGCCAGGGCGGCCGCGGTGAGGAAGGCGGCGCGGTACGCGGTGAGGTTCGCCACGGGCGTACCCGAAGCGTTCACGGTGAGGGGTCCGACGGCGGTCAGCACGGTGCCGAGCACCGCGACGCCGAGCGCGGAGCCGAGCTGGCGCTGCGCGTTGTAGAGGGTGGAGGCGGCGCCGGTGGCGCGCGGGGTGATGGTGGCGAATGCGGCGGTCTGCGAGGGCATGAAGACGTGCGACATCGCGTAGCCGGTGACGAACATGAGGGCCCGCACCGCCCAGAGGTTGCTGTCGGGCCCGATGGTGGCCATCAGGGCGAGGCAGCCGGCCACCACGGTGGCCCCGGCGACCAGGATCCGGCGCGGGCCGATCCGCGGGTAGAGGCGGGCCGCCACCTGGGAGGCGAGCATCACGCCGAGCGCCTCGGGGAACACCATGAGGCCGCTGTGCAGGGCGTCCATGCCGAGCGCGTCCTGCATCAGCAGCGGGAAGAGGTAGAGCATGCCGAGGAAGGCGGCGCCGGAGAAGAGCGAGAGCAGGTTGGTGGTGCGGAAGATGCGGTCCCGGAAGAGCCGCAGGTCGAGCATCGGCTCGGGGCGGCGCAGCTCGACCACGACCAGGACTGCCAGCGCGAGCAGACCGCCGAGCGCCGAGGCCAGGATCCGCGCGCTCCCCCAGCCCTCGGACGCGCCCTCGGAGAGCGCGTACATCGCGGCACCGAAGCCGGCCGCGGAGAGCAGGAACCCGGCCGCGTCGAACCGGCCGGCCCGCTCGGCGCGGTAGTCGGGCAGGAAGAGCAGGCCGAAGACCAGGGCGGCGATGCCGACCGGCACGTTGACGACGAAGACCCAGTGCCAGGACCAGCCGTCCACCAGCCAGCCGCCGAGCACCGGCCCGGCGGCGGGCGCGACCGCGGTGGGCAGCATCAGGACGCGGGTGGCCCGCATCCGCTCCTCCTGCGGGAAGGCGCGGAAGAGCATGGTCATCCCGACCGGGGTGAGCAGACCGCCCGCCGCGCCCTGGAGGATGCGGTAGAGGGTGAGCGAGGTCATCGAGCCGGCCGCGCCGCAGAGCAGCGAGGCGACGGTGAAGAGGGTGAGGGCGGCGAGGAAGACCCGGCGGGTGCCGTAGCGGTCCCCCAGCCAGCCGGAGAGCGGGACGAAGACGGCCAGGCTGACCAGGTAGCCGACGTTGATCACGCCGACCCCGGCGGGATCGGTGCCGAAATCGCGGCCGATCGCGGGCAGTGCCACGTTGACGATCGTGGTGTCCATGATCGACATGAACAGCGAGGCGACGAAGACGACTCCGACCGCGATCTTGGGGTTCATCCTCATCGGGGCTCCAGCTTTGGGTGAAAAATCAACCACCCACCATGCCGGACCCACTCCGAAGATGCCAACGGAGCCCGGAGACGCCAACAGGGCCCCGCCGAGGACGAGACCCTGCCGCACTGTCGGGGTGACCGGATTCGAACCGACGGCCTTCCGCTCCCAAAGCGGACGCGCTACCAAACTGCGCCACACCCCGTGGTGCCGAGAGGAAGCGTACACGCCGGGCCCTGCCGGTTCGCCGACATATCCGAGGCCCTCACGACGAATCCGGTGTGCACGCAGCCGACCGGACCAGGTACGCTGTTCCCGACCTTCCGTCCGGCAACGGCCGGGGGATCACGCGGGCGTAGCTCAATGGTAGAGCCCTAGTCTTCCAAACTAGTCACGCGAGTTCGATTCTCGTCGCCCGCTCCAACCGTCCGGCCCCGGAGAGACGTCACCGTCCCTCCGGGGCCGTTCGCTTTCCGGGAGACACCCCTCGACGGACCGTCAGCCGGTCAGAGGCCGAGCCGTCCGGCCCGGGCGGCGGCCCGGTCGAGCAGCCGGTGGACGTCGGCCTGGCGGGTGGTCGGGCGGTCGTTGTACTCGTCCGGGGAGTTCGCCGGGCGGCCGGTGGCGTGCAGTACCTCCATCAGCTGGACCCGCGCGGTACGGACCGTCAGCGGGGTGCCGTAGCCGTGTGCGAGGACGGCGGCCTGGGCGCCGAGCAGGCAGACCCGGCCGGCCTGGTCCCACATCGCGCCCTGCAGCCAGCCGTGGGCGCCGATGTAGCGGGAGGCGAGCCGCAGGTGGTCGGCGGCGGTGACGGGCACCGGGCGGGCCGGGCGGCGCAGCGCCCGGTCCAGCAGGGTGGCCCGGGGCAGCGGGTGGCCGGCGTGCCAGGGCTGCGGGGTGGAGCCGTGCAGCGGGACGTACGGGACCGGCGTGCGCGCCGGGGCGGGCAGCGAGGCGAGGTAGGCCTCGATCTCGGCGACCAGGCCGGAGCCGTCCGGGGTGAGGAGCAGTGGCGGAGGGGGCGTCAGGTCGGTGCGGGGCATGCGGTTCTCCAGGCGGTGGCCTACGGTTGCCGCTACCCAAACTGGGGCATTAAGGACATTCTCGCGACCGGAGGGGCCGGGGGCCCGGCTCCGGGGCGGTTTCCCGGCAGGGCTCCGGGCCGATAGCCTCGGCGGCGTTCGAGCGCAGTTTCGAGAACACTGCGAGCCGAGGCGGCTGCGAGCCCTACGTGGAGGAGTACCCGTGCGTCCCCAGGACCGACTGGCCGTCATACAGCGCTGTGTGGTCCAGGAGATGGCGCGCTTCGGGCAGGTGTTCACGGTCGACGGCGAGGTGGTGCGCGGCCCGGGCACGACGGCGGTGGCCGTCCGCGAGCACCCCGGCCAGGACGGCGCCGGCCACGTCGACCTGGGCTACGTCCTCCAGCTCGGCCGCGCGGACGCGCCGGTGGTCTGGGACTGCGCGGCCGGCCTCGGCAAGACCGAGGAGGAGAAGCTCGCCAACGCGGTGCGGATGTGGGCGACCACCACGGCCTCGGCGCTGGTCGAACAGGAGCAGGGCCGGGGTGAGCACGGCGACCACGCCGACCACCCGGAACTGCCGGGCTGGCACGCCGTCCAGGGGCCGGCGGCGGTGTTCGGCTTCGGCAACGAGAGGCTGGCCGGCTGGCTCGCGGAGCACCGGGTGCTGCCCGCGCTCGCGCCCGCGCTGCTGCCGGACCTGGCCGGGGGCGGGCCGAACGGGGTGAAGCTGTTCCTCGGCGGCAAGGCGGGGGACGACGTCGCCGAGGTCCGGGTCAACGGCGAGGTGTCGGAGGCCGCCTCGGCGGCGCTGCGCGCGCTGGACTGGCCGCGTGGCGAACGCCTCTGCTGGGCCCGGCTGTTCGTACTGCTGACGGCCCGCGGGACGACGCTGCGGACCGCCACGCCGACGGGCGCCGCGGCGCCCGCGGCGGTCCGGGCGCCGGCCGTGGCGGCGGCGCGGCCCCGGGGGCTGTTCGGGCGCTGGCGGCAGGCCAGACGGGCCGACCGGTGACAGCCGGCTTCCGCCGCACCCGCCCCGGGCCCCGGACGAGGCCCCCGGGGGTCAACTGGCGATGCTGGAGATGCTCTTGGCGATCTGGGTCAGGAAGTCCTGGATCGGCTTGGCGGCCGTGCTCTGGTTGAGCATGAAGCCGAACAGGGCGGCCAGGATGAAGTGCCCGGTCTTCAGCTGCTTGTTACGGATGAAGATGAAGCAGATGATGCCGAACAGGACCAGCGCGGAGACGGAGAGTGCCACCCGGACTCACTTCCTCGTTTCATAGCGGGGTGCCAGCGCCTGACAGCCCCTGCGAAGCCGGACCCCGGTCTGTCCGACGGTCCCGAGGCGGAACAGCAGTTCGTCCGGCCTGTCCCGGCCGGAGGGAGAGCCCGCTGCGGCCGCACGGTGCCCGTCGTGCCGCACGTGACGCCCCCCATCCCCCGGATCCTGACCAGTCCCGCCCGGACTCAGTGTGGTCGACCGTGCCGGTTGCGTAAAGGTCTGGCTGTCAGCCGAACGCCGATATCCTGCGATGCGAGACGAGTTTCCGCCGACCGAGACCATAGCCGAGACGTTCTGACGAATCGTCGGCGGGGCCGCGCTGAGCGGCGGGGAAACGCCCGGCGGGCGGGAGCGGAAGCGGCAGGTCCGGTCCGGTGACGGCAGGTCCGAAATGGCTGAAGATCAGCTCCCCGGCTTGACAGCACCTGCCCACGGCATGTGCCGGGGCGGAAGCGGCCCGTCAGGACGGCCGGCGGGTGGTCAGTCGCGCCAGAGCAGCAGCACCGCACGGTCGTCGTTGATGTCCCGGGCGACCGTCTCGATCAGCCGGGAGGCCGCGCCGACGCCGGCGCCGGGGCCCGCGCCGGGGACCAGCCGGTCGGCCTCGCCCATCAGCCGGTCCATGCCCTCGGAGAGGTCCCGGCCGGGGGCCTCGACCATGCCGTCGGTGCAGAGCAGCAGGACGTCGCCGCGGTTCAGCCGGCCGCGCACGCCCTCGAACTTGGCGCCGTCGTAGATGCCGAGCGCCGCGCCCTCCGAGGCCTCCTTCATCTCCCAGCGCCCGGCGCCGGCCAGCCGCTGCATGCCGGGCAGGTGGCCGGCCGAGAGCAGCTCGTACTCGCCGGTGTCCAGGTCGAGCACCAGGTGGACGGCGGTCGCGAAGCCCTCCTCCCAGGACTGCCGGAGCAGGTAGCCGTTGGCCGCGGGCAGGAAGTCGTGCGCGGGCAGCGAGCCGAGCAGGCCGCCGAAGGCTCCGGAGAGCAGCAGGGCCCGGGAGCCGGCGTCCATGCCCTTGCCGGAGACGTCCGCGAGGACCACCTCCAGCACCCGCTGGCCGGGGCCGGTCCGGGCGGCGACCACGAAGTCACCGGAGAAGGACTGCCCGCCGGCCGGGCGCAGCGCCATGTCGGCGTGCCAGCCGTCCGGCAGCCGGGGGACGCGGCTCTGCACCCGCAGCCGCTCGCGCAGGTCGAAGAGCATGGTCGAGCCGCCCCACCAGGGGACGCCGACCCGGCTGCGGAACTGGGCCAGCAGCAGGCCGCCGACCCCGGCCGCGCCGACCACCAGGGCGGCGCCGGGGGTGACGCCGTAGGTGTAGGCGTCCGGGTCGGCGCTGGCGACACGCTGGCCGGTGTGGATCACGGACTCGGCGGAGAGGCCGAGCGCGGCCAGGGCGTACAGCACCACCAGGCTGCCCGGGCGCAGCAGCAGCGCGGCGGCCAGGATCGGCAGGACCAGCGAGGTGGGCGGGGCCCAGGCGGGGATCCAGATGTTGAGCAGGATCAGCAGCGGGACGAGCAGGGCGAGCGCGCAGAGCACCGGCCAGTCGGCGGCGCCGCCGCGGAAGTAGTCGACCCCGGCCGTGCGCAGCCTTCGGCGGACCCGGCGGAGCCTCTTGCGCAACCGGGCCGTCACGGGGTCGGACGCCGTGGCGGCGCCGGGCCTCGTCGCAGTCGTCTGGGGCGGTGTGCCCGGCGCTCTGCCAGCCATGGGGACCGACCATATCCACGGTTGCGGCCCGGCGTCGACGGCCCGGGCACGGGCGGCGGCGCCGTGGCGCGGGCGCGTCAGCAGGTTTCGGCCGATTGCGGCGGGCACCGCCCGCTGCGTCAGGAAGCGTGTGCCCGTTGGGCGTACGAACCACGCGGGCGGCGCATGCGCCCCGCACACAGGGCGGTTCGTACGCCGGTCGGACGGGGCGGGCGCTGTGGCCGATCACACAGGGGCGCACGCCCGCACAGACGCGCCGGCCGGCCGCGCTGCGGGAGCGCGGCCGGTCGGCGGGAGGGTTCGACGGGGTGGAACGGCGAGGCTCAGCCCTGCTGCGGGTGGTGGGCCGGGATCGGCGGGAGCTCGCCGGTGGTCTCGTACTCGCTCAGCATGGCGATCCGGCGGGTGTGCCGCTCGTCGCCGCTGTACGGGGTGCTGAGGAAGATCTCCACGAACTTGGTGGCCTCCTCCTCGGTGTGCATCCGGCCGCCGATGGAGATCACGTTGGCGTTGTTGTGCTCGCGGCCGAGCGAGGCGGTCTGCTCGCTCCAGGCCAGCGCGGCACGCACGCCCTTGACCTTGTTGGCGGCGATCGCCTCGCCGTTGCCCGAACCGCCGATCACGACGCCCAGCGCCTCCGGGTCGGCGGCGGTGCGCTCGGCGGCCCGCAGGCAGAACGGCGGGTAGTCGTCGAGGGCGTCGTAGATGTGCGGACCGCAGTCGACCGGCTCGTGGCCGGCCCCCTTCAGCCACTCCACGAGGTGGTTCTTCAGTTCGTATCCGGCATGGTCGGAGCCCAGGTAGACGCGCATGCCACGAGTGTGGCATGCGCGGTCACCCGGGCCGTGCAGGGGGCAGCGCCCGCCTTCAGCGGCGGCCGAGGAGCTTCCAGGCGAGCGGCAGGGCGCCGGCCGCGAGGGCCGCCTTCAGGGCGTCGCCGACCAGGTACGGGTAGAGGCCCAGCTCGGCCGCGCGGGCCAGCGGGACGTCCAGCGAGAAGGCGAGGTAGGGCACGCCGACGGCGTAGATGGCGAGGCTGCCGAGAACCATGGTGACGGCGGTGTTCACCGGGGTGCGGTCGGCGCCGCGGCGGGCCAGCGCGCCAGTCAGGGCGGCCGCCACGACGAAGCCGAGCACGTAGCCGAGCGACGGCATCGACCAGCCGGAGGTGCCCTCGGCGAACCAGGGCAGGCCCGCCATGCCGGCCAGCAGGTAGAGGCCGAGCGAGGCGACGCCGCGGCGGGCGCCGAGCGCGGTGCCGACCAGCAGGGCGGCGAAGGTCTGGCCGGTGACCGGGACGGGCGAGCCGGGGACGTTCACCGAGAGCTGGGCGGCCAGGCCGGTGAGCGCGGCGCCGCCGGCCACCAGGGCGAGGTCGCGGGCCTGGGCGCCGAGCCGGGTGGAGGCGGCGGGCAGCAGGTCGGCGAGGACACCGCGGCCCAGTGTCGGGGTGCTGGCGGTCGGGGTGCTGGCAGTGGCCATCGGGGATTCCTCTGATGATCAGGTGAGTGAACACCTGTGAACCTACGCGGTGATCGCCGCCGGCACCGCCGGGGAACCGGACAAAGCCCGGAAGTCGCTCCTTGTCGGGTCCGACCCACCGAGAGCGACGGAACGTGAGGGTTCCGGCCATTCTCCGTCACGATCCGGTCCGCATTCTGGGCCCGGGCCGGACATTCTTGGCACGGGCAACCGCGTCCCCGGATATTGGGCAACTCGCACCGCCATCCGAACAGTCTGGATCCCCACCCCATGGCCCGTACCTCCGCGCCCCCGGCGCCCGGGACGACCTCCCCCGCCGACACCCCGGCCGACGGCGGCCGACAGCTCTCGCACGGCCTCAAGCAGCGCCACCTCTCGATGATCGCGCTCGGCGGGGTCATCGGCGCCGGTCTCTTCGTCGGCTCCGGGGCGGGCATCGCGGCGGCCGGACCCGCCATCATCCTGGCGTTCACCCTGTCCGGCCTGCTGGTCATGCTGATCATGCGGATGCTCGGCGAGATGTCGGCCGCCCGCCCGGCCTCCGGCTCGTTCTCGGTCCACGCCGAGAAGGAGATCGGCCCCTGGGCCGGGATCACCGCCGGCTGGATGTACTGGGTGATGCTCTGCTGCGGCGTCGCCGCCGAGGCCACCGCCGCCGGGAAGATCGTCAACGGCTGGGTCCCCGGCGTCTCCGCCTGGGTCTGGGTCGGCCTCTTCATGGTCTTCTTCTGCGCCAGCAACCTGACCGCGGTGAAGAACTTCGGCGAGTTCGAGTTCTGGTTCGCCGCGATCAAGGTCGCCGCGATCATCGCCTTCCTGGTGCTCGGCTCGCTCGGCGTGGCCGGGGTGCTCGGCGACGGCTCCCCCGGCACCACCAACCTCACCGGCCAGGGCGGTTTCCTGCCCACCGGTGTCAGCGGACTGATCGTCGGCCTGCTCGCCTCGGTCTTCGCCTACGGCGGCCTGGAGACCGTGACCATCGCCGCCGCCGAGTCCGACGACCCCAAGCGCAACGTCGCCAACGCGGTGCGCACCGCGGTCTGGCGGATCGCGATCTTCTACATCGGCTCGATGGCCCTGGTCGTCACCCTGGTCTCCTGGAAGGACCCTTCGGTCGTCGAGAACGGCCCGTACGTGACGGTCCTCCAGCACCTGGGCGTGCCCGGTGCCGGCACCATCATGGAGACCGTGGTGCTGATCGCCCTGCTCTCCGCGATGAACGCCAACATCTACGGCTCCTCCCGGATGGCGTACTCGCTGGTCTCCCGCGGCCAGGGACCCAAGGCGCTGGCCAAGGTCAGCGGCGGGGTGCCGCGGGCGGCCGTGCTGGCCTCCTGCCTGTTCGGCTTCGGCGCGGTGCTGGCCTCCAAGTTCTGGCCGGACACCGTCTTCACCTGGCTGATGAACACCACCGGCGTCGCCATCCTGGTGGTCTGGTTCTTCATCTGCGTCGTCCAGCTGAAGATGCGCCGCCGGCTGGAGCGCGAGGCGCCCGAGCTGCTCACCGTCCGGATGTGGGGCTACCCCTACCTGACCTGGATCGCGATGGCCGCCGTGGCCGGCATCCTCGCGCTGATGACCACCACCGAGGGCAACCGGCAGCAGCTGTACGCGGCCGGCGTGCTGGTCGCCCTGCTCATCGGCGCGGGCCTGCTCAAGCAGCGCCGGGACGCCGCGCGCACCGCGTAGCGCACGCGCGAGGGCCCGGTACCGCTTCGGCGGTACCGGGCCCTCCCGTTCGCGCGGAGCCGCGCGGTCTTCCCGCGGACCCGCGCGGCGTCACTACTCGAAGGACGGGCCGGCGGTGCGGGTGCGCTTGATCTCGTAGAAGCCCGGGGTGGAGGCGACCAGCAGGGTGCCGTCCCAGAGGCGGGCGGCGGCCTCGCCGCGCGGCGTCGGGGTGACCACCGGGCCGAAGAACGCGACCTGCTCGCCGTCCGCGCCCTCGACGGCGATCACCGGGGTGCCGACGTCCTCGCCGACCAGGGTGATCCCCTCCTTGTGGGACAGGCGCAGGGCCTCGTCGTACACGTCCGTGCCGGCCGCGTCGGCCAGCTCGGCCGACAGGCCGGCGGCGACCAGCGCCGCCTCGATCGTCTCGCGGTTCTGCGGCAGGCCCTGGTTGTGGAACCGGGTGCCCAGCTCGGTGTAGAGCCGGCCGAGCACCTCGTCGCCGTGCTTCTCGGCGGCGGCGATGCAGACCCGGACCGCGCCCCAGGCATTGTCCAGCAGCGTGCGGTAGTGCTCCGGCAGGTCGCGGCCCTCGTTCAGCACCGACAGGCTCATCACGTGCCACCGCACCTCCACCGGGCGCACCTGCTGGACCTCGATCAGCCAGCGGGACGTCATCCAGGCCCACGGGCAGGCCGGGTCGAACCAGAAGTCGGCGGTCTTGCGGTCAGCGGCAGTCGTCACAGCGGTGGTCTTCCTCGGAGGTGGGGCGGCAGAGGGACGGGGCGGTGCCCCGCACGGGGCTCCCCCGCTCCCAACATCCACTCGGCGCCGCTGATTCCGGGCCCACACCGCGACTTGTGCAATGGTACCGGCGCAAAGGGCGTGAAAGGATGCCCCCGCAGCACTACAGCGCAGCACCTGACCGCAGCAGCGAAGACCGCACCACCGTGCGTGCCGGACAAAGGAGTACCGCCGTGCCGGGCAAGAACCTGAGCCGCGACGAAGCCCAGCAGCGGGCCAGCATCCTGGCCGTGGACAGCTACCAGGTCCGGCTGGACGTGACCTCGGCCCCCGACCCGGCGGCCGCCACGTTCCGCTCCACCACCACCCTCGCCTTCCGCTGCGCGGAGCCCGGCGCCTCGACCTTCCTCGACCTGCTGGCTCCCTCCGTCCGCTCGGTCACCCTGAACGGGCGCGCGCTCGACCCGGCCGCCGCGTTCGACGGCGCCCGCGTCCACGTCGACGGCCTCGCCGCGGAGAACGTCCTCGTGGTCGAGGCCGACTGCGCGTACAGCCGCACCGGCGAGGGCCTGCACCGCTTCACCGACCCGGTCGACGGCGAGACCTACCTCTACACCCACTACGAGCCGGCCGACGCCCGCCGGGTGTTCGCCACCTTCGAGCAGCCCGACCTGAAGGCGCCGTTCTCCTTCACCGTCACCGCTCCCGCCGCCTGGGACGTCCGCTCCAACGCCGTCCACGAGAGCGTGACCGAGGACGGCAGCGGCGACGGCGCCGCCCGCACCTGGCAGTTCGCGCCGACGCAGCCGATCTCCACCTACCTCACCGCCGTCGTGGCCGGCCCGTACCACGTGGCCCGCGACCACTACAGCCGCACCCTCGCCGACGGCACCGTGCTGGAGATCCCCCTCTCCGCGCTCTGCCGCAAGTCGCTCGCCCCCTACTTCGACGCGGACGAGATCCTCGGCGTCACCAAGGCCGGGCTCGACTTCTTCCACGAGGTGTTCGACTACCCGTACCCGTTCGGCAAGTACGACCAGGCGTTCGTCCCCGAGTACAACATCGGCGCGATGGAGAACCCGGGCTGCGTGACCTTCCGCGAGGAGTTCGTCTTCCGCTCGAAGGTCACCGAGGCCGCCTACGAGGGCCGGGCCAACGTCATCCTGCACGAGATGGCGCACATGTGGTTCGGCGACCTGGTCACCATGCGCTGGTGGGACGACCTCTGGCTGAAGGAGTCCTTCGCCGACTTCATGGGCTCCTACGGCCTGATCGGCGCCCGCACCCGCTACTCCTCGGCCTGGATCACCTTCGCCAACCAGCGCAAGGCCTGGGCCTACCGGCAGGACCAGTTCCCCACCACCCACCCGATCACCGCCGACATCCGGGACCTCGAGGACGCCAAGCTCAACTTCGACGGCATCACCTACGCCAAGGGCGCCTCGGTGCTCAAGCAGCTGGTGGCGTACGTCGGTTCGGAGGCCTTCTTCGAGGGCGCCCGCCGATACTTCAAGCAGCACGCCTTCGGCAACACCGAACTGGGCGACCTGCTGGGCATCCTGGAGGAGACCAGCGGCCGCGACCTCACCGCCTGGGCCGCCGCCTGGCTGCAGACCGCCGGCGTCAACGCGCTCACCCCGCAGGTCACCGTCGACGCCGAGGGCCGGATCACCGAACTCGCCGTCCTCCAGGACGCCGGCAACGGCAACGTCCTGCGCCCGCACCGGATCGCGGTCGGCCTCTACGACCGGGACGCCGACGGCGCACTGGTGCGCACCGACCGGATCGAGCTGGACGTCACCGGCGCCCGCACCGTCGTCGCCGGGGCTGCCGGCCGCGCCCGGCCCGCCCTGGTGCTGCTCAACGACGACGACCTGACGTACTGCAAGATCCGTTTCGACGGCGAGTCGCTGGAGACGCTGCGCACCGGCCTCGGCGACATCCAGGACGACCTGGCCCGGGCACTCGCCTGGTCCGCCGTCTGGAACCTGACCCGGGACGGCCTGATGCCGGCCCGCGACTACGTCGCCCTGGTGCTGCGCTTCGCCGGCCAGGAGTCCAACATCGGCGTGCTGCAGTCGCTGCACACCCAGGCCAAGAGCGCCGTCGACCTGTACGCTGCGCCGGCCTGGCGTGGCGAGGGCGGCCGGCTGCTGGCCGACGGCGCACTGCGCGAGCTGCGCGACGCCGCCCCGGGCAGCGACCACCAGCTGGCCTGGGCGCGCTTCCTGGCGCAGACCGCCAACGGCTCCGAGCACCTCGGCCTGGTCCGCGGCCTGCTCGCCGGCACCGCCCGGATCGACGGCCTGGACGTCGACCAGGAGCTGCGCTGGTCGCTCTGGCTGACGCTGGCCGCGGCCGGCCAGGCCTCCGACGAGGAGCTGGCCGGGGAGCTGACGGCCGACAACACCGCCAGCGGCAAGCGCCAGTACACCCAGTGCCTGGCCGCCCGGCCGACCCCGGAGGCCAAGGCCGCCGCCTGGTCCGCCGTGATCGACTCGGACGAGCTGCCCAACGCCCTGGTCGAGGCGAACATCGCCGGCTTCGCCCTGCCCGCGCACCGCGACCTGACCGCGCTGTACGCGGCGCCGTACTTCAAGCTGCTGGAGCGGGTCTGGTCCGAGCGGACCATCGAGATCGCGATGCGGATCGTCGGCGGCTTCTTCCCGCACGCCCAGATCGGCGAGGCGACGCTGGCCGAGGCGGACGCCTGGCTGAGCGGCCACCCGGACGCGGCGCCGGCGCTGCGCCGGCTGGTGCTGGAGCGCCGGGACGACCTGGCGCGGGCGCTGCGGGCGCAGGCCTGCGACGGGATCTGACACCCCTGCGGAGCAGAACGGCCGGGGGGGGGGGGGGGGGGGGGGGGGGGGGGGGGGGGGGGGGTGGGGGTGGGGGGGGGGGGGGGGGGGGGGGGGGGGGGGGGGGGGGGGGGGGGGGGGGGGGGGGGGGGGGGGGGGGGGGGGGGGGGGGGGGGGGGGG
>NZ_JBVINN010000016.1:32353-159222 GCF_055579305.1 Kitasatospora sp. NPDC032757 | reverse complement strand
CTTGACGGCAATACGGCTTCCCCTGACCCGCTACGCGGGAGATCCGTTTCCTCCCCCGGCTGAAGCCGGGGGTATCCACGGGGGTATCCGATGAATCGCGGCCGCATCCCCAGGTCGCCTCCGAGTTCCAGGGCGAGCACCCAGCCGCCCCCGTCACCCGGCACGGTGAACACCCCCACGAGCGAGGACTCCGCCCAGTCGTCCTGCTCCTCCGAGAACTCCTGGTGTTCCTCGACCAGTTCTTCGAACCCCTCGCACGCACCCCGCGGCTCGGCCCCCACCAGCGTGAGCAGTTCGTCCGGCGAGACACCCCGCACCAGCGTGAGGGAGTACCCGCTGCCGAAGGCGTACCGGAACGGCGAGCCCGAGGAGCGGATCCAGCTGTAGTCGGCCGCTGCCACTGAGTTCATGCACCGCACCCTGTCAGCGACCACTGACGAAGCCGCTGCCAGGCGACCGCGCCCGGCGTGACGCCCCGGAGCGCCGTCCCGGTCGAGGCGATGCCGGCCGGGACCTGCATCAGGAGAACCACTGGTCGAACGTGAACTGGACGGCTTCGCGTACCAGCTGCTCCTGGATCTCGGCCTGCAGGGCACCCGTAGGGGCGGGAGCGGGCACCGGCTGGACCTCCCACCACGGATCGCCCCCTGGCATCGCGGCCACGGCATTGAAGCGGATGTCTCCCGCGAACCAGATGAGGCCGCGCCCGTCGGTCATCCCGAGCCAGGCCGACTCGGGCAGGTTCTGGTAGGCCGCGGCGACCGTCCCGTCGGGCGCCAGCAGAAGTATTCTGCGCGGCACGGATCCGCTCACGTCCACGAGGCGACACGGCCAGACCTGCCACTGCTGCTCGACGAGGATCTTCCGCCGCGCTTCCAGGACGCCTATGCCGGTCTTGGTGACGGCACCGAAGAGGGAGCTCATGATGTTCGCCCCCAGGATCGCTCCTATGACGGCTGCCCCGAATCCCGCCCAGGCGAAGCCGAGGACTCCGAGCAGGAGGCCCCCGAACACGAAGCCCGTGGTCTCGTTCTCCTCGGCTTTCCGCCGCACCTCGGCTACCGCCGAATCCAGTGCCTCAAGCGTGTGGGGGGTCACCTCCCCGGCAGGGCGATCCGACACCCGGTACCCGTAGTCGCGTGCCAGCACTGGCAGCACCTCCCCTTGTGCCCACCCCACGCCCGCCAAGCGATGGTAGGCCGTGAGGCCTCGGAGGAACACCGTCCTCGACTGATGCATCGGCGGAGGCGCTACGCGACTGTCGCATCCAAGGGCGGCGAGCCGACCAACCCGAAGTGGCACGCCGGCCCGGCCGCCGAGCCGGTCGTCGGTGGTTCGCACGCCCTCGCTCGGTTCGACCGAACCGAGCAAGGGCTGCAAGAGCTCAAGCAACCGTCGCGCCCCCACGCCCGGAACCCGCCAGGGCCGCCTTCCCGGCCAGCAGGATCGCCCGTGCCCGTGCCACACCCCCGGCGGTCGCCGCCGCTCCGCCGCCGACGCCCAACGGCTGCCTCCCGAGGCCCGCGCAGGGGCGGCAGATGCCCGGTTCCGGCACCGGATCGCGGCACTCGGCGCACTCCGCGAGCCGGGGCGCCGCCGCAGGCGGCTCGGGAGCACGCGCGGGCGGCTTCTTCTGCTTCAACCGGGACCGCAGGACCGCCGCCGCCGAGTGCATCGGGACGGGCAGCCCGGGCAGCAACGCCCGGGCCATGTCCTCCACGCTGCACCCCCGCTCCAGCCACTCCACGACCAGCGGCGCCAGGGCCATCGCCTCCGCCTCGCCCAGCCGCAGCCGGGGCTCCGGCCGGATCACCCGGAAGAGCACTGCCACCGCCTCCCGCACCCGCCCGTCCGGCTCGCCGACCTCGTCGGCCGCACCGGCCACATCGGCCGCACCGGCCGTTCCAGCCAGATCGGCCGCCTCGGCCCCCTCGGCCTCGTCGTCGTCGGCCGGGCCGACGACCTCCGGGGGGAGGGAGGGTTCTTGCTCTCGGTCCTTTAAAAGGGTGTCTGCGGACCCGGCGTTCCCTCCACCGGCCGCCGGACGGGTGACACCCGGGGCCGCCCGCTGCGGGGTGTCGTACACATGTGCCTCGCTGCGGATCGTCCCGTCGGGCATCCGGATCTTCTCGACCCGGTAGTACCCGGCGTCGACGAGCTCCTTCAGCGCCCGCCGGACGGCTCCGCGCCCCTGCGGGCTGGTGTCGGCCATGTGCCGGCCGTCCTCGCGCCATCCGTCGGGCCGGGAGAGGAGGTCCGCGAGCAGCCCGCGGGCGGTGTAGCTCAGCCGCCGGTCCTGCAACAGGCCGTTGGGAAGCACGGTGAAGTGGCGTACCTGTTCGGTACGATGGATACGCATCGGGAGGTCCGTCTCCTGGTGCCTGGCCCCGGGGTGTTGGTAGCACCGCCGGGGTCGCCTATTTTCCGTTAGGTCACGGAACGTACCACAACAGCCTTTCACACAAAGCCTGTTGACGATATCGGCGTCAAACGACCGTTCCCGCCCGCAGTTGATTGAGCCGGCCCCCGGAAAATCGATCGATCCGGACACGATTGATCAATCCCCGCGCCGGGCAAAGCAGACGAATATCCCGGCAATACCTGACGGCGCAACAACTACGCCAACGAACCACCCAGTTACTCCAAGGATTTCCCACCCCTGGGCGTGTTGACCCCTCCCTCTCCTCCCCCGTCCACCAGACTGGGCGGCGACCCGAGTCTCCACGATCCGAGGAGGGCCTGCCCATGAACGTCACCGTCCGGCTCGCGCAGCAGCCTGAGGCCGACGAACTGCTCGGGCGCAGCGCGCTCGCCGCGCTCGTCGGGATGTTGCTCGATCAGCAGGTGCCCATGGAATGGGCGTTCGCCGGACCGCTCACCATCGCGCAGCGGCTCGGACGGGAGGACCTCGACGCGCACGAGATCGCCGTCCACGACCCGGAGGCGTTCGTCGCCATCCTCTCCGCCAAGCCGGCCGTCCACCGCTACCCGGCCGCGATGGCCAAGCGGGTGCAGCAGCTCTGCCAGTTCCTCGTCGCCCAGTACGACGGGGACGCGTCCGGCATCTGGCTGGACGTCAAGTCCGGCCGGGAGCTGCTCAGCCGCCTCAACGCCCTCCCCGGGTTCGGAAAGCAGAAGTCGCAGATCTTCCTCGCGCTCCTCGGCAAGCAGTACGGCGTGCAGCCCGAGGGCTGGCGCGAGGCGGCCGGCACCTACGGCGAGGAGGGGGCGTACCACTCGGTCGCGGACATCACCGGCCCGGAGTCCCTGGAGAAGGTGCGCGCCCACAAGCAGGAGGTGAAGCGCGCCGCCAAGGAGGCCAAGGCGAAGGCCTGATCACGCCGCGGCCGCCTGTGCCCGGCCCTCGCGAGGAGTGCCGGGCACGGGCGGCGCGACGCAGAGCCTCCGCCTCAGGAGAACAGCACCAGCGACGCGGCGGCCGGCGCCATGTAGATCAGCGGCCACACGGTGTGGGCGTAGTCGCGGGCCCGCGCCACGGTGATGACCGCGCCCAGGAAGTACAGCACCAACCCGACCGCCGCCAGCACCCCGATCACCGGCACGAACAGACCCACCAGCAGACCGGCGGCCCCCGCGGCTTTTGCCGCACCGAGCCGGTTCCACCACGACTGCGGCACCCCGTACTGGGCCAGCGGACCCACGGTGTACTCGGCCCGGGTGAAGATCGACCAGCCCGAGAAACCCGCCATCACAGCGGCCAGAACGGTGACGACGACGTAAACGACGGACATGGGGTTCTCCTCATCGGACTCGGGCGGGTCTCTCGCGCTCCCTCACCCCTCTGACCCGCCGCACCGCCCACATGTGACGCCCCCGCCCAAAGAACCTTCCGGGCTCTCAGCGATCCGCTGCGCGACGACGGCGCAGGTGGATCCCGCCGGCGGCGACCACCAGTACGGCCGCCGCCCCGGCGGCCGCAGTCTGCCAGGATCCGGCGGTATGCGACTCGGCCGATGCCACCGGCTGCACGTCGGCCGCCGGCTGCGTCCCGGCCACCGGCTGCCCGTCGGCCACCGGCTGCGTCCCGGCCACTTCCTGGGCGCCATCCACCAGTCCGAAGCCGCCGGCCAGGCCCTTCTGGTCGTACCCGGAGCCGGCCTGCTTGTCCGCATACCGCCCGGACACCAGCTTCTGATAGGCCGCCAGCGTGATGCTCTGGCGGCCCCCCAAGCCCTTGGTGGCCTCGGAGTTGAGCGGCACGACGTCACCGCTCGGCGTGAGCCGGTACCAGGCGTGGATCTGTGGTTCGCCGAAGGTGCGGGCACCGGCGGTGGCGCCCTCCGCCAGCTTGACCTCGCTGTCGCCGTCCCGGATGCCGGCCAGTTGCCAGCCGTTGCCGCCCTTCGCCTGGGGCGCGAGCAGCACGGCCGCCTGATGGCCGTCGGCGGCGTTCACCCGCGAGACGAGGTAGGACAGGCTCAACGCGCCCTGCGCTGTCGCCTGAGCCTTGCCCGAGACGAAGTCCGGCGACAGTTCGTACAGCGGGACGGGGTCCTTCAGTTCGAACGACGGCGCACCCACCGCCTTCGGGGCGTTCGGCCGCGCGCCCGTGGCGCCGCCGTCGGCACCAGTGCCGCCACCTCCGGGCGCGGCAGCGTTGCTCACGGCACCGAGGAAGCGGGAGACGGTGGTCTGCGTCTGGCCGGAGTGGAGCACCTGCTGCGCGACGCCGTAGGCCGGCACCTCGGCCGCGACGCTCGGCCCGGTCCCGCCCTCGGCCCACGCCGGCGTAGTGGCGGCAACCACCCCCGCCAGTGCCACGGCCGCGAGAGCGACAATGCTCGGCTTCTGCATGTCCGTTCGCCTCCTCATGCGTGGATGCCCGTTCGCGAGTGGGTCCACTGGAACGAGTTGTTGTTGACGTAGGTGTCGAAGTTCCACCAGGTGTAGGTCTGCGTGCTGGGCCACGGATCGCCCACCGCGATCATGTTGCTGGTGCTGTCGTAGCCGTAGATGACGTTCATGTGGCCGCCACCCGACCGCCAGCCGATCCGCACGGCGAGCGGGCGGCCGCCGGCTATCTCGTTGGAGACCTCGCTGAACGTCGCGTTGCGGCTCAGGCCGTAGCCGGTGTTGCGGAAGCCGATCCGGGACAGGCCGTTGGCCATGTCCTCCAGCGTCGCGGGCTTGTCGTTGCAGTCCAGCCAACGGCCCTGCGCAGCGAGGCGGCAGAAGTCGTACTGGTTGTACTGGGTGTAGCCCCAATAGTTGGCGATGGTCAGGCCGGAGGCGTCCCAGCACCACTGGTCCTGGACCTGCTTCTGCATGGTGATGTCGAGCGCCGTCCAGCTGGTCGGCCGGGTGGAGCTGCAGACCGGCAGGTTGCCGGTGTTCTCCCTGATGAAGGCGTCTGCGATGTAGAAGGCGCCGGACCAGATCCATCGGTTGTTGCTCTCGACCGTGTCGCCCGTGGTGCGGCAGATCATCGGGATCCGGTCGCCCACCTGGGCCTGGCCGGTGGTCCGGGCCGAAAGTGACGGCAGCACGCGCTCGTTGACGGTGCTGTAGTTGCCCTGTCCCCCGACGACAGTGCCCTTGACCAGGTCCGCCTGGGCCGTCACACCCAGGCCGAACGCGATCGTGCCGGCCAGCAGGGTGGCGGCGGCCGCCACCACCGCCGTCCGACGTGACTTTCTACGGTGTCTGCTCATGCGTCAGATCGCACTCCCCGCTTGCCGGTGAAAACTGAATTCCGGGGAGTCTGGCAGAGCCGCACGATGACCGGAACGAGAGATTCCGAGCACGGTGGTCCCGCTTTCAACCGAATAATGTGACATTCAGTCAGCTTTGTTCATCGCGCTGCGTGTTGGCGACTGATAACATGGGTTGGTCTAGTCCACAGTTACACAATCATTACCGCCCGGAGAAAATCCCGAGACATCTCGCCGATGCGTAAAATTGCACACAGTTAGTGCAATGTTACTGTCGATGATGATTCCAGAAGCGGCGATTCGGCATTCCGAAGCAGTGCTTATGGAGCGTCTCCCGCCCCGTCGGCCCATCGACGCCTGTGCCCGGCACTCGCGAGGAGTGCCGGGCACAGGAGCCGCGGTGAGCCGCCGTCAGGCGAACAGCACCAGCGAGGCGGCGGCCGGCGCCAGGTAGATCAGCGGGAACGCGATGTGCCCGTACGCCTTCGCCCGGGCCACGGTGATGGCCGCACCGCCGAAGTACAGCACCAGGCCGATCGCGGCCAGCACCCCGATCACCGGCAGGAAGAACCCGGCCACCAGGCCGACCGCCCCCGCGACCTTCGCCGCGCCCAGCCAGTTCCACCACGACTGCGGCACCCCGTAGTCGGCCAGCGGCTGCACCACGTACGCGGCGCGGGCGAAGATCGACCCGCCCGAGAAGCCCGCCATCACGGCGGCCAGGACGGTGACGACGACGTAAGCGACGGACATCGGATTCTCCTCGGTTGCGGGTCTCTCGCGCTCTCTCACCCCTCTGACCCGCCGCACCGCGCGAACGTGACACGCCTGCCGGAGATTTTTTCCGGATGCCGCGTCAGGCCCGTGCGAGTGCCTTCTCGTCCGCGTCTGCGAGCCAGAAGTACAGTGCGGACAGGGCGAGTTCGAGCACCATCAGGCCCACCTGGAACCCGTGCGGCCACCCCTCCACGGCGATCGAGAGAACCCGCCCGAGCGCGCCCAGCAGGAAGACGCCGGTCAGCACCCGGACCGCCGCGGCCGGGATCGGCGTCCGCCGGGCCGCCCAGATCCACGCGAGCCCGTACCCGGCGAAGATCGCGCCGAAGAACCGGCCCATGCTGTCGACCGTCGGGCCGGCGTCCGCCGCGCCCGGGACGGCGGCGTTGCCGCCCAGGACGTGGAAGAGCCCGATCGCCACGTCGGCGATCCCCATCGCCCACGCAAGTAACCGCAGAGCCTTGACCCTTGCCATGACCGGCTCACCCCTCACTGCTGGTTGACACACGTCTACTTAAGTAGGGACCGCTAGTAGACACGTGTCAAGTAGGATTCCCCCGTGCCTCCCCGCCAGCAGAGCCAGCAAAGCCCGCAGAGCCCGCACAGCCCGCAGAGCCCGCAGGACCGGCCCCGCCGACGCCTCAGCCCCGCCGACCGCCGCACCCAGCTCCTCGCCGTCGGCGCGCAGCTCTTCGCCGCGCGCCCCTACGAGGACGTGCTGATGGAGGACATCGCCGAGCAGGCGGGCGTCTCCCGCGCGCTGCTCTACCGCCACTTCCCGGGCAAGCAGGACCTCTTCGCCGCGGTGTACCAGCAGGCAGCCGACCAGCTGCTCGCCGAGACGCGGTTCGACCCCGCCGACACCCTGGCCGAGCAGCTCGCCCAGGGCATGGACACCCACCTCGACTACTTCATCGCCAACCGCAACGCCGTCCTCGCCGCCAACCGGGTCCTCGCCGGCGACCCGGTGATCCAGACGATCATGACCAACGAGCTGGACGCCCTCCGCGCCCGCCTGCTCGGCGTCCTCCCGCTCGCCGACGCGGGCGCGCGCGAGGCCGTCTCCGGGGTCCTGAAGAGCTGGCTGGTCTTCGTCCAGGTGCTCTGCGTGGACTGGCTCACCAAGGAGACCTGCACCCGCACCGAGCTGCGCGACGTCTGCATCGGCGCCGTGCTGGGGGCCGTCCGCCCGCTCCTCGCCACCGACCCCGCCCCGGACTGGCCGCGGTAGCGACCGGGCGAAAACGTGTTGCCCGCCCACCTCGTGCCGCGCGACGCTCGACGGATGACCGACACCACCGCGCCCAGTGTGTCCGCCCTCTTCTCCGGCGAGGGCCGGCTGACCACGATCCCCCGCAAGGCGGCCCGCCGCGAGCAGCTGCTCACCCACCTCGCCGGCACCCTCTTCGACGCGGACCGCGCCTACACCGAGCACGAGGTCAACGACGCGCTGCGGACGGTCCACGACGACTACCCGGCCCTGCGCCGCTTCCTGGTCGAGGGCGGCCACCTCACCCGCCCCAAGGACGGCAGCAGCTACCGCCGCACCGCCTGACCACCTTTCGGTCCACCCGCGAAAGCCTCGGGCCCGCCGCGAGACCCTCCGGTCAGCCGCCGGTACGCGTACCGCCCCCGGACCTCCCGGACGAAGTACCGCCCATGGCTCTCCGCCGCCATCAACTCCCGGTGCACCCGGCCGGGCACGGCCTCGTACACGTAGACGTGCCCGCTGGTGAACTCCAGCTCCAGCACGAGCAGCGCCGCGTCGTACCCGACCGAGCGCAGCGCCGACGAGTCCACCGCCTGCCGCTTCATCGCGCTCCCAGTGTGCGCACGAGGGCCCCGGCCGCGCATCGCGACCGGGGCCCCTCACACACCGACCGTCAGACCAGGACGGGCTGCCGCTCCTCCGCTGCCTCCGCCGCCGCGGCGTCCGCAGCCGGCGCCGCCTTCCGCTTCGGCAGCGCGCACATCAGCAGGAACACCACCACCAGCACCCCCGCGACCCACCACATCGCGTGGACGAACGCCCCGTTGAACGCCGTCCCGACCTCGGCCGGAGCCGGCATCTCGGGCATCGCGCCGAAGAACGCGACCGACACCAGGCCCAGCCCCAGCGCGTTCCCCACCTGCTGCACCGTGTTGATCAGGCCCGATGCCGAGCCGGCGTGCTCGCGCGGCACCTCCGCCAGGACGGCGTCCGTGATCGGCGCGACGATCAGCCCCATCCCGAGGCCCATCACCACCAGCGGCAGCGCCATCTGCCACGGCGCGATGGCCGTCCCGTACCGCTCGGCCTCCCAGATGTACGTCAGCACGCCCGCCGCCATCACCAACGCGCCCGCCTGGAGCACCTTCCGCCCGAACCGCGGCACCAGCTGCTGCACCGAGAGCCCGGCCGCCACCGAGACCGCGATCGAGAACGGGATGCCGGTCGTGCCGGCCTTCAGCGGGCTCCAGCCCAGGCCCAGCTGCATGTAGAGCGTCCAGACCAGGAAGAAGATCCCGGAGACGACACCGAAGGCCAGCTGCACGCCGATGCCGGCCGCGAAGCTCTTCACCCGGAACAGCGACAGCTCGACCAGCGGCGAGCCGTCCCGCCGCGTCTTGATCCGCTCGTACGCCACGAACAGTGCGAACACCGGCAGCGAACCGGCCATCGAGAGGTAGCCCCAGAGCGGCCAGCCGGCCTCCCGGCCGTGGGTGAGCGGGTAGATCAGCATCAGCAGGCCGACGCTGGCCAGCGCCACACCCAGCAGGTCCAGCTTCAGCGCCTTCTCCGCCCGGGACTCCCCGATGAACGCCCGGCCGAGCAGCAGCCCGGCGATGCCGACCGGCAGGTTGATCAGGAAGATCGGCCGCCAGGCCAGGCCGAAGAGGTCCCACTCGGTCAGCAGCGCGCCGATCATCGGGCCGGAGACGGCGCCGAGGCCGACCACCGCGCCGAACAGGCCGAACACCTTGCCGCGCTCCTCCGCCGGGAAGGTCGCGTGGATGATCGACAGCACCTGCGGCACCATCAGCGCCGCCGTCGCACCCTGCACCACCCGCATCGCGACCAGCATCTCTGCGCCGCTCGCCAGGCCGCAGAGCGCGGAGGCGACGGTGAAGCCGCCGATGCCGAGCAGGAAGAGCCGCTTGCGGCCGTAGATGTCGCCCAGCCGGCCGCCGGTGATCAGCCCGATCGCGAAGGCCAGGGCGTAGCCGCCGGTCACCCACTGGACCGCGCTGAACGAGGCGCCGGTGTCCGCCTGGATGCTCGGCACGGCGATGTTCACGATCGTGACGTCCACCAGGTCCATGAACGAGGCCGTCATCACGATCGCCAGCGCGATCCACCTCCGCCGGTCGGAATCCACTGCACCCATCACGTTCTCCTCCGCTACCTCGCTCTTCGGCACGTCTGCGACAGTAGAGGGGATGTAGGTCAGATCCTGTCCTCCTTGTCCGGCATCCTGGTCGTCATGACGGACACACCGGCACGGCTGCTGAATCTGCTCTCCCTCCTTCAGACCCCGCGCGAGTGGCCCGGCAGCGAGCTGGCCGAGCGCCTCCAGGTCAGCCCACGGACGATCCGCCGTGACATCGACCGGCTCCGCGAACTGGGCTACCCCGTCGAGGCGACGATGGGCGCGATCGGCGGCTACCGGCTGGTGGCCGGGACGGCGATGCCGCCGCTGCTGCTGGACGACGAGGAGGCGGTGGCCATCGCGGTCGGCCTCCGGGCGGCGGCCGGTCACGCCGTGGTCGGCATCGAGGAGGCGTCCGTCCGCGCGCTCGGCAAGCTGCTCCAGGTGCTGCCGGGCCGCCTGCGCCACCGGGTCGGCGCGCTGAACACGGCCACCGTCCCGCTGCTCACCGGCGACGGGCCGACCGTCGACCCCGAGGACCTCACCGTGCTCGCCAACGCCGTCACCAACCGCGAGCGGCTCCGCTTCGGCTACCGGGCGGGCAACGGCGCCGAGACCCGCCGCCAGGTCGAGCCCAACCGCCTGGTCTCGGCCGGACGGCGCTGGTACCTCGTCGGGTACGACCTCGACCGCGACGACTGGCGGCTCTTCCGGGTGGACCGGATCAGCGAGCCCTTCGCCACCGGCGCCCGCTTCACCCCGCGCGAGCTCCCCGCCGAGGACGCCGCCGCGTACGTGGCGAGCAAACTCCGCCGCCTCAGCCCCACGTACACCCTGGTCGCCACCCTGCACACGCCGGCCGCCGACGTCGAGCGCTGGCTCAACCGGAACAACGACTCCTCGGTCGAGGC
This sequence comes from Kitasatospora sp. NPDC032757, assembly GCF_055579305.1. Lineage (NCBI taxonomy): Bacteria > Bacillati > Actinomycetota > Actinomycetes > Kitasatosporales > Streptomycetaceae > Kitasatospora > Kitasatospora sp. NPDC032757. Next base: position 148,512 of record NZ_JBVINN010000016.1, on the reverse strand, counting down.
GATCGACGAGCAGAGCTGCCTCATCCGCTCCCGGGCGGATTCCCTCGAATACCTGGCCATGCGCCTGCTCATGCTGGGCTGCGAGTTCGAGGTGCACGAGCCGCCGGAGATGAACAGCCACCTACGCGCCCTCGCCGCCCGCGCCAACCGGGCGGTCGACAAGGCGGACGGCGGCGCTTAGGCCCCAACCTCACAGGTCGGAAAACCTAGGCCGCCACCCGGTACCAGCCGTTCCCCGACCGGAACCAGAGCACGCCGTCCCGCCCGTACGCCCGCGTCCGGTCGAGCTCGCCCGGCAGCCGGAGCCCGGCCCGTCGACGCTCCTTCCACACCCCGCCCACGAGCTCGCACCACGTCAGCCCGGCCGAGGGCAGGAGGAAGACCGCTCGTTCGCCGTCAACGGCGAACCCGACCGGCTCGCGCACCGGGAGCGGCAGCGACAGCGCCGCCGCGCCCGACGGGTCGATCCGGGTGAGGAAGCTCCCCTTGGTGTCCGGGTACCAGGCCAGCCAGACCGCCCGGCCCTCGGTGGCGGCGGCGAGCCCCTCCAGCGGGTCCGCCGGCAGCTCACCCCGCTGCGGGCTCCAGACCGTACGGCCGGCCGTGTCCATCCCGTGCAGCCCGGTCTGCGAGGCGAAGTGGCCGCCGTAGACGCCCTCGTCCCCGTAGGCCATCCAGATCAGGCCGGCCCGGTCGGTCACCAGCGCCTGGATGCAGTGGCCGAGCGTCAGCTCCCGCTTCGACGTGCCGTCGGGCCCGTACACGACGGCGTTGCGTTCCCACCCGTCCTGCTCTTCCCCGGCTCCCGCGCACGCCACCAGGGTCCGGCCGCCGGGCAGCAGCGCCAGGTGGTCCGGCTGCACGCCGACACCGCGCAGCAGCATCCGCCACTCGCGCTCCGGCGTCACCGTCACCAACTCGGCATCGCAGGGCAGGTCGAGGCCCTGCCAGCCGTGGGCCTTCGACAGGGCCGCCTCGGAGACCACCAGCACGACCAGCTCGCCGCCCGGCCCGACCGTCCAGCCGAAGGCCCGGCGGCCCGCCCTGAACTCCTGCTCGGGCAGCCGCCAGGCCTCGACCGGTTCGTTCATCCGAGGATGATCTCAGACCCCGTACTCGGCGGTGATCACCGCACGCGCCAGCGTGTGGAAGGTGATGTGGAACCCGATCTGGGCCGCGGGCGTCTCGGCGGTGACGTCCAGCGCGTCCACGTCCAGCGCGTGCACGGCGAACGCGTACCGGTGGGCCGGGCCGGGCGGCGGGGCGGCGCCGTCGTACTTGTTGCCGGGGAAGTCGTTGCGGGCGTGGAAGGAGGCGTCGCCCGGCAGGCCGGCATCGGACGAGCCCGCGCCGCGCGCCAGGGCGGCCGTGCCGGCGGGCAGGTTGAGGGCGAGCCAGTGCCACCAGCCGGAGCCGGTCGGGGCGTCCGGGTCGTAGCAGGTGACGGCGATGGACCGGGTGCCCGCCGGCAGGCCCGACCAGGCCAGCTGCGGCGAGAGGTTGCCGCCGGCGTGGATGAACTCCTTGGCCAGCGTGCCGCCTTCGGTGATGTCCTCGCTGGTCAGAGCGAAGGACGGCACCTGCGGCAGGAACTCGTACGGCAGCGGCGGACGGACACTCATGAAGGGTCACCTCTCGGCGGGCTGCGCGGCGCAGCTCAGGCTGAATGACGCGATTCACTGTAGTGGGGTGCTGCCACCGGCCACCCCGTCCTAGAGTCGGGACATGGCCTCCAAAACCGCCCGCCTGCTCGCCGACTCCCGACAAGCGCTCTTCACCATGCTCGGCGTCCTGGCCGTCCTCTGGCTGGTCCAGCTGGTGAACTGGACGGACGACTACGGGCTCTCCCGCGAGTGGGGCCTGCGCTCGCAACGCCTGGACGAGCTGCCGGACATTCTCACGATGCCTCTGCTGCACGGCAGTTGGGACCACATCGAGGCCAACTCCTGGCCGCTGTTCGCCTTCGGCTTCCTCGCCGCCTACCGCGGCATGAGGAAGTTCCTCTGGGTCTCCCTGGTCGTCCTCCTCACCGGCGGCCTGACGGTCTGGCTGTTCGAGCGGCCCGAGGCGGTGACGGTCGGCGCGAGCGGCATGGTCTACGGCTACTTCGGCTACGTGGTGCTGCGCGGCCTCCTCGACCGCAACCTGCTGGACGCGGTGATCGGCGTCGTGGTCGCGGCGGCGTACGCGTACGTCCTGCTCGGCGTGGTGCCCGGCGACCCGGGGATCAGCTGGCTGGGCCACCTCGGCGGGCTGATCGGCGGGCTCGGCGGCGCCTGGCTCTTCCGCAACCGCGGCCCGAAGCCCGCCACCGCACCCGCGTCCGCCGCACAGCAGGCCGCCGGCCCCCGCTCCGCCCTGCTCAAGGAGCTGGACGACCTCGGCCTCTGAGCCACGACCCGCCCACCCCGGCCAGGTCTAGACCAACCCACCCCCGGCGGCTAGCGTGAGAGGGCACCCGCCCCCTGCTCCGGAGCCGCACCGTGGAGTCGTCCGTCCTCGCCTTCGCCACCGACCTGCTCGACGAAGGCGCCGACACCTTCTTCGGCAACCTCACCGACCGGGCGGGCGTCGGCGGCGTCACCCTCGCCTCGGTCTACCACGAGGCCCGGGACGTCTTCCCGCACAACCCGCACCGGGTGATCCGCTACCTGGAGCCCGGCGCCGCCTACTTCCGGCCCGACCCGGCCCGCTGGGCCGGCCGCCGGCTGCGGCCCGTCCCCTCCACCGCGATCGGCGACCGCGACCCGTTCGCCGAGGCCGCCGCCGAGGCCCGTCGCCGCGGGCTCAAGCTGCACGCGTGGACGGTCTTCTGCCACAACGACCGGCTCGGCTTCGAGCACCCGGACTGCGCCCCCGCCAACGCCTTCGGCGACCGCCACCTCACCGAGCTCTGCCCCGCCGGCCCGGAGGTCCGCGAGTACGCGGTGACCCTGGTCGGCGAGCTGGCCCGGTACGGGGTGGACGCGATCCGGGCCGAGTCGCTGCACTTCCACGGCCTGCGCCACGGCTACCACCACGAGCGCTACTTCGAGGACCTGGGCCCCGTCGCCGAGGCCCTGCTCGGGATCTGCTTCTGCGACCACTGCCGCACGGCCGCCGGCCGCGCGGGCGTACCGGCCGACGAGGTGGCCGCCGCCGTCCGCACCGAGCTGCGCCGCCGGCTGGCCGACGACGCGGCCGCCGCCGAGCCGGGCGCCCTGGACGAACTGGCCGGCGGCGCGTTCGCCGCCTACGTGGACGCCTCCGCCGCGACGGTGACCTCGCTCGCCGCCGAGGTGGCCGCGGAGGCGCGGCGGCACGGCATGCGGCTGAGCTTCATGGACGGCGGCGGCCCGGGGAAGGGCTGGCTCTCCGGCATCGACCTGCCCGCGCTCACCAAGGCCGCCGACCAGATCGAGACGCTCGGCTACGCGAAGACCCCGGAGGCCGTCCGCGAGAAGATCGCCGCGTTCGCCCTGCACGGCGTCCGCCCCCAGGAGATGGCGGTGATCCTGCGCCCGATGGCCTCGGACTGCGACGGCCCGGCCAACCTCGCCGCCAAGATCGCCACCCTGCGCGAGCTGGGCGTGCCGGAGGTCGAGTTCTACAACTACGGCCTGATGCGGCTCTCCTCGCTGGACCGGATCGGCGCCGCCCTGTCCGGCTGACGGCCGCCCGCCGCCCGACCGGGCGGGGGGCGTCAGCGCCGCCGCCGGGACGTCCCGAACAGGCTGCGCGAGATCTCCCGCCCGAGCTGCGTCCCGGCCGAGCGGGCGAAGGACTTGAGCGCCGGGTTGCTCAGCAGCGACCCGAGCAGCCCGCCGCCGTCCTTCTCCTCCCGCTCCTGCCGACGCGACTCCGACGGCGCCCGCTCCTGCGAGGACGCCGGAACGGGCTCAGGAGCGGACTCCGGAGCAGGAGCCGGCACCGGCGCCGCCTCGGGCCGCGCCGCCCGGGCCGCCAGCTTCTCGTACGCCGACTCCCGGTCGACGGCGTCCCGGTACCGGGCCGTCAGGGCGGACGCGTCCACCGCCGCCCGCAACGCCCCCGCCTCGACCGGCCCCATCAGCGACTGCGGCGCCTGCAGCCTGGTCGCCGCCACCGGCGTCGGCGCGCCCTTCTCGGAGAGCACCGTCACCACCGCCTCGCCGGTGCCGAGCGAGGTCAGCACCTCCCCCAGGTCGTACGCGGGCGACTTGGGGAAGGTCGAGACCGTCGCCTTGAGCGCCTTGGCGTCGTCCGGGGTGAAGGCCCGCAGCGCGTGCTGCACCCGGTTGCCGAGCTGGGCCAGCACGTCCGGCGGCACGTCCTTCGGCGTCTGGGTGACGAAGAAGATCCCGACGCCCTTGGAGCGGATCAGCCGGACGGTCTGGGTGATCGCCTCCAGGAAGGCCTTGGACGCGCCCTTGAACAGCAGGTGCGCCTCGTCGAAGAAGAAGACCAGCTTGGGCTTGTCCAGGTCCCCCACCTCGGGCAGCTCCTGGTAGAGGTCGGCCAGCAGCCACATCAGGAAGGTGGAGAAGAGCCGCGGCCGGTCCTGCACGGCGGGCAGCTCCAGCACCGAGACGACGCCCCGCCCGCCCCCGCCCTCCGGGTGGGAGGCGCCCCCGCCGGTCGTCCGCAGCAGCTCGGCGGTGTCGAACTCCGGCTCGCCGAAGAACGCCCCCGCGCCCTCGTTCTCCAGCAGGGTGAGCGACCGCAGGATCACCCCGGCGGTCGCCGCGGAGAGCCCGCCGATGCCCTTCAGCTCCTCCTTGCCCTCCGGCGAGGCGAGGAAGGTGATGACGGCGGTGAGGTCCTTGAGGTCGTACAGCTCCAGGCCGCTCCGGTCGGCGTAGTGGAAGACCAGCCCGAGCGAGGCCTCCTGGGTCTCGTTCAGGTCCAGCACCTTGGCGAGCAGCAGCGGGCCGAAGCTGGTGACGGTGGCCCGGATCGGGATGCCGGTGCCGAGGCCGCCGAGTGCGTAGAACTCGCTCGGGCAGCCCTGCGGCGACCAGCTCTGCCCGACCTCGGCCGCGCGGGCGGCCGTCCGCGCGCTCGGCGCGCCGGGCGCGCAGACGCCGGAGACGTCGCCCTTGATGTCGGCCAGGAACACCGGCACGCCCTGGGCGGAGAGCTGTTCGGCGATCAGCTGGAGGGTCTTGGTCTTGCCGGTGCCGGTGGCACCCGCCACCAGCCCGTGCCGGTTGAGCACTCCGAGCGGGATCCGCACCGGGGCGGCGGGGTAGGCGGTGCCGTCCAGCAGCACCGCGCCGAGGTCGAGGGCGGGCCCGGTGAAGGCGTATCCGTCGGCGATCTCCCGCACCTGATCGGGGACGACGGCGGAGGACGGCGGCTCGGCGGTGGACATCGGGCACACTCCAGAGGGAGAGCTGAGGAACGATGTTCGCGACATTTCCCATGAAACAGCCGCATTCGTCCGCCCGCAGCCTGCACCGGAGCGCGTGGCGGGGCCGCCGCTGCTGCGCCATCCGCCGCCCAAACGGTAGGCTTTCCGTGTGATCTTCAAGCGCATCGGCAATGGGCGGCCGTACCCGGATCACGGCCGGACCAGCACCCGCCAGTGGGCGGACGTCGCCCCGCGCCCGGTGCGGCTGGACCAGCTGGTGACCACCAAGGGCCAACTCGACCTGGAGACCCTCCTCGCGGAGGACTCCACCTTCTACGGCGATCTCTTCGCCCACGTCGTGAAATGGCACGGCGACCTCTACCTGGAGGACGGGCTGCACCGGGCCGTGCGCGCCGCGCTGCAACAGCGCCAGGTGCTGCACGCCCGCGTCCTCGAAATGGAGTGACGGGCCGCTCACGCGCACCCTCGCACCGCCTTCCGGTCATCCGCCGGAGGGCGGTCCGTTCGTACCCGGGTACCTCCTTTCGGGTACCGGCATGCTCCAGATGATGATCATTTAGTACCTTCGCAGCCATCCGGCACTAGTCTGCTGACTACGGCCGCGACCACGGCGAACGCCAAACCCGGCCGACCCGTCACCCGATCCCCGCCCTGGCACGAGGGGGAGACAAACCGTGAGCATGTTGACTCCCCAAGGCCTGAAGGGGAAGCAGTACCGCGTCACCGGCAACAGCTATCCACGGCTGGGCCGGCCGCCCAAGAAGAGCCGCAAGGTCATGGCCCTGATCGGCTCGCTGCTCGCGCTGGCGCTGATCGCGCTCGGCGGCGTCCAGCTCTACGACATCTTCACCGGCAAGGGCAAGAACGCCTCCGCCCAGGCCTGTGCGTCCCCGTCCGGCAAACCGCTGGCCGCGCCCACCCCCACCCCGGACGCGTCCCCGGGCGCCCCGGGTGCCCCCGCCGGCGACCCGCACGCCATCCCGCAGCCGGCCGGCTTCAAGCTGAACGTCTTCAACGCCACCACCAAGTCCGGCCTGGCCGGGCGGACGGCCGACGAGTTCACGAAGCGCGGCTTCACCGTGGACAAGAAGGGCAACGCCCCGGCCGAGCTGGACAAGAAGGTGCCCGGCACCGCCGTGGTGATCGCCGGCCCGGCCGGCGCCGGCGCCGCCACCCTGATCAGCTCGCAGATCGCCGGAGCCACCGTCACCACGGACGCCCGCACCGACAACAGCGTGGACGTCGTCGTCGGCGACAGCTACAACACACTGCTGGACGAGACCCAGGCCGCCGCCGCACTGGCCCTGGCCACCAAGCCCTCGCCCACCCCCAGCACCACCGGCAGCTGCTGAGCCCGCCGGCCGCCCGCGAACGTACGAGAGCCCCCCGGCACGGTGCCGGGGGGCTCTCCTCGTCAGTACAGGGGGTCAGCCGGCCGTGCCGTACAGACGGTCGCCCGCGTCGCCCAGGCCGGGGACGATGTAGCCGTTCTCGTTCAGCCGCTCGTCGACCGCGGCGGTGACGACGGTGACCGGCAGGCCGGCCAGCTCCTTCTCCATCACCGCGACGCCCTCGGGCGCGGCCAGCAGCACCACGGCGGTGACGTCGGTGGCGCCCCGCTCGATCAGCATCCGGATCGCCGCGACCAGCGTGCCGCCGGTGGCCAGCATCGGGTCGAGCACGTACACCTGGCGGCCGGAGAGGTCGTCCGGCATCCGGGTGGCGTAGGTGGAGGCCTCCAGGGTCTCCTCGTTGCGCACCATGCCGAGGAAGCCCACCTCGGCGGTCGGCAGCAGCCGGGTCATCCCGTCCAGCATGCCGAGGCCGGCCCGGAGGATCGGCACCACCAGCGGGCGCGGGTAGCTGAGCCGGGTGCCGGTGGTGACCGCCACCGGCGTGGTGATCTCCACCTCCTCGGTGCGGACGTCCCGGGTGGCCTCGTACGCGAGGAGGGTCACCAGCTCGTCGGTCAGGCGACGGAAGGTCGGCGAGTCGGTGCGCTCGTCGCGCAGGGTGGAGAGCTTGTGGGCGACCAGGGGGTGGTCGACGACGTGGATCCGCATGCATCGAGGTTAGCCCGGCCCGGACGCCCGTACGACACGCCGCGACGGGCTGCGGTCACTCTGCCGTGACACGCCGTGACGCACCGCGAATGTCCGGACGGAACGGCCTCCTGTGGTATCAATCGGGCCGATCTGGGAAAGTCACGTCCTATGACGAGCAACCCGAGGACCGGGGACGGCTCGGCGGACGGGCTCGCGGGCCCGTCGGGCGGGCGCTCGGACCAACCCCCGGAGCATCCGGAGACCGAGGCGGAGCGCCGTAAGCGGCGGGCCGTCTTCCTGCGCGAGCTCGCCGAGGCGCGCGAACTGCGGGAGCGGGTGCAGCCCCGCCGCACCAAGGAACGCCGGATGCGCGAAGCGATGCGGATGCGAACCTTCCGAATCTGACGGGCCTCCCACGCCCTCCCGGTGGCGTCCAGCCGCCGTTCGAGCGGTCCCGGACCGGCCCGGCGGTCCTTCACCGGCCCCCGGCCAACCCTTCCGACACGACCTGCAAAGACGCGCTGCCGAACACCCCCCGCAAAGCCGGGCTTTCTGTCACGATTCCGATGGGACGGTCCGAACAGCGGACCGCCTCTGGCGCGGGGGCGGCCAGATTCCGCGTTGCCCGAGCGCGCCGACAGCCGAGACCGAGATCTTGGGAGTGTCCCTGGTGGCGTACTTCGCTGCAGTGCTTGCTCGCACCGAGGACGGGTGGGATGTGAGCGAGACGGAACTCGATGACGTCGAAACCCTGGCCGATCTGGCCGACCTGGCCCGCGAGGCCGCCCAGGACGACGACAGCGTCCTGGTCTTCATCGAACAGGAGGACGCCTGGTTCGCCGTCGTCCGGGTGGACGGTGAGGAGGACCCGCGGATCTTCGTGTCGGACGGCGCCGCCGCCGCCCGCAGCTCGTACGGCTCCGTCCTCACCGACGAGCTGGTCGACCAGGCCGGCGAGAGCGAGTTCGGCGACCTCGACAACCTCGTCGCCGAGCTGGAGGAAGAGGAGGAGGCACAGGAGCAGGAGCAGGAGCAGGAGGAGGACGACGCCGGCACCCGCGGCGGCGTCCCCGTCGGCCCGCTGGGCGACTCCCACCTGCTCTCCGAGTTCGGGCTGCCCTCCGAGGAGCTGCTCGCCCTCAGCGGCGAGGGCGCCGTTCCGGGCGACGCCCTGGAGGAGATCGCCGAGGCACTCGGCTGCGGCGAGGTCCTGGAGTCGGTCCGGTAACGGCCGGCGGCGACCGGTGCCCGCCACCGGATGCCGGACACTGGATGCCATGCAGCCCGCGTCCGCCAGCCAGGCAGTCCCGCAGGAAGCCCCCCGGGCTGTCCCGCGGATAGCCCCGCTTCCCGCCCCCGTCCGCCCCGACCCGGTCCGCGACCGCTGGGCGGCGCCGATGCGCCTCGCCATCGCCGAGGCCGCACTGGCGCCGGCCACCGGGGACGTCCCGGTCGGGGCGCTCGTCCTGGGTCCGGACGGCCAGGTGATCGGACGCGGCCACAACGAGCGCGAGGCGGTCGGCGACCCGACCGCCCACGCCGAGGTGGTGGCGATCCGCGACGCCGCCGCGAATTTGCGGAGGGCCGCGCGAAGCGCGCCGAACAAGGACGGTGGCGGGCGACGGGAGGGCGAGTGGCGGCTCAGCGGCTGCACCCTCGTCGTCACCCTGGAGCCCTGCACCATGTGCGCGGGCGCCATCGTCCTCTCCCGGATCGACCGGGTGGTCTACGGCGCCCTCGACGAGAAGGCCGGCGCGGCCGGCTCGCTCTTCGACGTGATGCGCGACCGCCGGCTCAACCACCGCCCCGAGGTCGTCTGGGGCGTCCTCGCCGACGACTGCGCCGAACAGCTCCGCGCGTTCTTCGACACCCACCGCTGAACCCCGACCGCCGAACACCGAGCACCGAACCCCCACCGCCGAACCCCACCGCTGAACGCCCGGCCCGACACCCGCGGGACCGCCGCCCCGATACGGATTTCGTGACGGCGCCACCCGTCCGGTAGAGTTCCCCTCGGTAGCGTGTCCGAGCGGCCAAAGGAGCACGCCTCGAAAGCGTGTGTGGGGGCAACTCCACCGTGGGTTCGAATCCCACCGCTACCGCCAGCAACACGAGGGCCCCGTCCGAACCGGACGGGGCCCTCGTCGTTTCCGCGCACCCTCATACGCGGAAAGGGCTCCGAACCCGGGGCCGATGACCACCAACGCCCTTCGAGTACGGAGCCTGGAAGGGGGAGCGGTTCGGGGGGAACAACCGCTCCCCCGGCGGAGTCCCACAACCGGGGCCGCGTCGGGGGAAGCCGCGGCACCGGTCCCACAGCGGGGAGCTCCGGATCCACCTACCGGGGATTCCTGCCAGATCCTCGGTACATCAACCATCCTGCTCGACGCGTCGCTCGCGGGCACCCGGAGAAAGGCCCCAGTCACGGGGACCTTCGTCCCGCCGGGTGAACGCGTCGCACACTTGATAGGCCGTCCGGTGGATAAGCTGCCCAATGCAGAGGGACGCTCGGGGACCGAATGGCGGCGGCCCACGGCAGGGAGGAAGGTCACCCGATGGCGCAGGCGAAGAAGATCGGCATGGTTCTCCTGCTCGTCTTCGTGCTCTACACGATCATCACCTCGCCGGCCCGCGCCGCCGAACTCGTCCAGCTGGGCTTCGAGGGCATCTCGAACGCCGCCAAGGCGATCGGCACCTTCATGACCGGGCTGGTGAAGTAGCTCCTCCGGCACCGGCTACGGTGGGCCCGTCCCTCAACCCCCGTCCGCGAGGAGCGGCATCGTGATCCGGCACCTGGTCCTGTTCAAGCTCAACGAAGGCGTCAGCAAGGACGACGAGCGCGCGCTCGCCGGCGCCAAGGCCTTCGAGGCACTCGGCCCGGTCATCCCCGAGCTGCGCGAGTGGGAGTGCGGCTGGAACACCACCGAGCGCGACATCGCCCACGACTACGCGATCAACAGCCTGGTCGAGGACCGCGAGGCGCTGCAGGCCTACCTCACCCACCCGGCCCACCAGGCCGCGGCCGGCCAGTGGCGCGAGTTCGCCACCTGGGTGATCGCCGACATCGAGGTCTGATCCCGGAACATCCCCCGGACGGCCCCAGGCGCCCCTCCCGAGACCCGGGCGGGGCGCCTTGCCGTATCCCGGAACGGTCCTTCCGCGCCCCCGCCGGGAGACCTGGTGAAACGCCACCACAGCACCAACACACCTCTGCGTGGTGCTTGCCCGACCTGCGCCCGCCTTGTGATGCTATGACCGGTTTTGCCGGACATGGCGAGGTGGTGCACCGAGACGCGACACCCGATCCGCAAGTCCCACCATTGTCGACTTTGGGAGGGGTGACGTGTCCGTGCGGACACCAGGGAGCGCGCCGGGAACCGATACCGGGCCGGGCGCTGCACAGACCAGTACGACGGCCGCCACACCGGCGCCGGCACCACCCGCCCGAGGTCCGGACCAGCCCCCGGACCACACGCCTACCCGGGCCCGGCCACCGGCCGGGACCCAGCCACCGCCCCGACCACCGGCCCGGACCCAGCCCCCGACCCAGAGTCAGCCCCCGGACCAGCCCCAGAGCCCGACCCGGCCCGCAGACACGAGCCCGAGCCCGAGCCAGACTCAGAGCCAGGCCCTGAGCCAGGCCCTGAGCCAACCCCAGCCGCCGGCCCAGGCCATGCCGCCCGACGAGGTCCTGGCCGCCATCATCAGCCCGGCCGGCGAACTGCGCCCGGACAGCCTGCGCGGCCCCGGCGGCCGCCCCGTGGTGGACGTCCGGACCCTGACCCGGGTGCTCTTCGAGCGGCTCGCCGAACTGCCCCCGGACGCCCCCGAGCGGGAGCGGGTCCGGGCCGCCCTGATCGAGGTCAACATCCCGCTGGTCCGCTACGCGGCCACCCGCTTCCGCAGCCGCAGCGAGCCGATGGAGGACGTGGTCCAGGTCGGCACGATCGGCCTGATCAACGCGATCGACCGGTTCGACCCGGAGCGCGGTGTCCAGTTCCCGACCTACGCCCTGCCCACCATCCTCGGCGAGATCAAGCGGTACTTCCGGGACAACGTCCGCACCATGCACGTCCCGCGCCGGCTCCAGGAGCTCTGGGTGCAGGTCAGCGGCGCGATGGAGGAGCTGACGGTGGTCCACGGCCGCACCCCCAAGGTGCCGGAGATCGCCGCCAGCCTGCGCATCCCCGAGGAGGACGTCCGGGCCTGCCTGGACGCCGGGCGGGCGTACAACGCGGCCTCTCTGGAGGCCGCGCAGGAGCACGAGGGCGGGCTCGCCCTGCTGGACCGGCTCGGCTACGAGGACTCGGCCCTCGCCGAGGTCGAACACCGGGACATGGTCCGCCACCTCCTGGTGCAGTTGCCGGAACGGGAACGGCGGATCGTCATGCTGCGGTTCTTCGCCAATCTGACGCAATCGCAGATCAGCACCGAGCTGGGAATGTCCCAGATGCACGTCTCGCGCCTGTTGTCCCGAATCCTGACCAGGCTTCGGACCGGCAATTCCTGGGAAGACTGACCATCACAATCCCGGCAGAACACCGCGAAAAGGCAATCGGCCCGAGATTGCTCCGCGTTACCGACGCGTGACGTCTTGCGACGTTCGGGTTTGCCGGGGACCGTGTTCCGGTATGGAGGGGGAGGGCGTCGCCGGGAACCTCCGCGCGACAGCGCCCGTTCACGTGTCAGTCACAAGGGGGTGGGTGCATGTCCGGAGATCTGGGCGCTGCGGAGATCCACGGTGGTCAGGCCAGTGGCACGACGGTCGCCGTCGACCTGATCCCGGTCCAGCGGGGCCCGGCCGAAGCCCCGCCCGCCCCCGACGCCCCGCCGGGAGCAGCGGAGCAGGCCCCGACGGCGGCCCAGCCGCCCGCGGAGGCCGCCTCCGGCGCCGGGCTGGACACCCGGACGCTCTCCCGCTCGCTCTTCCTGCGGCTGGCCGCCCTGGAGGCCGGCAGCGCCGAGCACACGTACGTCCGCGACACCCTGATCGAGCTCAACCTGCCGCTGGTCCGGTACGCCTCGGCCCGGTTCCGCAGCCGCAACGAGCCGATGGAGGACATCGTCCAGGTCGGCACGATCGGCCTGATCAAGGCGATCGACCGGTTCGACCCGGAGCGCGGGGTGGAGTTCCCCACCTTCGCGATGCCGACCGTCGTCGGCGAGATCAAGCGCTTCTTCCGGGACACCAGCTGGTCGGTCCGGGTGCCCCGGCGGCTCCAGGAGCTGCGGCTGGCGCTCACCAAGGCCGGCGACGAGCTGGCCCAGCGGCTGGACCGCTCCCCCACCGTCGCCGAGCTGGCCACCTGCCTGGGCGTCAGCGAGGAGGACGTGGTCGAGGGCCTCGCGGTGGGCAACGCGTACACCGCCAGCTCGCTGGACTCCAGCCCCGGTGAGGAGGACGGCGACGGCCCGCTGGCCGAGCGGCTCGGCTACGAGGACCTCGCGCTGGAGGGCGTCGAGTACCGCGAGTCGCTGAAGCCGCTGCTGGCCAAGCTGCCGCCGCGCGAGCGCCGGATCATCATGCTGCGGTTCTTCGGCAACCTCACCCAGTCGCAGATCGGCGACGAGATCGGCATCTCGCAGATGCACGTCTCCCGGCTGCTGACCAAGACCCTCACGCAGCTGCGCGAGGGCCTGATCAGCGAGGGCTGAGCGGCCGGGCCCCGGCCGGACCGGACGAGGGCCGGACGAGGGACCGGGTGGGGCCTGAGGGCCGGACGGGGCCGCAGGGTCAGGGCGCCGTGAGCAGGTTGGCCCGCAGGCCCGCCAGCACCTCGTCGTCCAGCCCCAGGCCGTCCTGCCAGAACTTCTCGAAGGTGACCCAGCCGGCCGCGACCTCCTCGAAGGCCGCCTCCAGGTAGGCGCGCTCCGCCCGGAAGACCGGGAGCAGCAGCTCCGGCTCCTGCATCAGACCGCGGGTGAAGAAGCTGTCGACGATGGTCTCGACGATCGCGGCGGAGCGCTCGTTGGTGAGCAGGTAGTCGGCGAAGACCGTCTCCCGGTCCACCCCGAGGGCGGTCAGCAGCACCGCGGCCGTCCAGCCCGTGCGGTCCTTGCCGGCCGAGCAGTGGAAGAGCAGCGGTGGGCCGTCCGGCGCGGCCAGCAGGCGCAGCACGGTGGCGAAGCGCTCGCGGGCGACCGGGTCGGTGACGAACCATCGGTAGAGCCCGGTCATCATCGCGGTGGCCCTGCCGCCGCCGAGCAGGGCGCGCTGCTTCTCCGGACTGCGGTCGGCCAGGGCGTCGCGCAGGGCGACGTAGATGTCGAAATCGGCGGCGAAGACCGGCAGGTGGTGCAGGGTCACGCCGTCCGGGGTGGTGCGCTCAACGGTGATCGGGGCGGCGGAGAGCTCGGCGGCCGCGATCTCGGCGACCGGCAGGCCGGGAACGCGGTCGGGGCCGGCCTCGCGGACCTCGTCGAGGCTGCGCAGGTCGACCACCTGGCGCAGGCCGAGCGAGCCGAGCAGGCCGAGGTCCTCGTCGGTGAGCCGGTTGAGGCCGTCGCTACGGAGCGCGACGCCGTGCCGCAGCACCCGGCCGTCGGCCGTCCGGTAACCACCGAGATCGCGGGCGTTGGCGGCGCCGCGCAGGCCGAGACTCCGGGCCTGTGCGGCGGCCTCCCGGGCGCCCTGCGCCGACGTCTGAGCCGCTTTCCCGGTGGCCTGGATAGCGGCGGTCTCGGTCTGCTGCTCGGTCACGCGGTGGCCTCCATTGGATATTCGGACTGTGACATGGCACAACCCAGCGCGATATTGCATGAACCTGCCCGGCGGAACGCGGGATGTGCGAGAGTGTCATGCGCAACGCCGCCAGTGTAGGGCGCGGCGGCCCCACCCCCGCTACACGGTCGGTGAGCAGCAGTAACGCTCAGGTTCCGGTTTTTAATTTTCAATTCATTATTTGCGCCGAGGGTGCAGTTCCGGCCACAATCAGCGCCTTCATGGCATCGCCATGAACGTTGGTAACAGATTCGCTGCACTCCCGCCCATTTGGTCCCAATCGGTGCGGAGTATCCACCAGGATGGGCGCCGGGCAGCCTGCTGCCCGCGAACAGCGACAGGGCAGGAGAGCGCCGAGCAGCGGAGCGCCCTGCCCAGGGGAGGAACACCACATGGGTCGAGCGACCCGAAGAGTTGCCGCGTGCGCGGCAGCAGTCCTGCTGGCCGGCGGCCTGCAGTCGTCCCTCGCACACGGTGCCGGCACGGCCCCCAGGATCGACCTCACGGTCCTGGTGATCAGTGACGGCGGGCCCGCGACGGCGGCCGTCGCCGCCGAGCTGAAGAGCCAGGGCACCCCGTACAGGCTCGTCAACCTCAACGACGCCAACCGCCCGGTCATCGACGCCGCCTTCCTCAGCGACACGGTCAACGGGCAGCCCCGGGGCAAGTACCAGGGCATCGTGATGCCCAACAACAACCCGTTCGCGGCGGGTTCCGCCGAGATGACGGCCCTCGCCACCTACGAGGCCGCGTTCGGCGTCCGCCAGGTCGACGCCTACACCTACGCCCAGCCGGACGTCGGCCTGAACTGGGCGGCGGACCCGGGCTACATGGGCAAGCTGGACGGCGTCCAGGGCCAGGTCACCGGTGCCGGCCTGGCCGGCCCGTTCGGCTACCTCAAGGGCGCCGTCCCGTTCGAGGACAACGACCCGTCGGTGGACGAGAGCTACGGCTACCTGGCCACCCCCCTGGCCTCCCTGCCGGCCGGTGCCTCGTTCACGCCGCTGGTGGACGCCCCGATCCCGGGCTCCACCGCGCGCGGCTCGCTGGTCGGCGAGTACAGCCACGACGGCCGCAAGGAACTGGTCGTCACCTTCGTCTACAACCAGTACCAGCAGCAGTACCGGCTGCTGGCCCGCGGCATCGTCGACTGGATCACCCAGGGCGTCCACCTCGGCTACGACCGCAACTACTTCGCGGCCCACGTGGACGACGTCTTCCTGGCCGACGACCGCTGGGACACCGTGCTCAAGTGCACCCCCGGCGACGTCACCTGCCCGCCCGGCACCCCCGAGACGGCCAACCCGATCCGGATGACGGTCGCCGACGCGCAGTACGCGAAGCAGTGGCAGACCGCCAACAACTTCACCATGGACATGGTGTTCAACGGCGGCGGCAGCGAGGACTGGAAGGCCGACCGCACGGCCACCACCGACCCGGTGGCGGACCAGATGATCGCCGACCAGGCCAGCTACCGGTGGGTCAACCACACCTACACGCACCCGTACCTGGGCTGCCTGCAGGACGTCTCGGTGGTGCCGTGGAAGTGCACCAAGGACGCCACCGGCAACACCGTCTGGGTCGACCAGGCCACCATCACGTCCCAGGTCAAGAACAACCTCGACTGGGCCGCGGCGCACCACCTGACCGTCGACAAGACCGAGCTGGTCACCGGTGAGCACTCCGGCCTGCTGACCGCCCCGCAGGAGACCAGCGACAACCCGTACCTGGCGCCCTCGCTGGCCGCCAACGGGGTCAAGTGGACCGCGAGCGACGCCTCCCGCGAGCCCGCCCAGCGGGCCGTCGGCTCGTCCACGCTGACCGTGCCGCGGTACCCGATGAACGTCTTCTACAACGCCGCCACGGCGAAGGAGGAGACCGACGAGTACAACTGGATCTACACCAGCGCGGCCAACGGCGGCAGCGGCGTCTGCGAGAGCAACGCCAACTCCACCTGCCTGCCGGCGCCGCTGGACGTCAACACCGGCTACCAGTCGTACATCGTGCCGCTGGAGGCCCGGATCGACCTCGGCCACGTGCTGAGCAACGACCCGCGGCCGCACTTCATCCACCAGTCGAACCTGTCCGAGGACCGGATCGTCTACCCGGTGCTGGAGAAGGTCCTCTCGACCTACCGCTCGCTGCACGCCGACAACGCCCCGGTCGTGAACCTGGCGCAGAAGGACATCGGCGTCGAGTTCCAGCGCCGGGCGGCCTGGAACGCGGCCGTCGCCGCCGGCCAGGTCACCGCGTACCGGGTCGGCGACACCGTGACGGTGTCCGCCCCGGCGGGCGTCCAGATCCAGGCCACCATGCCCACCGGCACCACCCAGAAGCTGTCCATCGGCTCGACCGCGTTCGGCACCGCCTACGCCGGTACGCTGTCCGGCTGGGTGAAGCCCGCGGCGCTGCAGAGCACCGTCACGCTGAAGCTGGCCGCAGCCCCGGCCGCGGTCCCGGCCGTCGCGCCGAGCATCGCCGCCAAGTCGGTGACCGCCCCGGCGCCGGCCGACAAGAAGGTCGTGCCGCAGGGCACCGCCGACGCCGTCCCGGCCGGTCCCGGCGACACCGCCCGGACCGACGCGCCGGTGCTGGTCCCCGGCAGCGGGGCACCGGTGGCCGGCAAGGGCGTCACCACCGGCACCGCCGGAAAGGGCGCCGCCGGAAAGAGCACCACCCAGGGCAACGCCAAGGGCGGCGCCCAGAACGGCAAGGCCTCCGGGGGGAAGGCCGACCCCGCCAAGAAGACCGCCGGCCAGACCGGCACCCGCTGAACAGGTGATACCGGTGGTGGGGGGGGGGGGGGGGGGGCCCCCCCCCCCCCCCCCCCCCCCACCACCGGCACCCGACCCGGCCGCCAGGCCGGGCGCTTGACGCAAGGACAGGAGGGGGGAAGACCATGCGCGTCACCCTGCTCACCGAGGGGACGTACCCGCACCAGCACGGCGGCGTGAGCGTCTGGTGCGACCAGCTCGTCCAGGGCATGCCGGACGTCGACTTCGACGTCATCGCCGTCACCGGAACCGGCCACGAACCGCTGGCCTGGGAGCTGCCCGCCAACGTGCGCTCCGTCACGACCGCACCACTCTGGGGCCCGGCCACCGAGGGCAGAGCCCCGCGCGGCAAGGAGATGCGCCGCTTCCTCAACGCGTACGAGCGCTTCCTGCACTCCATCCTGGACCCGGTCTACACCACCCACTTCGGCACCGAGCTGTACGGCTTCGCCGACCTCGCCCGGCGCGGGCTGCTCAGCCCGGCGCTGCGCAGCGAGCGCGCCCTGCGCACCCTCCAGCACGTCTGGACCCGCGACTACCTCTCCACCGCCGTCTCCCGGCCCACCCTGCACGACGCGCTCAACGCCACCGACCTGCTGGAGCACGCGCTGCGCCCGCTCTCGGTCGAACCGCCCAAGGAGGGCGTCGCGCACGCGGCCAGCGGTGGCCTGGCCACCCTGCCGGGGCTGATCGCCTCCCAGCAGTACGGCGTACCGTTCCTCCTCACCGAGCACGGCATCTACCTGCGCGAGCGCTACCTCGGCTACCGCACCGGCCCGTACCGCTGGCCGGTCAAGGCGCTGCTGCTGGGCTTCTACCGGATGCTCGCCGAGGAGAGCTACCGGCGGGCCGCGCTGGTCACCCCCGGCAACCGGTACAACCGGCGCTGGGAGGAGCGCGGCGGCACGCCGTCCGCGCACATCCGCACCGTCTACAACGGCGTCGACCCGGCGGCCTTCCCGCCCGCCGGGCCCGAGCCCGAGACGCCCACGCTCAGCTGGGCCGGCCGGGTCGACCCGATCAAGGACCTCGAGACGCTGATCCGGGCCTTCGCCATCGTCCGCCGCGAGATACCCGACGCCCGGCTGCGGCTCTTCGGCGGCACGCCCAAGGGCGGCGAGGCCTACCGCGACGGCTGCATAGCCCTGGCCGCCGAGCTCGGCATAGCCGACTCGGTGGCCTTCGAGGGCCGCGTCGCCGACATCACCGACGCGTACGCGGCGGGCAACGTGGTGATGCTCTCCAGCATCAGCGAGGGCTTCCCGTTCACCCTGATCGAGGCGATGTCCTGCGGCCGCTCCACCGTCTCGACCGACGTCGGCGGCGTGCGCGAGGCCGTCGGTGACACCGGCCTGGTCGTCCCGCCGCGCGAACCCGAGCCCATGGCCGCCGCCGCCGTCGAGCTGCTGCGCGACCCGGAGCGCCGCGCCCGGCTGGGCGAGCAGGCCCGGCTGCGGGTGATCGAGCAGTTCACGCTCCGCCAGAACATCGACGGCTTCCGCGGCATCTACACCGAGCTGCTGGGCACCGCCCGCTGGCTGCCGAACGGCGTCGTCGCGGTGACGGACGCGGTCCCCGACGCGTGGGAGCCCGTGGCCGCCGCCGAGCGCAGCGAGGTGGGCGCGTGAGCGGTCCCCTCCGCCTCGTCCCGGACGAGGCCGGCCCCGACTGGGCCGAGCAGACCGTGCAGCTTCGCACCCTCCCCCGCAGGAACCGCCGTCCGGCGGTGCCCGTGCAGCCGGCCGCGCCGGAGGAGCAGCTCGACCTCTCCCCCGACCCGTTGGACGAACTCGCCGAGCGCCTGGCCGACGTCTGCGCGGACGCCGTCCACCCCTACGAGATCGCGGCCTTCCTGGAGTCCGACGGCCTTTCCGACGAGCAGGCCGGGCTCCTGTACGGCCGCCCCGACGCGTTCACCGTCGCCGAGGAGCTGTTCGAGCGGGTCGAGCGCCGCTACCCGGGCCCGAGCGCCGAGTTCGCCAACCCCTGGCGGGCCGATCCCTGGCGCTGCGTGGTGCGCGGCCTGGTCTTCGCCCTGCCCGGCCTCGGCTACCTGCTCGGCGCCAACCTGTTCGCGGCCACCCGGATGCGCTTCGGCCTCCCCTCGGGGATGCTCGCGCTCTCCCTGTCCACCCTGGTCAGCTGGTCCTGGAACCAGGCGCTGGCGCACCGCTCGTACGCCTGGCTGGGCCGCGGCCGGCGCCGTGCGGCCGGGCGCTGCCTGGCCGTCGGCGCACCGGTGGGGGCGCTGGTCGCGGCCACCACCGGGTACGTGGTCGGCGGCCCGCTCGGCGCTCTCTGTTTCGCCGCCGGGCAGTCCGGCTACCTGGCGGCGGCCACCGTACTGCTGGTGCTCGGGCGGGAGAAGTTCCTGCTGGTCGCACTGGCGCCGTCGGCGGTCGGAGCCGGTGTGGTGCTGGCCGTGGACGTGCCGCAACTGGCCCGGACGGTCGTCCTGCTGGCCTCGCTCGGGCTGGCGGTCGGGCTGGCCGCCCGGGAGATCCTCCGCTGCCTGCGCAGCGAGCAGGACGCCACCGAGCTGAAGCTGCCGGTCCTGCACGAGCTGCCGCACCTGCTGTTCGGGCTGGCGGTCGGCGCGCTCACCCTGATCGCCGGTCTGGGCGCCACCGTCCACCAGGCGGTCCGGACCGGGGCCGCCGAAGGCGCGTCCGCCAGCCCGACGGGGCCGGCCATGATCGCGCTGACGCTGAGTCTCGGACTCGCCGAGTGGCTGCTCTTCCGCTACCGGGCGATGGCCGTGGCCGCACTGCGGACCACTCACACGGCCGCCGCGTTCACCCGCCGCACCGGCGGCATCCTGCTGGGCTGCCTGTTCATCTACCTCACCACCGTGGCCGCGCTGGACGCCGCCGCCACCGTGCTCTGGCCCGGCGCCCCGGCGCTCGGCGTCCCGGAGCTCGGTGCGCTGCTGCTGCTGGGCGGCTCGCTCTGGCTGGCGCTGCTGCTGAACGCCTTCGGGCTCAGCTGGAGCACCGCCCTGATCTGTCTGGCAGCCGCCGGCGCCGAGTGCGCCGGGCTGCTGACCGGTGTGGATCCGACCGTCCTGCAGCTGATCGGCTGCGGGGGCGCGGCGGCCCTCCTCACCGCCATCGCCGGGCCCGTGCTCGGCCGCACCACCAAGCACCGCTGAACCGTCGGACACCACTGACACAGCGCCGGGCCACCACGCACCGTCCCCGCCCGGCCGTCCCGAAGAACAGAAAGCGATTCACGTATGAGCAGCGTCGCCGTCACCGGAGCCGAGGGCTTCATCGGCTCCCACCTCGTCGAAACCCTGGTCGCCGACGGCCACCAGGTCCGCGCCATGGTCCAGTACAACTCCTTCTCGTCCTTCGGCTGGCTGGAGACCCTCTCCAAGGACGTGCTGGAGTCGGTCGAGATCGTCCTCGGCGACGTCCGGGACCCGGGCTCGGTCAACGGCCTGGTCAAGGGCACCGAGGCGGTCTACCACCTGGCCGCCCTGATCGCGATCCCGTACTCGTACCGGGCCCCGCACTCGTACATCGAGACCAACGTCACCGGCACCCTGAACGTGCTGGAGGCCGTGCGCCACCTGGACATCCCCCGTCTGGTGCACACCTCCACCAGCGAGACCTACGGCACCGCGCAGACCGTGCCGATCACCGAGGACCACCCGATCAACACCCAGTCCCCGTACGCCGCCTCCAAGGCCGGCGGGGACCGGCTGGCCGACAGCTACCACGCCAGCTTCGAGACCCCGGTCGTCACGCTGCGCCCGTTCAACACCTTCGGCCCGCGCCAGTCGATGCGCGCCGTCATCCCCACCGTGATCGCCCAGCTGGCGGCCGGCGAGACCGAGATCACCCTCGGCGACCTGCGCCCCACCCGCGACTTCACCTTCGTCAAGGACACCGCCAACGCCTTCCGCACGGTCGGCACCGCCCCGGCGGAGGCCGTGGTCGGCAAGACCTTCAACGCCGGCACCGGCGGCGAGATCTCGGTCGGCGACCTGGTCGCCCTGGTCGGCAAGCTGATGGGCGTGGACGTCGCGGTGAAGGAGGACGAGCAGCGCATCCGCCCGGCCAACTCCGAGGTGATGCGCCTGGTCGCCGACGCCACCCGGCTGCGCGCCGCCACCGGCTGGGCCCCCGCCTTCTCCCTGGAGCAGGGCCTGGAGCAGACCATCGAGTTCTTCCGCGACCCGGCCAACCTGGCCCGCTACAAGACCGACATCTACAACGTCTGACCCTCGTACACCTGCCAGTCCTGGCTCCAAGGCTCCTGTCGCACTATTTCCGTGGGGGAAACACCATGCATGCAGTGATCCTGGCCGGCGGTAAGGGCGTTCGCCTCCGTCCCTACACCACCGCGCTCCCCAAGCCGCTCGTCCCGATCGGCGACCAGCACGCGATCCTCGAGATCGTGATGCGCCAGCTCGCCGCCGCGGGCTTCACGACCGTCACCCTGGCCATCGGCCACCTCGGCCACATCATCCGCGCCTACGTCGGCAACGGCTCCCAGTGGGGCCTGCGGGTCGGCTACGCCGTCGAGGACAGCCCGCTCGGCACCATGGGCCCCCTGCTCACCATGCAGGACCGGCTGCCCGAGCACTTCCTGGTGATGAACGGCGACATCCTCACCGACCTGGACTTCGCCGGGGTGCTCAAGCACCACGAGGCCTCCGGGGCGCCGCTCACCATCGCCACCTACGCCCGCCAGGTGAAGATCGACTTCGGCGTGCTGACCACCGAGTCCGGCTCCATCACCGGCTTCCAGGAGAAGCCGAGCATCGACTACCGGGTCTCGATGGGCGTCTACGGCGTCTCCCGCTCGGCACTCGCCAAGTACACCCCCGGCCTGCCGCTCGGCTTCGACGAGCTGGTGCTGGACCTGCTGGCCGCCCGGACCCCGCCGTCCGCCTACGAGTTCGGCGGCTACTGGCTGGACATCGGCCGCCCGGACGACTACGACCGGGCCAACGCCGAGTTCGCGCTCATCCGCTCGCAGCTGATGCCGGGCGAGCCCGAGGGCCTGTACGCCGTCCCCGGCGGGCCGGAGCTGCCCGTCCCGGCCGCCCGCACCGCACCGGACGACGCCGACCGGCCCGCCGTGGCCGCCACCGGCCCCGAGAACGACGGACGGGCCGCGTGAGAATCCTGCTGCTCGGCGCGGACGGCTTCCTCGGCCGGCACGCCGCCACCGTCCTGCGGTCGGTGCCCGGCGCCACGATGCTGACCGCCGGACGCCGGCCCGACCACGACCTGCGTCTCGACCTGGCCACCGCCCAGGCCGGCCCGCTCGGCGAGGAACTGGCCGCGCTCGCCCCCGACGCCGTGGTCAACTTCGCCGGCGCGGTGGCCGGCAGCGCGGTCACGCTCGCCGAGGTCAACGCCCGCGGCCCGGCCGTGCTCTGCGAGGCGCTCCACCAGGGCGCCCCGAAGGCCCGGCTGGTGCACATCGGCTCGGCCGGCGAGTACGGCGTCTGCGCCCCCGGCAGCTCGCTCGCCGAGGACGCCGACGCCCGCCCGGTCGGCGTCTACGGCGCCACCAAGCTGGCCGGCTCCCTCGCGGTGGCCGGCTCGCCGCTGGACGCCGTGGTGCTGCGGGTGTTCAACCCGGTCGGCCCGGGCGCCCCGGCCGGCTCGCTGCCCGGCCGGCTCGCCGCCGAGCTGCGCCGGGCCGCGCCCGAGGGTGCCGACGGCGTCGTGAAGGTCGGGGACCTCTCGGCCCACCGCGACTTCGTCGACGCCCGGGACGTCGCCCGCGCGGTCGGCCTGGCCGTCGCCGCCGAGCGCCCGCTGCCGCGGGTGCTCAACCTGGCCTCCGGCCGGGCCCAGCCGGTCCGGGCGATCGCCGACGGCCTGGTCGCGGCGGCCGGCTTCACCGGCCGGATCGACGAGAGCGGCGCCGGCTCCGAGCGCTCGGCCGCCGTCTCCTGGCAGCAGGCCGACGTCTCGGCCGCCGCCCGGGAGCTCGGCTGGCACCCGGAGACGGACCTCGCCGACACCCTGCGCGACCTCTGGCTCAGCACCGAACCACTGGTCACCGCATGACCGGCGCGAGCCTGCCCGACGGCCGCCTGCTGGTGCCGCTGTACGTCCACCCCGCGGTGGACCCGGCGGCCTGGCAGGCGGTCGCCGCCGCCGCCCCCGACCGGATCGCCGCCGTCGTGCTCAACCTCGCCGACGGCCCCGGCGACACCCCCGACAACGTCTTCGCCGAGGCCGCCGAGGAGCTGCGCAAGGCCGGCCTCCCCCTGCTCGGCTACGCCGACACCGACTACGGGCGCCGGCCGCACGCCGCCGTGGTGAACGACATCCTGACCTACCGCCAGCGCCACGGCATCACCGGTGTCTACCTCGACCAGGTCGCCACCCACCCGGGCGCGCTGGCCCACTACCGGCGCCTCGCCACCGCGGCCCGCGCCGCCGGGTGCGCCACCGTGGTGTTCGGCCACGGCGACCACCCCGACCCCGGCTACGCCGACTTCGGCCTCGCCGACCTGCTGGTCACCTTCGAGGGCGACTGGACGGCGTACCGGGAGATGACCCTGCCGCTCTGGACCGGGCGCCACGCCGCCGCCCGGTTCTGCCACCTCGTGTACGACGTGCCCGCCGACCAGGCCCGGGACGCCGTCGCCCTGATCGCCGCCCGGCGGGCCGGTGTCGGCTGCGCCGTGCCGGGTGCCGGGGAGAACCCCTGGAGCACCCTGCCGCACGGCCTGGCCGTCTGACCGCCCGACCGCTCCCCGTACCGTCGCCGCACGCACCACCGCCGCACGCACCGTCGCCGAGCCGACCTGATCCGACCCGGAGTTCGACTACCGTGACCCGCCGCACCCGGCCCCTGCTGGCCGCCCTCGCCCTGACCACCGCCCTGCTGGCCACCTCGTGCAGCAGCTCGGGTTCGGAGGACGAGGACGACCCCTCGGCCGACGCCACCGGCGCCCAGCCGCCCGCGGCCACCGCCGCCCCCGTCCCGGGCACCCCGTCCGCACCCGGGACGACCACCCCCGGGACCACGCCAGGCACCCCCGGCACCCCCGGCACCCCCGGTACGCCGTCCGCCCCCGGCACCCCCGGCACCCCCGGTACGCCGGCGCAGCCCGCCGGCACCCGGTGGCAGCCCGCCCCCGGCCTCGCCTGGCAGTGGCAACTCGGCGGCGGCGTCGACCAGTCGGTGGACGTCCCGGTCTACGACATCGACGGCTTCGAGACCGACGCCGCGACCGTCGCCGCCCTGCACGCCAAGGGCCGCAAGGTGATCTGCTACATCAACGCCGGCTCCTGGGAGGACTTCCGCCCCGACTCCAAGGCCTTCGCCAAGGCCCTCCAGGGCGACAGCAACGGCTGGAAGGGCGAGAAGTGGTTCGACATCCGCAAGCTCGACCAGCTGAAGCCGCTGATGGCGGCCCGCTTCGACATGTGCCGGACCAAGGGCTTCGACGCGGTCGAGCCGGACACCATCGAGGCCTACAACCAGAACAGCGGCTTCCCGCTCACCGCCGACGACCAGCTCAGGTACAACCGCATGCTGGCCGGGCTCGCGCACGAGCGCGGCATGGCGATCGGCCTGAAGAACGACCTGGAGCAGATCCCCGCCCTGCTGCCCGACTTCGACTTCGCCGTGAACGAGGAGTGCGCCCAGTTCGACGAGTGCGCCCGGCTCTCGCCGTTCGTCCAGGCGGGCAAGGCGGTCTTCCATGTCGAGTACAAGCTCGGCACGGAGAAGTTCTGCGAGCGGACCAAAGCCCTCGGCTTCAGCTCGATGCAGAAGAAGCTCGAACTGGACGCCTGGCGGAAGCCCTGCTGAACCGGCAGAGCGGGCAGTCCGCCAGGCACTCCGTCGAGAGGGTTACTTGACCGCCAGCCAGATGACGGCACCCAGAACGGCCAGCGCGACGACGGCGATCACCGCGATCACGCCGGTCCGGCTGCTGCCGCCACTGCTGCCGTAGGTGGAGACGGAGCCCGGTGCCTGCGGTGCCGGGCTCTCGTCGACGAACGCCCGGAACATCTGGGTGCTGCCGGCGGGGTCGTAGTCGTTGTCAGCCATGGCACGGACTCTAACGAATCCACGGACCCCGCCGACACCCCGGACCCTCCTCCGGTCCGTTCCCCCCACCAGTGCGACACAGGTGCGACAGGCGTGTGAAGTCCGTCCGGATCATGGAATGCCCGCCCGCCCGATCCGGTTGACCCCGGGCATGACCGGAAACCGCAGTGACGCCCCCGGCCGGGTCCGGCTGGGCACCTCCGACCTCGCCGTGCACCCGCTCTCCCTCGGCGGCAACGTCTTCGGGTGGACGGCCGACGAGCAGCAGTCCTTCGCCGTCCTCGACGCCTACGCGGCCGCCGGCGGCAACTTCGTCGACACCGCCGACACCTACTCCTCCTGGGTGCCCGGCAACACCGGCGGCGAGTCCGAGACCATCATCGGCAACTGGATCCGCAGCCGGGGCAACCGCGACGACCTGGTGATCGCCACCAAGGTCGGCCTCCACCCCGAGGCCCGCGGCCTGGGCGCGGCCACCATCAAGTCCTCGGTCGAGGGCTCGCTGCGCCGCCTGGGCACCGACCGCATCGACCTCTACTACACCCACCAGGACGACGACACCCCGGTCGAGGAGTTCGTCACCGCGCTGACCGAGCTGGTGAAGGAGGGCAAGGTCCGCGAGATCGCCGCCTCCAACATCGGCGCCGAGCGGCTCGCGGAGGCTTTGGCCTTCGCCGAGCGCGAGGGCCTGGCCAAGTACGTCGCCGTCCAGCCGCACTACAACCTGGTCTCCCGCGCCACGTTCGAGGGCCCGCTGGCCGACGTGGTCGCCGACCACGGCCTCGCCACCGTCCCCTACTACGCGCTCGCCTCCGGGTTCCTCACCGGCAAGTACCGCCCCGGCGGCGGCGAGGTCGCGAGTGCCCGGTCCGAGGGCGCCTCCCGCTACCTGGCCGACCCGCGCGGCCCCAAGGTCCTGGAGGCCCTGGACAGCGTCGCCGCCGAACACGGCGCCGAGCTCGCCACCGTCGCCCTGGCCTGGCTCAACACCCGCCCGACGGTCGCCGCCCCGATCGCCAGCGCCCGCACGGTCGAGCAGCTCCCCCCGCTGCTGGCCGCCGCCTCCCTGCGGCTCACCCCGGAGCAGCTCACCCTGCTGAACACCGCCTCCGCCTGAGCCCGGCCCGACCGGCAACCGCCGCACCACGGCAACGGCCCCCGACGGATCCGATTCCGTCGGGGGCCGCTGTCCCCACCGCGGGGCCGGCTGCTACGGGCGGCCGAAGTGGGTCGGGTAGAAGCCGCTGCTGATGGTCGAGACCCGGACCGTCTTGCCCGGCCGGGGCGCCTCGACGAACTTGCCGCCGCCCAGGTAGATCCCCACGTGGTGGATGCCGGAGGCGCGGCCGGTGTCCGACCAGAACAGCAGGTCACCGCGGCGCAGCTGCCCCACGCCGATCGGGGTGGTGGCCGCGTACTGGTCGTCGGCCACCCGCGGCAGGCTGATCCCGCTGCGCAGGTACGCCTGCTGGACCAGCCCCGAGCAGTCGTAGCCGGACGGGCCGTTGCCGCCCCAGACGTACGGCTTGCCGAGCTGGGCGAGTGCGTAGTCGACGGCCGCCTCGACACTGTCGGAGGCCGGCGTGCTGTCCGGCGCCGGGGCCGGCTCAGCGGGCGAGGAACCGCCGCCGGACTGGCCGGTGCGGCTCAGGTAGATGTCGTAGTGGCTGGTGTACCGCCACTCGCCGCCGCTGTTCTTGAACCAGTACCTGGAGCCGTCCCAGCCCTGCCGCATCCCCGAGGACGCGGCCGAGCCGTTGGAGGCGCCCGCCGTACCGGACGACGTGCCGGATCCGCCGGACTGGGCGGGCTTGGCCGGTCGGGCGGGCTTGCCGGTGCGGCCGGCGTAGACGTCGTAGTGGGTGGTGTACCGCCACTGGCCCTTGGCGTTCTGGAACCAGTACTTCGACCCGTCCCAGCCCTGCTTGCCGGCCGCGGCGTGCGCGGACCCGGCTCCGGCCGTCAGGCCGACCACACCGGCACCGGCCAGCACGGTGGTGGCCAGGCAGGTATCTCGCACGGCGCGGCGTATTCGTCCGCCACCGGACGCCGCGGAGGGGCGCGCGGTGCGCGGCCGGGCCGCGCAGGCCAGGCAGGCGCACCCCGTGACCGCGGGGATGCTGCCGAGGCTCTCCTCGAAGCCGATCAGCGCGGCGTCGGTGTCGAAGCCCGCGAACTCCGCGTCGAAGGCGGCGAACTCCACGTCGAATCCCGCGAGCTCCGCGTCGCGGTCGGTCCCGAAGTCGGCTTCCGAGCCGGTGGCTATCTTCATGCCGGTCGTCCTTCCTTCCGCCCGGCCCGGGCGGCCGGGGACGGTACCGAGGCGGCCACTCCGGCCGGGGCGACGAAGGCCACCAGCAACTGCCCCATCAGGGCGCTGCGGGCGGCCTCGTCCAGTTCGTGCGCGGTGGCGCGCTCCAGCCGGCGGACGGCGAGCGCCGCCGCCTCCACCGCGTCGTCCACCAGCACCGTGCGCAGGCCCGCGTCCAGATCGGCCAGCCGGCGGCGGCGCATCGACTCGGCGACCTCGGGCGCGTAGTCCAGCGCCAGCGGCTGCACCGAGTACACCTCCAGGCCCGCCGGGGCGACCTCGGCGGCCAGCGCCCGGGTCAGCTCGTCGGCGAACCACTGGCCGTCGCGCAGCGCCGGACCGGGCGCCGCGTTGCTGTCGCACGGCAGGGTGGACGCGGTGCGGGTCAGCACGGCCTGCACCTGCTCGCGCAGGTAGGCCTCGTGGTCCGCGATCGCCAGCAGCGCCCGGGCGGTGTCCTTGACCCGCCAGACGATCAGCAGCCGGACGACGATCGGCGTGCCCGTCCGGTCGACCACCTTGACCGGCTCGCTGCGCCAGTGCCGCAGCCGGACGTCCACCCGGCGGCGGCGCAGCAGCGGGTTGACCCAGAGCAGACCGGTCCGCCGGACGGTGCCGCGGTAGCTGCCCCAGCGGCTGAGCACCCGGGTCTCGCCGCCCGCGTTGGCCAGCAGCCCGGCCAGCGAGAAGACGATCAGCAGGCCGGCGGCGGTGACGGCGGTGACCGACCGGGCGTCGACGTCGGCCCGGCCGCCCGCCCGGGCGGCGGTGCCGCGCAGGTCGGGCAGCGCGTCCCAGTACGGGACGACGCCGTCGTGCAGCAGGACGAGCAGGACGGCCGCCAGGCCGACCAGCACCGCCAGCAGGGCGATCCAGCCGGGCAGTGCGGTGGCGCCGTGCTCGCGCAGCGCCTGATCGGCACGCGGGGGTCGGCGGGAGGTGGTCGCGATGACCGCGCCGGCCGGGGTGGCCTCCGGGACCTCCACGGTCTCCGGGCCCGCCGTTTCCAACGGGTCCCGCAGGTCGACGGGCGTGACCGCCGGGCTGGGGACAACCGCCAGCGGCATGGTGGCCGGGCCGCCGTCGACCGGCTTGGCGGTCTTGGGCGCCGCGGTCGCCGGGGTCGCCGGCGTCCTGGCGGCCGCCCGCCCGGCCAGCGGGCTGGAGCCGGAGGCGAAACGTTCCGGCACGGTCGGGGGCAGCGCCTTGGGCGGGTTGTCGGGTCGCTGCGAAGAGTCGCGGGTGACGTCCATGCACGGATCCTCGGGTTCGGTGTGTCGCGCAACGGGCGGCCCGGATCTGACGGGCAGTGCCAGAGCCAGGCTAAGTTCATACGTCATCAAATGCGACATTTGCGATAAGTACGTGTCGACATTTCCTGACGAATCATCCGAAGCCGACCTGACGCGCAGGCACACGAGCGGATGGTCGGGGTGGTTCAGCGCCGCCGTGCGCCGAGGCCGCGGGCGAAGACCCGACGGGTGATCAGCCCGACCCCGGTGAGCAGCAGCAGGACACCGGCGAGGCCGCCGCGCCAGCCGTCCGACCGCGGCCGGTCGGACGCCGCCTGCGACGCCTCCGCCGCAGCCCCGACGGGCTGCTGGTCCGGCGGCGCGGCCGGTACCCGGGAGGTCTCGGCGGACACCTGTCCGGGGGACACCGCCTCCGCCGTCCCGGGCGGCGCGACCGCCGGGGCGGCGGCCACGGTGGCGGACGGGGACGGCGAGGCCAGGGACGACGGGGACACCGCCGGAGCCGCCCCCGGCGACGCCGCCGGAGCCGCCCCCGGCGACGCCGCCGGAGCCCCGGCCGCCGCGACCCGGACGGTGACCGCGTCGGCCGCCGTCCCGTTGCCCGCCCGGTCGGTCGCCGTGACGACCAGCCACTGCTCGCCGTCCGCCAGGTCCCGGCCGGCCGTGCAGCTCCAGCTGCCGTCCGCGGCGGCGCTGACCCCGCAGGCGACGATCCGCTCGGCCGAGGCCGCGCTGCCCGACCGGGCGGTGACGGTCACCCTGGCCCCCGGCTCCGCCCGCCCGGCGAGCTTCGGCCGGGCGGCCCGGACGGTCTCGCCGGCGGCGGGCGTCGTCAGCACCGGCCGGTCCGGCGGGGCGGTGTCCACGATGAGCGCCACCGGCCGCCCCGGTGTCCGGTTCCCGGCGGCGTCGACGGCGGCCGGGGTGAGCTGGTGCCGCCCGTCCGGCAGGTTCTCGACCGGCAGGCAGGACCAGCCGCCGTCCGGCCGCACCGCCGTGCTGCACAGCTCGGCGGTGGCGCCGCCGTGGGCCCCGTCCGGCTGGTCCGCGACCGAGACGGTGCTGCCCGGCTCCCCGGTACCGGTCAGCTGGAGGCCCGGGTCGCTGGTGTACTCGGGGGGGCTGAGCACGGGGGCGGCCGGCGGCGCGGTCTTCACGGTGATCCGGACCGGTTCGCCGCGCAGCACCACCCCGCCGCCGGTGGTCTCGACCGGGGTGAGGCGGTGCGCCCCCGCGCCGAGCGGGCCGCCCGGCCGGCAGGACCAGTCGCCGCCCCTTTCGACCCGGGCCTTGCAGACCACCGCGTCGCCGTCCCGGACCTCGACCGTCGCACCGGCCACCGCGCCCTCGCCCCGCACCTCCGGGCGGGCGTCGGAGACGATGGTGCCGTCGACCGGGGTGGCGATCTCGGGCCGGGAGGTGCCGACGGTCAGCCGGATCCGCTGGTCGGAGACCTGCCCGGAGTCGGCGAAGCCGCCGGCCGGCACCAGCTGCGCCGCGTCCCGGCCGATCCGCAGCCGGGCCCAGGTCTCCCCGGACGCGGCGTCGGCGGGGACGGTCCACTCCAGGGTCGCGCTGTCGGCGCCCGCCGGGATCTCGGTCTGCGCCCGCTCGACGGGGTCGAAGTGCCCGTTGCGGTCGAAGTCGACCCAGCCGGCCAGGGTGGCGGGCGCGCCGCTCACCGCGACCGGGACGGTGAGCCGGTAGTAGCGGCCGATCGCCGCCTCCGCCGGGTAGCTGACGGCCGGGTCGGCGCCCTGGTACTCGCCGCGCCCGGGCTGGAGCTTCGGCGGCACCGGGCTGGACCAGACGCTGCGCCGCGCGGCGCCGTGGTCGAGCTGGACCAACGGCTCGTCGGCCGCCCCCCGCGCGACGGTGGCGGGGGGCCGGGCGAGCCGGGTCGCGTCGGTGGCGTCCGCACCGAGGAAGAGGTCGGAGAGCACGTGGGAGGCGTTTCCGTAGACCTGCGGGGCGGTCCCGACGCCCTCGTCCAGGGTGATGGTGGCCGCCAGGTCCAGCGGCTGCGGTGCGGTGGTGGAGCCGGCCCGGGCGGTGGAGCGCTGCTCGACCCGGAAGACGGCGGTACGGAAGGTGCCGGCCAGCTCCAGGCTGCCCTCGGCGGCGGCCCCGGCCTCGGCGTCGGCGCTGCCGTCCGCACCGGCGGGGGCGAGGGTGTTGCCGTCGACCGTCCAGCCGGGCCAGTCGGTGCGGTTGACCAGGGTCGGGGTGCTCGGCGAGCCGCCGGTGAGCGTCAGCCGGGTCACGGTGCTGGTGGCGCCGTCCTTCCCGGTCGCCGTTCCGGCGAGTCCGCCGAGATGCAGCCGGGGATTCCGGACCGGCCTGGAAAAGCCGAGCTGAAGTGTTCCGACCGTGCGCCAGGAACCATCCGTCTGTGGACGGTCCTCCGCGATCCGGAAGATCTGCGCGGGATCTCCGGGCCGAACTCCGTCCGTATAGAGAGCGGCCGCCCGGCCTCCTCCGGCCCGGTCGGCCAATTCACCCGGTTCGGCCGCGGCGGCCGAACCGGGTGCGGCGGAGAAGTCGAGCTGGACGACGAGACCGGAGGGCAGGACCGCGCGGTGATCTCCCGACCAGGTGTCAGGGGACTGCTGGGCCGAGGAGAGCGGCGGGTTCCAGGCGATCAGCAGGCCGGCCGCCAGGGCCGCCGAAGCGCCGACCGCCGCCGGCCGGAGCCGTCGCACCCCTCCTGCCCGGGCGCCACGCCGGTGCGGGGCCGGGGCGGACAGGGCGGCGTCGTAAGGAAACTGTCGGCTCATCCGGCTCTCCCTCGGTATCGGCTGCCGGGGGGCCGGTGGCCAGTGACCGAGGGCCAGTGATCATCGGCCGGCAGTCTGGGCACAAGATCCGACAAAACGGAATCATGATCCTGAGCCGGTCATACCGCGACACCTGCACTCATGGTCGAATGCCACCCGATCGGCGGTCATCCGACCGGGAGGACAGGATGTACCCGAAAGGGATGTATTTCATCCGTTAGGCGGCGCATCGAGGCGAATCACGGCGAATCCCGGTGGTTCCAACCAGGCGCCGACGTCGGGCACCTGACTATTCACCGGGCTGCTCTGTTCGAATTACCGGACCGCTCAGTACAGTCGGGGCCCGTGACTATTGACCCCGTTCTCGTCAAGAGCAGTTTCGCGGTCGTCGAACCCCACGGCCCCGCCGTCGCCGGGTACTTCTACCAGCATCTGTTCGAGCACAATCCCGGTGTCCGCGGCCTCTTCGCCGAGCACCTGGACGAACAGCAGGACCGGCTCTGGGCCGCCCTCGGCGCGCTGGTCACCCATCTGGAGGACACCGACACGCTGGTCGGCATCCTGCGGGACCTCGGCGCCCGGCACGCCGGGTACGGGGCGGTCACCGACCACTTCCCCGCCGTCGGCGCGAGCCTGCTGGCCACCCTCGCCCACTTCGCCGGGGACGCCTGGACCCCGCAGGCCGAGGCCTCCTGGACCGCCGTCTACGGCGTCGTCGCCGACACCATGGGCGAGGCCCTCACCGCCGCGCAGTCCGCCTAGCCGGGTCGCGGTGCCCTTCGACCCCGCGGTCATCCGCGCCGGCTTCGCCGTCGTCGAGCGCCGCGCCGACCACGTGGCCAAGTACTTCTACGCCCACCTGTTCACCCACAACCCGGGGTTACGGGCGTACTTCCCCGCCGAGATGGCCGAGCAGCGGGACCGGTTCTTCGCCGCACTCACCCGGATCGTGCTGCGACTGGAGAGCGCCGAACAGCTCACCGGATACCTCCGGGCGCTCGGGCGCGACCACCGCAAGTTCCAGGCCGCGCCCGAGCACTACCCCGCCGTCGGGGCCAGCCTGATCGCCGCGGTGCGGCACTTCTCCGGCCACTCGTGGACGCCCGAGACCGAGAAGGCGTGGACCGAGGCGTTCACGGTGATCGCCCAGGTGATGACCGAGGCCACCGCCGACGTCCCGGCCGACACCCCCGCCTGGTGGGAGGCCGAGGTGGCCGTCCGGCGCCGCGCCGCCGCCGACATCACCGTGCTCACCCTCGCCCCAATGCGCCCGTACCCGTTCGTCCCCGGCCAGTACCTCACCCTCAGCAGCCCCCGGGCACCGAAGGTCTGGCGCCCGTACTCGATCGCCAACGCCCCGCGGCCGGACGGCAGCCTCGACGTGCACGTCCGCCGGGTGGCCGGCGGGCTGCTCAGTACCGCGCTGGTCGACGACGTCGTCCCGGGCGAACTGCTGCGGCTCGGGCCCGCGCTCGGCGACGCGGTGCTCGACCCGGGCTCGCACCGGCCGCTGCTGGCGGTGGCCGGCGGCACCGGCTGGGGGCAGACCCTGGCGCTGCTGGAACAGCTCGCCGCCGAACGGGCCACCCGCCACGTCACCGTGGTGCTCGCCGCCCGCTCGGAGGCCGAGCAGTACGACTTGGCCGCCGCCGAGCGGCAGCTCGCCCGGAACAACCGGCTCCAGGTGCTGCTCGCCGCCCCCGCGCCGGGGAACCGGCGCGACGACGCGGTCGGGATGGTCCGCGACGTGCTGCTGCGGCACGGCGACTGGTCCGGCTGGGACGTCCACCTCAGCGGACCGCCGGACCTCGCCCCGGCACTCGCCGAGCTGCTGGCCGGCCTCGGCGCCGACCCCGGCCGGATCCTGCACGACCCGGTGCCGGTGACCTTCAACCGGACCCGGCCGCTGACCTCCTCCGACTGGTTCCTGGACCAGCGGGACGTGCCCTGGATCAACCGCACCGACCTGGGATGAGCCCGGCCGGCGCCGGAAACGGGAGAAGCCCCCGGCCGGTGGCCGGGGGCTTCTCGCTGGTGCGCTCAGCAGGATTCGAACCTGCAACCTCTTGATCCGTAGTCAAGTGCTCTATCCGTTGAGCTATGAGCGCAAGTGCCGGGCGGACCCGGCCTTGCGGGGTTTGGTGCGCTCAGCAGGATTCGAACCTGCAACCTCTTGATCCGTAGTCAAGTGCTCTATCCGTTGAGCTATGAGCGCTCGCCCTGGTGAACGTGCCACCGGGGCGGTGCGGGGACAACATTACATGACCTGCGACGCGGGGCGAAATCGATTGATCCGGGCACCCCCGGGCGCCGTCCCGGGCCCTCACCGGCCCCCTCCGGCCACCTGCCGCGAGCTGCCCGGCGCATCGGGCCCGGACATGCGAAAAGCCCCGCCGACGTGATCGTCGACGGGGCTCCCGGCTGGCGGAGGCTGAGGGATTTGAACCCTCGATGGGCTTTAAGACCCAAACCGCATTAGCAGTGCGGCGCCATAGACCGGACTAGGCGAAGCCTCCCCACATGAAACGCGCCCGCGTGGCGGACCCGCTCCGTGTGCCAGTGATGATGCCACAACCCGGGGGCTCGGCACCAACCACCGACAACGTTACTAGGCGGGTCGTCCCCGTCGCAAAGAAGAATGAGATACTGCCGTCTCCGGAGGAGCTGCCCTGAGCCGAGGAGACCTGTCGACGTGAGCAGCAGGCCGATCCGAGGCGCTGCTCGCCTCGCCGCCATACTCGACGCCCTGCCCGACGCGTTGCTGCTGGTGAACAGCAACGGCACCGTCGTCGATGCCAACAACGCAGCCGTCCAGGCGCTCCAGACGCCCGGCACCTCGCTGGTCGGCATGGGCGTCCTCGACCTCTTGCCGGAGTTCGACCCGAGCCGGATCCCCGGCTCGATGCGGCCGACCCCGCGCGAGGACGACGCCCTCGACCGCCCGGTGCGGATGACCGCCCGTCGCACCGACGGCACGACCTTCCCGGTCGAGGTCTCCGGCAACGACTTCGCCGACGACGGCGCCTCCGGCGAGGGCCGCGGCTACGCGCTCTCGCCGCTCGTCCCCTACGACCCGTACCGCGAGAGTTCCCGGCCCTCCGGCAGCGACCTGCTCCTGCTGCTGGTCCGCGACCTCTCCAGCCGGCTCGGCGTCGAGGCGGAGCTGCGGCGCCAGCACAAGCAGACCGAGATGATCCTGCGCGCCGCCGCCGAGGGCGTGCTCGGCGTGGACCTCGAAGGCCGCTGCGTGCTGGTCAACCCGGCCGCCGCGCACATCCTGGAGTACCGGGCGAGCGAGCTCGGCGGTCGCGAGCTGCACCCGCTGATCCAGCACTCCCGGGCCGACGGAACCCCGCTGGCGCTGGAGGAGTCCGCACTGCTGGACACCCTCACCTCCGGACGCAAGCACCGGGTGCGCGGCACCGTGCTCTGGCGCAAGGACGGCCGGCCGGTCACCGTCGACCTCACCACCGCCCCCGTCCGGGACGGCGACCAGCTGGTCGGCGCGGTGATGACCTTCACCGACCGCAGCCGCGAGCTGGCCCTCGTCGCCCGCAACGAGCACCTCACCGCCGTCCTGGAGAGCGAGCTGGGCGGCGCGCTGACGGCGCTGCACCGCCGGATCGACGCACTCGCCGCAGACCCGGCCGGCCAGCTCTGGCCCGAGGCCAACTGGACGCTGCGCCGGCTGGCCGACGAGTGCCGCCGGTTCGGCAAGCTGATCGACGGCGTGCTCGCCCACCAGCGCTCCGAGGCGGGCGAGGCCTCGGCCGGCTCCGGACCGGGCGACGCCGGGGACGAGGGCAAGGGCGACGGCAAGGCCGGCCGGAAGGCCCCCGAGCGCGTCCCGGTCGCCCTGGACAAGGTGGTCCGGCAGGCCGTCGAGCACGCGGGCGAGCTGGTCGGCGCCGGCCGGGTGCGGTTCTCCGTGCACGCCGCCGCCGTCGAGGTGATCGCGGACGAGCAGCGGCTCGCCCAGGCGCTGGCCCACCTGGTCGCCGACGTCAGCGGGGTCGCGCTCTCGCTGGACGCTCCGCCCGTCCTCCCCTCCCCCGGTCCGGCCGCCCCCGGTCCGGGCATCGCCGCCGGGGAGACCCTGGCGTCCACCGGCGGCGATGCGCCGATGGTGGTGCTCGCCGCCGCCCAGCGCGGCGACGTCGCGCGGGTGGAGATCCGCGGCCCCGGCCGCGGCGGCAGCCCCGTCCACCTGCCGATCGCCCGCGCGGTGGTCGAGCGGCACGGCGGCGTACTCCAGCCGCACGAACTGCCCGGCAAGGCCGGCACCACGTACGTCGTCGAGCTGCCGCTGGACCCGGTCGCGGCGAAGGCCGCGGCCGAGCGCGCGGCGGCCGAGGGGCGGTCGGACCGTCCCAAGGAGACCGACTCCGCCGTCCTGCCCGACCTGCCGGGCATCCCGCAGCTGCCCACCGCGCACCACCCCGAGGACGACGCCGACACGGCGTCCGGGGGTGAGAGCCCGAAGCCGGTGACGGAGCAGCGGGCGGACGAGCAGCCCGCCGAGGAGCCGGTCGCCGAGCGGCGCGGACGCCGCGGCCGGCCGGCCGTCGAACAGCCGCCGGCTCCCCCCGCCGCGCCCCCCGCTCCGGCGGCTGACGCTCCCGCCGGGGCCGCCGACCAGTGGCCGCACGCCCCCGCACGGGTCGAGCGGGCCGTCCCCGAGCAGTGGCACGGCACCGGCAACGACCCCGCGTACGGGCGGCAGGGCCTCGGTGGCCCGACCGCCCAGCCGACCGACCCGTGGGGCAAGGACGACGGCCGGTCCGGCACCGCGTACGCCGTGCCGGTCGACGGTCTCGACGGCGCCGACGGCCGCCCGGAGGACCACCGCGCCCAGGCCGGCACGGCCGGCCCGCGCGGCCCGCTCGCGCTCGGGCCGGCGCCCGCGCCCGCGCCCGCCGCCGAGGCCCCCGGCACGCCGGCGGGCGGGACTCCCGTGGACGCCACCCCGGCTGCCGGCACCCCCGCCGACGGCACGCCGGCCGGCGGCACCCCCGCCCAGGGAATCCAGGCCGACGGCACCCCCGCCGACGGAACGCCGGTCGGCCCGGACAGCGGCCGGGCCGACGACGGGCAGGCCCCCAAGCCGTCCCGGCGGCGCCGGGCGCTGCCGGCCAACGAGGACTCCTCCGGCGGGTTCGCCCTCCCCGGCGTCCCCGACCCCGCCACCGTCTACCCCGGCCTGGAGCACGCGCTGCCGGCCGGGCCCGCACCCGCGCTGCCCGAACCGGCCACCGCCGCACCGACCGGCCGCCGCCGCCGGCTGGCCGTCCCGCCCGGCCCCGGCGCCGAGGCCCAGGAGCCGTCCGCCCCCGACGCCGTCCCCACCGTGCCGGCCCCCGCCCGGCCCGCGCTGCCCGCCCCCGGGTCGGACGGTCCGGCCGCGGCCGGCCAGGCCGACGGCCCGCAGCCCGTCGGCACCGGGCTCGCCGAGCTGGCGCCGCCGCGTCCGCTCCAGGCTCCCGGGGCACCGGGCGGCCCGGCCGCCCTCGCCCCGGAGGCCCCCGCCCCGGCCCGGCCTGCCGGTGCGCCGCAACTGCCCGCCGTACCGGAGGCCCGGACCGCGCCGCGGCCGATGGCCGAGCTGCCCGCCGCCGGCCACGACGACCCCGCCGAGCACCCCGCGCTGCCCGCCCCCGGCGGGGACGGCGGCCCGCGCCGCCTGCTGGTCTGGCCCGAGCCCGACCCGGCCACCAAGCAGGCCCTCCAGGACCGCGGCTACCGCCCGGTGATCGTCCGCTCCCGCGAAGAGGTGGACGCCCAGGTCTCCGGCTTCCCCGCCGCGCTCTTCGTCGACCCGCTGACCGGCCCGATCACCCGGACCGCGCTGCAGTCGCTGCGCACCGCCGCGCTCAACAGCCGGGTCCCGGTGCTGGTCACCGCCGGCCTCGGCCAGGCCACCCGGGACGCCGCGTACGGCGCCGACCCGGCCGTCCTGCTGCGCGCGCTCGCCCCGCGCGACGGCGAGCACCACGCCCCGCGCGTCCTGCTGGTCGAGGGCGACCCGGACATCGCCGCCGCCATGATCAGCAGCCTGGAACGGCGCGGCATGCACGTCGAGCACGCGGTGGACGAGAACGACGCCGTCTCCCGGGCCAGCAGCGTGCAGCCGAAC
Source organism: Kitasatospora sp. NPDC032757 (assembly GCF_055579305.1). Taxonomy (NCBI): domain Bacteria; kingdom Bacillati; phylum Actinomycetota; class Actinomycetes; order Kitasatosporales; family Streptomycetaceae; genus Kitasatospora; species Kitasatospora sp. NPDC032757. The sequence continues at coordinate 111,129 of NZ_JBVINN010000016.1, read as the reverse complement.
CTGGTGGTGATGGACCTCTTCCAGATCCGCCGCCGCCGGGTCGGCCTGCTCGACTGGCTGCGCACCAACGACCGGCTGCACCGCACCCCGCTGGTCGTCTACACCTCGGTGGACCTCGACCCGCGCGAACTGCCCCGGCTGCGCACCGGCGAGACGGTGCTCTTCCTCGCCGAGCGCTCGACCAGCGCGGACGTGCAGTCGCGGATCGTCGACCTGCTCGGGCGGATCGGCGCCATGGGCGAGGCGGGCGTCCCGGCCGCCGGGTGACCCCGGACGGACACGGCTGAGGGCCGGTCACCCCGTGCGGGGTGACCGGCCCTCAGCCGTGGTCCCGGCCGTGGTCCCGGCCGGCCCGTCGGCTACTCCTTGCCGAGCACCGTGACGTCCAGCTCGTCCGCGGCGTACTGGGCGCGGATCACCTTCTTGTCGAACTTGCCGACCGAGGTCTTCGGCACCGACTCGACGATCGCCCAGCGCTCCGGCAGCTGCCAGGAGGCGATCCGCCCGGCGAGGAAGGCGCGCAGCTCCTTCAGGCCGGCCGTGGCCCCCGGCCGCAGCACGACGGTGGCCAGCGGCCGCTCGCCCCACTTCTCGTCCGGCACGGCCACCACGGCCGCCTCGGCGACCTCCGGGTGGGCCATCAGCTGGTTCTCCAGGTCCACCGAGGAGATCCACTCCCCGCCGGACTTGATCACGTCCTTGGCCCGGTCGGTCAGGGTCAGGTAGCCGTCCGCGGTGATGGTGCCGACGTCACCGGTGCGCAGCCAGCCGTCCTCGGAGAACTTGTCCTCCGGGCGCTCCGGGTCGTGGCCGGCGCCGCCGTAGTACGCGCCGGCGATCCACGGCCCGCGCACCTCCAGCTCGCCCGCCGAGACGCCGTCGTGCGGCATCCGCTCGCCGGCCGGGCCGATCAGCCGGGCCTCGACCGAGGCCGGGAAGATGCCCTGGGTGACCCGGTACGGCCACTCCTCCTCGGGGGTGAGCCCGCCGGGCGGCTGGGCGAAGCAGCCGAGCGGCGAGGTCTCCGTCATCCCCCAGGCGTGCACGACCCGGATGCCGTGGCGCTCGTCGAACCCCTGCATCAGCGACGGCGGGCAGGCCGAGCCGCCGATGACCACCATCCGCAGGCTGGAGGTGTCGTAGTCGCCCGCGTCCAGCTCGTCCAGCAGGCCGCTCCAGATCGTCGGCACGGCGGCGCTGACGGTGGGCCTCACCCGGGCGATCATCTCGGCCATCGGCTTCGGCTGGAGGAACCGGTCGGGCATCAGCAGGCCGGCGCCGGACATGAAGGCGGCGTGCGGGATGCCCCAGGCGTTCACGTGGAACATCGGGACGACCGGCAGGGCGATGTCACGGGGGGTGAAGGCGAAGTTGTCGCCGGTGTTGACCTGGAGACAGTGCAGGTAGACCGAACGGTGGCTGTAGAGCACGCCCTTCGGGTCGCCGGTGGTGCCGGAGGTGTAGCAGAGCACGGCGGCCTGGCGCTCGTCGATGTCGGTCAGCCAGGGGTACTCGGCCGGCCGGCCGGCGAGCAGCTCCTCGTAGTCGTGCACGGTGCCCGCGAAGCCGGCCAGCACGGACCGGTCGCCGGGGCCGCTGACCACGATGTGCCTGAGCGTCGGGCCGAGCTCCGGGAGGACGGCGGCCAGCAGGGGCAGCACGGTGCCGTTGACGATGATCACGCGGTCGGCGGCGTGGTTGATGATGAACGACAGCTGGTGCGCCGGGAGCCGCAGGTTCAGCGTGTGCAGCACCGCGCCCATCGACGGCACCGCGAGGTACGCCTCCAGGTGCTCGGCGTTGTTCCACATCAAGGTCGCGACCCGGTCGTCCCCGGTGACCCCGAGCTCGTCCCGCAGCGCGCACGCCAGCTGTGCGGCCCGCGCCCCGACCTCGGCGTACGTCCGGACCACCGGCCCGGTGCCGTCCCAGGTGGTGACCGTCGACCGCCCGTGGATGGTGGCCCCGTGGGTGAGGATCCGGGCGACGGTGAGCGGTACGTCCTGCATCGTGCTGAACACGGGTCCTCCTTGACCGGGCGGCACTGCGGCTGCGACCGCGCCGCCACTACTCGTCGGTAATGCGGGTGGTCGAGCCCGATTGTGCCTCTCCGCCCACCCGATGTCAGCATCCCGACCCCGTTGCACGGATCACGGATTCACCGCGGATGCCGCACTCCGCGCCCACCCGGACGCCCGGACGCACCCTGCTGCGGCGCCCGGGGGTGGCAGGGGCGGGCGATACTGATGGGCATGAGTGGCAGAGACGGGGATCGCCGGGCCGACCGGGGGGCGGGCGGGTTCCGGGTGCCCTGCCCGTGCTGTTCCGGCGGGGTGCGGATGCGGGCGCGGCTGGGGGTGCGGGCGGACCGGTCGGGGACGGGGCACATCTCGGAGACCTGCCAGGACTGCGGAGGCCTCGGCTGGCTGACGCTCGCTCTGAAGGAGTAGGAGCCACCACAGAGTGACGCCGGGTCAGCCCTGCTCCGGGCGGTGGAGGCGGACGCAGTGCTCGGGCTCCGGCGTGTAGGCCGGGTCGAGGACGTAGCCCTGTTCGGCGGCGATGCGCAGGACCGCCTGAGCCCCGGCGCCGCGGTAGGTGGCGAGATTGATCCGGATGCGCCGCGGAAGGCCCGCGCCCGGGGAGTCGGACCGTTGGCGGGTCCCGCGGGCCAGGACGCGGCGGATGTGGCGGTCCCAGGCGGCGGCACTGCCGGACAGCTCGGCCCAGAAGGCGCACGGGCCCACCGCCCAGCGGGCACCCCAGCGGTCCCAGTGGTCCGGCTCCGGGTGGTTCACCCAGAAGGCCAGCAGGCTGAGCACCCCGTAGACGGGGACGTAGACGATCTGCAGGACGAACATGAACGGCAGCAGAAGGGCGAACCGGCCCGGACGCGGCCCCCACGGCGTGCCGGGGGCGGCCGGCGGGTCCTGCGGGCCCGGAGCGGGCAGCCGGGGCGGGGCAGGGAACACGCGGCGGATCCAGACGCTGCCCTCGCCGGCGCCGACGGATCCGCGCTCCCAGCCGTACCGCTCGGCGAGCCGCACCACGCCGGCCGCGCCGAGGCCCCGGTAGAGGCGGACCGAGAACTTGACGTGCATCACGCGGGTGAGGTCGTCGCCGACCTCACCGCCGCCGGCGGCGTGCGTCGCCTCGGCCGCGCGGATCCGCCGTTCGAGGATCGGCGTGAGGTACCGCTCCCAGACCTCCGGCCGGCCGGTGAGCTCCGCCTTGAGGCGGCGCGGCGGGATGAAGGTGCGGTTGACCTTCAGCCAGGAGTCGGAGCCGGACGGGCCACTCGCACCGCTCCAGAGCAGGGCCACGAACAGGGCCGCCAGGGCGGCGATCCAGAGCGGCGCGTAGATCCACTGGAGGGTGAACTGGAGCAGCACGCCGACCCGGCTGCGGCGCGGCCCCGGGCCGAGGTGGCCGGTAACCAGGGGTGCGGCGGGCGGCGCGGCGGGCGCGGGCCGTGCGGGCGTCGGCTGCGGGTACGGGGTGCCCTGCGGGTACGGGCCGGGCTGCGCGTACGGGGCAGGCTGGGCGTACGGGCCGGGCTGGGCGTACGGGCCGGGCTGGGGGCCGGGCTGGGCGTACGGGCCGGGCTGGGGGCCGGGCTGGGCGTACGGGCCGGGCTGGGGGCCGGGCTGGGCGTACGGGTTCGGCTGCGCGTACGGGTTCGGCTGCGGCGCGCCCTGCCCGTACGGACTGCCCTGCGCGTACGGGTTCGCCCCGCCCTGCGCGTACGGGCCGGGCTGCGGACCCCCCTGCGCGTACGGGTTCGGCTGCGGCGCGGCGCCGTGCCCGCCCGCGCCGCCGTAGTACCCCTGGCCTTCCGACACGCTCGTCCCCCTCCACGTGATCGAGCTCTGCCTGCCCGAGTCGACGGGACACCCTATCCGCCCACGGGTGGCGGACCGTCAGCCCGCCAGCGGGGCGTCGACCTGATTGCGGTCGATGGTGAGCGTGGCACCGCCGTACGTCTCCTCGACGTTGCCGTGGTACTGGTGGACGCGCTGGCGGTCGGCCCAGAGGTCGGGGGTGAGGGCGCCGCCGCCGGCCGTGTCCGCCTGGTCGTTCCAGCGGGCGTACCAGAGGGTGTCGGGCAGCGGGGAGCTGCCGGCGCGGGCGGCGGCGGCGAGGTCGGCGATGCCGGAGTCGAGGCTGGAGTAGAAGCCGGACCGGTAGCCGGCGTTGTGCAGGCCCTGGGTCCAGCCGAGGGCGAAGTCGACGACGGCCTGACCGCAGGCCGGGTCGCGCATGGGGTAGGCCTCGATGTCGAGGAAGACCGGGCTGCCCTTGCCCAGGCCGACGGCCTTGAGGCCGCGGACCGCGTCCGCCGCCTCGTCCCGGCCCTGCTGGGCGGCCCGGGCCGGGTCGATGCGGCTCGGCTTGCCCTTGAGTTCGCTGCACGGCGCCTGGAGGCCGACGTGGACGGGGAGGAACCGCCAGCCCATCGCCCGCGCCTGGCGGACCCAGTCGGCGGTGAGCCTCGGCTGGGCGCAACCGCGCTGGGCGCCGCTGGTGTAGATGCCGAGCGCGCCGTACGGCGAGGCGCCGCGCCAGGCACGGAGGGCGTCGAGCGGCGGCGCGGTGCAGGCGTCGAAGGCGGCGCCGCTGTAGAGGTCGCGGACGCGGACGCCGGGGGGACCGGCCCGGTCCTGGAGGACGGAGGCCCGGATGCGAGGCACGGCGGCGGCCACCGGGGCGGTCGCCTCGGCGCTCACGTCCGTCCCGTCGGTGGCCAGCAGGAGGACGAGGGAGGCGGCGGCCACGGCCGCCGGGCGGAGATAGCGCACCCGGCCTTGATACTGACGGACCATCGGACGAATCCGGCAGCCGCGCCGCGGACGCCGGAGAACCCCACCCTTTCGGTCGTACCCGTCCGCATCCGTCCCGATTTTTGTAACGAGCTTGCCCCTGCCTGACTCCTTACGGCAAACTCGCCAGCATGCCCACGCCCAACCCCAGCGAAACCGTCGCCCGGACGCCGGCCTCCGCCGTCGCCGAGGCCCTTGCCATGCCGCCCGCCCCCAAGGGCGAGCCGGCCGGCGAGCGGGGCGGCTGGCGACGAGGCGGGGCGCCCGGCACCGGGACGCCACCGGACACGGTCTCCGGCCGGCCCGCCGGCCCGCGGTTCCCGAAGTTCCTGCGGCGCCCGATGGGGGACCCCCCGGCCGAAGGCTGGGGGAGGATCCCGGCGCCGCTCTTCTGTCTGGTCGCGATGTTCCTGGTCCAGCTCGGCATCGCGTTCTCCAAGCCGCTGTTCGGCCCGCTCGGGGTCAGCGGCACGACCTTCCTCCGGCTGAGCTTCGCGGCGGTGATCCTGCTCGCCGTCACCCGGCCCCGGCTGCGCGGTCGCCGTCCGCGCGACCTGGCCGCCGCCGGCCTGCTCGGCATGGCCTCCGCCGGGATGACGCTGCTGTTCGCCGGGGCGATCGACCGGCTGCCGATGGGCACCGCCGCGACCATCGAGTTCCTCGGGCCGCTCGCGGTGGCGCTCTTCTTCGCGCGCCGGGCCAGCCACCTGGTCTGGGCGCTGCTGGCGGCCGGCGGCGTGGCGCTGCTGACGCTGCTCGGCGAGGGCGGCGGCGGATCCTCGCTGGACCCGGTCGGCCTGATGTACGCCTTCGGGGCCGCCGCCTGCTACGCCGCGTACATCCTGTTCACGGACAAGGTCGGCGCCGCCTTCCAGGGCTTCCAGGGACTCGCCGTCTCGATGACGGTGGGCGCCCTGACGCTGGCGCCGTTCGGGCTCGGCCAGGCCTGGGACGGGCTGACCGCGCCCGGCGCCTCACCGCTGACGCTGCTGCTCGCGGTGGCCGGGGTGTCGCTGCTGCTGCCGGTGATCCCGTACGCGCTGGAGATGACGGCGCTGCGACGGATGCCGCAGCGGGTGTTCAGCGTGATGGTCAGCCTGGAGCCGGCGGTCAGCGCGCTGGTCGGGCTGGTGGTGCTGGGCCAGCTGCTGGGTGCGGCCCAGCTGGCCGGAATCGGCTGCGTGGTGGCCGCCAGTGTCGGGGCCACGCTGACCGGTCGGCGCTGAGCCGCGCCCGGCGGGGTACGCCGTGCGCCGGGCGCGCGGCGCACGGCGGGCGGGCCGGTGGCCGGCGGGGCGCGGACCGGCTGCGGCCGGCGCCCCACCGGCGGACCGGCTACGGCCAGAGCAGCGTCCGCGACCACTCCGGGGTGCGGACCGGGCCGGTCCGGGTGTAGCGCAGCCGGACGTGGCGGCGGTCCGCGTCGCCCTGCCAGAACTCCGCCTCGTGCGCCCAGAGCGTGTAGACGGCGTGCCCGGCGGCCACCGCGTCCGGGGTGGCCTCCAGGCGGCGGCGGGCGACCGCGACCGCCTCGTCGTACTCGGCCAGGGAGGCCAGCGGCTCGCTCTGCCGGCCGACCAGCGCGCCGACCCGGGCGGCCGGGGAGCGGGTGGCGAACTCGGCGCCGGCGACCTGGTCGGCGGCCCGCTCGACGGTGCCCCGGACTCGGACCTGCCGGCCCAGCGGCGGCCAGTACAGCGTGAGCGCGGCAGCCGGATGATCCGCGAGCTGGCGGCCCTTCGGGCTGTCGGCGGCGGCCGAGAAGACCCAGCCGGTGCCGGCCGCGTCCACGTCGCGCAGCACCAGCACCCGGGCGTCCGGCAGGCCGTCGGCGTCGACCGTGGAGAGGGTGGCGACCTGCGGGTCCAGCACACCGGCCGCGAGGGCGGTGGCGAGCCAGTCGACGAAGAGCGGGCCGGGCTCGGCCGGGGCCGCCTCGGCGTCGAAGGACGGCAGTGGGCGGGCCATCGGCGGGCGGCCGAGCAGCAGCTCGGGTACGGACCTGGGCTCGGGCCTGGTCTCGGGCCTCGGCGCCGGCCACGACTCGGGCCCCGACTCCGGTCCCGGTGCGGCCATGGCCTCGCCCGGACCGGTCAGGCCCTCCTCCTCCGCTGCCATCGCGCCCTTCCTTCCGGTTGCCGCGGTCGCAGCCCCTCGCCGGACGGGCCTCGGGGGCCCGGGCGCGGGGTGCGCTGTCGGAGCGCAACCGTACCGCCGAGGGGTGACGGCTCCGCGCGCGCCCTGGCTCGACGAGGGTCCGTGGGCGGCCGGGTCGGCGGTCGGGTCGGCGACCGATGACGCGGTCGCCCACGCGGTCGGGCGGCTGCCGGATCGGCGACCGGATCGGCGACCGGATCGGCGGGCGGGCACGCGTTCGCGTCGGCGCCCGCGCATGCCCGGGGCGGGCGGCCCCGTTCCCGGGCGAGATGTCCCCGGCCCGGGCGGGCTGCCCCCGGCCGGCACCGGTGCGTGCCGGAAGGACCCGCGCCCGGACGCACTCGTGGGCGGCGCCGTCGATCGGCACCGCCCACGAGGCCGGTTGGCGGTGACCCTTTCCGCTGCCCCGGTCGTTCCCTGCGATTTTCGCGTCGTGTCGCTTCGAGCCCCACCGCGAGTGCTCAGCTCACCCGCGGCCGACCACCCCCGGCGCCCCCGCCGGCGGTGGTACCCGTTCGGGTCAGTGGAAGACCGGGGCGAAGACGAGGTTGACGTTCTTGTTGGACTGGCCGGCCAGGATGACGCCCGAGTTGTCCTTCACCGCCAGGGTGTTGGCCTGGTTCGAGGCTCCGGAGCCGGTGGCCGTCTGCTGGGTGGAAACGTAGTTGCCGTCGACCGAGCCGAAGACGGTGCCCGTGCCGACGTTCGACACCACGCCACTGTTGGAGCCGTCGTTGGCCGCCGCGCCGTTGTCGGCGGCGGCGGAACCAGCGCCCGCGAGCAGCAGAGCGGCCGCGAGCGGAGCGGCCAACAGAAGTCCGGCCAGTCGGCGATTGCGGATTCGAGCCATGAGTTGCCTCCAGGAAAAACTGTCAATCGGGTATTCGTGCATTGGTGCGGGAGTTCGTCGGCCAGACGAACACCTGCGGGCTGCGACGCCGAGGGACAGACTTCCGCAACAAATCGACAAAGCACCACCTCGCACCGGCAGTTTCGCCCGTTAGCGTGATATCGAGGGCGGCGAGGAATAACGGACAGCCCACCGGAAAGCGCTCCGACACACCGCTGTCGACCTGGGACTTCGCCCGATGGATGGCAGGATCCGGAGCCCTCGGGAGCCCTCGGGAACAGCGCACGGGGAGCACACGGAGAACTCAAGCGCGCCACCCTGGCGCGGGGATCCGCCGGTCAGGCCCCCTCAAGGTGGCGCGACCGACCCATGTCGATATATCCAGCCATCCTGCGACTATTCCAACAATCCTATTTAGCCGACGACGATAGCCTTCGGTCTGCGGCGGTTTCCGTCGGGAAAACCTCCGGCCGGGGTCGGCAGAGCACGAAAAGCCGACCATCAGACCGCCTTCCCGGGATTGAGGATGCCCAACGGGTCGAAGACCGCCTTCACCTGCCGCTGCAGCTCCACCGCCACCGGCCCCAGCTCGCGCGCCAGCCACTCCCGCTTCAGCAGCCCGACCCCGTGCTCCCCGGTGATCGTGCCGCCCAACTCCAGCCCCAGCGCCATGATCTCGTCGAACGACCGCTGCGCCCGGGCCGTCTCCTCCGGATCGGCGGCGTCGAAGATGACGATCGGGTGCGTGTTGCCGTCCCCCGCGTGGCTCACCACCCCGATGGTCAGCTCGTGCCGTTCGGCGATTCCGGCCACGCCGTTCAGCATCTCGGCCAGCCGGGAGCGCGGCACCGCCACGTCGTCGATCATCGTGGTACCCAGCCGGTCCAGCGCCGGCAGCGCCAACCGCCTGGCCTCCAGCAGCATGTCCGACTCGGTCTGGTCCTCGGCCGGCACCACCTCCGTCGCGCCCGCCGCCCGGCAGATCTCCCCCACCACCGCCAGCTCGGCCGCCGGGTCCGTCCCGTCGAAGGCCACCAGCAGCAGCGCCTGCGTCGACTCCGGCAGCCCCATCTGCCCCAGCTCGTTGACCGCCCGCACGGCCACCGAGTCCATGAGCTCCATCAGCGACGGCGCGAGGCCGCGGGCCATCACCTCACAGACCGCGGCGCCCGCCGCGTCCGCGCTCGGGAACTCCGCCGCCAGCGCCAACTGCGGTGCGGGCGCGGGCCGCAGGGACACCACCGCCCGCACCACCACCCCCAGGGTGCCCTCCGAACCGACCAGCAGCCGGGTCAGGTCGTAGCCGGCGACGCCCTTGGCCGTCCGCCGCCCGGTGGAGAGCAGCCGCCCGTCCGCCAGCACCACGTCCAGCCCGAGCACGTACTCGCTGGTGACGCCGTACTTGACGCAGCAGAGCCCGCCCGCGCCGGTGCCGATGTTGCCGCCGATCGTGCAGGACTCCCAGCTGGACGGGTCCGGCGGGTAGGCGAGCCCCAACTCTCCTGCTGCCCGCGAGAGTTCCGCGTTCACCACACCCGGCTCGACCACCGCGATCCGGTTCACCGGGTCGATCTCCAGGATGCGGTTCATCCTGACCATCGACAGCACGATGCAGCCGTCGACGGCGTTGGCCGCGCCGGAGAGCCCCGTCCGGGCGCCCTGCGGCACCACCGGGACGCGCAGCTCGGTGGCGGTCCGCAGGACGTGCTGCACCTGCTCGACCGTCTCCGGGAAGACCACCACAGCCGGGGTTCCGGCCTCGCAGAACCCGGCCATGTCGTGGCTGTAGGCGGCCATCACATCCGGGTCCACCGCCAGTGCGCCGGCCGGGAGCCCCTGTGCCAGCCGGTCCGTCAGATCACTCATCGCCGCCTCCGATCACCACCCGGCGCACGCCGTCCGGCGGTACGCCGCTCTGCCACGCGCGCCGCCCGACGCCGTACGCCGCCCGGCGGCCGCAGGTGCCCGGACGCGGGCCACGCGGTCGCACGCCGCCCGACGCCCCTGTCCGCACTCTGCCCGGCGGCCGGACGACCGGCAAGTACGCCGCTCCGGCGCGACCCCCGGCCCGGCCCCGCCCACCCACGACCGAGAGCGGCCCCCAGGGAGCCGTTCGGGGAGCTGCGCGGCGCGCCACGCAGCGGCATCCGTCAGACCCGGCGCAGTGCGGCCGACGTCAGCGCGGCGAACCCGGCCGCACCGGCCGCGAGCGCGCAGAGCACCATCGGCGTGCGCGCACCGGCCACGTCGGCGAGGACGCCGAGCAGGCCCGTCGACAGGACCAGCGCGGCGCTCTGCACCAGCGTCAGCAGGGCCTGCACCCGGGAGAGATGGCCGGCCGGGGCGCTCCCCAAAACCAGCGGTCCGAGGTGGCAGGCGAAGAGACCCGATCCGGCCCCGGCCACCACGCCGCCCGCGACCGCCGCCGGCACACCGGGTGACCAGGCCAGCACCGCGATCCCCGCCGAGGCCGTGCAGAGCCCGGCCGCCGCGCCGACCCCGGCCCGCCGCAGGGCACCCCGCCAGGAGATCAGACCGGCCACCACGAGCACCCCGGCCCCCTCCCCGCCGGCCACCAGCCCGGTGGCCCCGGCACCCCAGCCGTTGGCCCTGGCGAGCAGCGGCGCCAGCAGCGAGACCACCGGCAGCAGCGCCCCGGCAGCCGCCCCGGTCAGCAGCAGCGCCGCGCGCAGCAGCGGATCGGCCGGCACCAGCCGGACCGCGTCGGCTGCCTCGCGCAGCAGCCCCGGGGCGGCCGCGGAACGGCCCGGCTCCCGCTCCCCGCGCCGCTCTCCCTCCCGTTCCTCCGACGGCCGGACCCGCAGCAGCACCAGCAGGACGATGCCGAAGCTCACCGCGTCCGCCAGCGCTGCCCCGGGCAGCCCGCCCACCGCCACCAGCGCCCCACCGACCGGCGCCCCGAGCAGCACGGCGATCTGCCCGCCCGCCTGCCGCAGCGCGAGCGCCCGGGGCAGCTGCTCGGCGGCCACCAGGCGGCGCGGCATCGAACCGCTCGCCGGGAGGTGGAACGCGTCGACCGTGCCGATCACGGCGGCCGCCGCAACCAGCAGCCAGAGCGGCGTGCCCCAGCCGGCCGCTGCCCACCCCAGCGCCACCGTGGCGGCCAGCATCACCGCGTCCCCGGCGAGCATGACCGGGCGGGCGCCGAACCGGTCCGCCACCGCGCCGCCCAGCAGCACCAGGGCGGTGCGCGGCAGCGTGATCGCGGTCAGCACCACGCCCGCCGCGCCCCCGCCGTGGACGGACGCGGCCCAGCCCAGCGCGAAGTGGAGCGCGGCATCGCCCAGCAGGCCGGCCTGGGCACCGGCCAGCCAGAGCAGGTACGGGCCCGGGAGCGCGGTCCGCCGTACCGGTGCGGCGTCGGTGCCGGCGGGCGTGGTACCGGCGGGCGGGGCGCCGGCGGGCGTGGGTGTCGTCGTGCTCCCGGTGGCCGTGTTGTCCGTGGTCGTCGCCATACCCGCCGACCGTAGGACCCTCGACCGGGTCGAGGGCAAGCCACCTCCACCGGCGCCGCTGAACTACCCCCGGACCACCGGCTCCTGGAGCTCCGTCACCCAGTCCGCCGGGGCGTCCGGGCACTCCAGGTACACCTCCCGGGCGTACCCCGCCGAGCGGTAGCCGTTCTCGTCGACGAAGCGGGCCAGCGTCTGGAAGGCACCCACCGTGTCGTCCATCGACCCGCGGTGCACGATGGTCGCCGCCTCCTCGATCTCCGGCAGGTCGACCACCGCGAAGCCGTACTCCCCCTCCCCCGCCAGGGACGCCGAAACAGGGACCGCGACCCGGATCAGCACCGCGCCGTCCCCGTCCGGCACGTCCTCGTACCGGGCGACCGACGGGCCGGCCTCCGCCACCCCGGCCTCCGCCAGCCGGCGGCAGAGCTCGGCGAACAGCGGGCCGATCACCGGCCCGATGTCCTCCGGCTCGTAACTCGCCGCGACGCCCGTCAGCTCCGCCACCCGGACCGACGGCACCCGCTTCACCACCACGTCGTGCGCAGACATCGTTCCCTCGCTCTCGATCGTCCGGAGCCTCGCCTCGACCCGGGCCAGCCGCTGGGCGTCCGCCGCCATCGCCGCGGCGAGTTCGGCCCGCCGCAGCCGCAGCATCCCGCGCAGCTCGGCCGCGTCCACCCGGTCGTCCAGGACGGCCAGCACCTGTTGGAGCGTGAAGCCGAGGTCCTTGAGCGCGATGACGCGGTTGAGCCGGGCGAGTTGGGCGGCCTCGTAGAAGCGGTAGCCGCTGGCCGGGTCGACACGCGCCGGGCGCAGCAGCCCGATCGCGTCGTAGTGGCGCAGCATGCGGACCGACACTCGGCCGTGCTTGGCGAAGTCTCCGATGTTGAACATGATTCCTCCAGTGCAGGCCCTCACACCGTGTCATGGTCAAGCACCCGGTCCGTCCTCCCGGCCGCCGGCCCTCCGCCGCCCCTCAGTCGGTCACGTCGAACCCCCGCCGCTGCCCCAACTCCCGCAGGCTGCGCTGCCCCGGGATGCCGTTCGCGTCCGAGCCCGCGTAACCGAGGCTGCGCTGGAAGGCCGCGTACGCCTGCACCGTCCTGGTGCCGAGCGACCCGTCGACCCAACGCTGCTCCAGGAACCCCTCGTCGGCGAGCGCCTGTTCGACGATCCGGACCTCGCCGCCGTAGGTCTGGTGCCCCTGCTCGGCACCGGGGTCGGTCCGCGCCGCCGTGACGATGTGGGCCAGCGAGACCCGGTGCGGCGAGGGCAGCCGGCCGAGCAGCCGGCGCAGCGAGTCCTCGCCCGGCACGCCGTCCGCGGCGGATCCCGAGTAGCCCAGACTGCGCTGGTAGTCCTGGTAGTTGAGGGTGTCGGCGTCCCGCCAGTCCTCGTCCGGCCCGGCCGTGTAGTGCGAGCCGTGCCCCGACGCCACCAGCGCCTCCCCCACCTCCCGGACCTGCGGGCCGTGGGCGCCGTAGCCGTACTCCAGGCCGTTGATGGTCACCCGGTACCGGGCCGGCCCGGTGTCCGGCCGCGGCGGCGGCAGCGGTGTGCCCGTGCCGCCCGCACCCGCGGCGATACGGGGCAGCACCACGTCCCTGAACTGCTGCACCCGCGCATCGCCGGGGCAGGCGGTACCGCCGTCCGACCAGTCCGGAAAGAGCCGGTGGTACCCGAAGCCCGGGTCGTCCGCGCTGCGGCAGACCCGTACGGGGATCCCGTGCTCCCGGTGCAGCCAGACCCCGAGCGCGATCAGCGCCGCGACCTGCGCGTCCGTCCACGGATCGGTGTGCTGGTCGTTGCTGGCCGACTCGACACTCACCGCCCCCGTCCCGTCCGCCCGCCGGTTGGCCCGCATGTTGGCGTCCGCCCGGGTCTGCGTGCCGATGAACTGGCCCACGCACCCGTCGTAGCCGACCCCGAAGTGCGACTCCAGATTGGTCGAGTCCCGCCAGTACTCGTACATGCGCCGCGGCGTCCACGGCGCCGCGATGCTGTGGAAGATCACCTGCGTCGGCACGATCGCCGGCTGCTCGTCCGACTCGGGCTGAAGCTCCATCTTCTCAGCGCCGGGGTACCAGGCCATCCGTCTCTCCTCGCCGGGCCCAGGGCGGTCCGCCCCTTACCCCCGACTAACGAGACCTCCGCCCCCTCAAGAGGACACCCCCTCCCCAAACCCCCCGTTCAGGTGAAACCGGACACCCCTCACGACCCCGGAAACGCAGAAGGCGGGTGCCGACTCGATGTCGGCACCCGCCTTGAGCAGGTGGTTCTCCTACCAGCGGAGAGCGTGGGATTCGAACCCACGGTACGGGGTCACCGCACGACAGTTTTCAAGACTGTTCCCTTAGGCCGCTCGGGCAGCTCTCCAGGCGGAGGTCAGCCTAACGGGTCCGGCGGGGTTCGGTGCACCGGGTTTCGGGGGTCGAGGGGGCCGGTCAGTCGCCGACGCGCTCGGCGAGGGTGACCTTGGTGGTGAAGGTCTGGCCGTTGCGGGTGTACTCGACGTCGACGGTCTCGCCGGGCTTGTGCGTCCAGATCTTGCTGACCAGGGCGGGGCCGTTCTCGATCGGGCTGCCGCCGAGCTTGGTGATGACGTCGCCGGGCTTGAGGCCGGCCTTGTCGGCGGCGCCGCCGGGGGTGACGGCGGGGGTGCCCTGGATGTCCCGGGTCTGGATCTGGGCGCCGTCGCCCTTGTAGTCGTCGTTGCGCAGGACGTCGAGCTTGGCGTAGACCGGCTTGCCGGTCTTGATCAGCGTCTCGGCGACCCACTTGGCCTGGTTGATCGGGATGGCGAAGCCGAGGCCGATGCTGCCGGCCCGGCCGGTGCTGGAGGTGTTGGACTGGATCGCCGAGTTGATGCCCATCACCGCGCCGCTGGAGTCCAGCAGCGGGCCGCCGGAGTTGCCGGGGTTGATGGAGGCGTCGGTCTGCAGGGCGTTCATGTATGAGGACTGGGCGCCGGTCTCGTCGCCGGAGGCGACCGGGCGGTCCTTGGCACTGATGATGCCGGTGGTGACGGTGGACTCCAGACCGTACGGCGCACCGATGGCGATGGTGGAGTCGCCGACGTTGACCTTGTCGGAGTCGGCCAGCGGAAGCGGCGTCAGCTTGCCCTTGGGCGGGCTGTCGAGCTTGATGACGGCGACGTCGTAGCCCTCGGCGCGGCCGAGCACGGACGCGTTGTAGGACGATCCGTCGGCGAACTTGACGGTCAGTTTGCCGCCGCTCGAGGCGGGCGCGACCACGTGGTTGTTGGTGAGGATGTGGCCCTCGGTGTCGAAGACGAAACCGGTGCCGGTGCCGGACTCGCCGTTGCCCTGCGCCTTGATGGTGACGACGCTGGGCAGCGCCTTCTGCGCGATGCCGGCGACGGAACCGGGGGCGGGCTCGTTCCTGCCCGGGTTGCTGGCCTGGACGGGGGTGCTCTTGTGGTCGTCCGCGGCGGAGATGCTGGTGTCGTTGCGGTCGGCGATGGTGACGCCGACCGCGCCGCCGGCCACACCGGCGACCAGGGCGACGGCGGCGACCAGGGCGATCAGGCCGCCGCGCTTCTTGCGCGGGCCGCCGGGCTCGGGGGCGGCGGGGTACTCGCCCGGGTAGCCGAGCGGGCCGCCGGGGTAGCCGGGGCCACCGGGCGTGCCGGCACCGCCGGCGCCACCGGCGGTGGAGTCGTGCATGCCCCAGCCGCCGAGCGGCTGGCCGGCGCCGAACGGGTGGTGCTGGGCCGGCGCGCCGGGAGCCGCCGGGGCGCCGTACGGGTCGTGGGCGGGGGTGGCCGCCGCGACCGGGGCGACGGGCGCGGCCGGGGTCGCGTACGGGTTGCCGGCCGGAGCGGCGGGCGCCGGGGCCGCGTGGGCCGCCGGGGCCGCGTGGGCGGCGGGCGCGGGCGGGGCGGGCGGCAGGACCGGCGGCGGTGCGTCGATGTACCCGGCGTCGGTCACCGCGGGGGCGGCCGGGACGGCCTCCGCAGCGGGCGCGATGGCCGGCTCGGACGCGGCTGCCGGCTCGGGGGCGGTCACCTTGCTGAACGCCAGCGTCGGCGTCGACCGGCCGGCGGCCGGCGTACCCGCCGCGGCGTCGGTCAGGGTGTAGTCGGCCTCGGGCGCCTCTGCGGGGGCGGAACCGGCGGACGCGGACTGCGCCGGACCGTCAGGAGCGGGACCCACCACCCCCTGGCCACCGGAGGGCTGCTCCCCCTGCGGCCCGGTGGACCCAATCTCGCGCTCGGTGCTCACGGACGACCTCCATAGCTGACAGGACCAACAACCATAGTTTTTCGCACACTCGATTCGATTGCCGTAAGGACCCTTCTGAAGAACTCATAAGAATCCTTAGCCCGGTCCAACAGCAGCCCCGATTCGACGCCCCCGACCGGCACCCCGACCGGCACCCCGGCCGGCGGCCCCCGCCGCCCTCCGCGGCGTCCCGCGATGCGGACCGCAGGCGCCTGGCCTTGGCGTACACCCCCGCGCCGGTTAGCCTGTCGCTCCAAACTGACACGCGGGAGCTTGGACCAACCAGGCTGAGAGTGCGCCGGTCGACCGTACGCCACGGACTCCGTGGACGGATCGTCGAGGGGGCGCAGACCGCCGGAACCTGTCCGGGTAATGCCGGCGTAGGGAGTATCGGCCATGCCGCCTGCTTCGCCATCCTCTTCTTCGGGCGCGCCCGCGTCCAAGGATTTCCCCGGGTCGTCCCCGGACGTCCACCCCACGGCCGCTGATTCCGACGCGGCCGCCCCCGCCTCCGGTTCCACCGCCGTGCTGGACCGTCCGCAGCGGACCGAGCGGGTCGAGGCGCCGCTCGTCCTGGACACCGCGCCGCCGCGCACGCTCCGCTTCCGGGACCACTTCGCGCTCTGGATGAACCTCGGCGTCAGCCTGATCGGCTTCACCACCGCCGCCACCGTGCTCGGCGCGCAGGGCAGCGAGCTGTCGCTGGCCGCCGCCGTCACCGCGATCGTGGCCGGCACCGTGGCCGGCACGGCGATGCTCGGCGTGGCCGCGCTGATCGGGGCGCGCACCGGCGCGCCGGCGATGGCGAACCTGCGCGGGCTGTTCGGGACGCGGCTCTCGTACGTGCCGACCGTGCTGAACATCGTCCAGTGCATCGGCTGGGGCGTGTACGAGCTGCTGGTCATCGCGATGGGCGCGCAGACCGTGGCGCACACCGAGGGCTACCGCTGGGTGTTCGTCGTGCTGGCCGGTGCGGTGACGACCGCGCTGACCATCTGGCCGCTGGGCGCGATCGCGGTGCTGCGCCGTTTCGTCGCCGCCGCGGTGGCGGTCGCGATGGTGTACTTCACCGTCCAGCTGGGCCGCCACGGCGTGCCGGACCCGGGCGCGGGCAACTGGCACGGCTTCCTGAAGGCCACCGACGCGATGATCGCCGTCTCGATCTCGTTCGTGCCGCTGGCCGCCGACTACACCCGCCACTCGCGTACGCCGCGCGCCGCGTTCTGGGGCAGCTTCTCCGGCTACACCGTCGCCCAGGTCTGGTGCTACGTGCTCGGGCTGTTCGCGCTGCTGCAGTCCGACGGCGACGCCACCAGGATCTTCGACTCGTTCCTGGGCGTCTGGGCCGGCTGGTTCTTCCTGCTGGTCCTGGTGCTGCGCGAGACCGACCAGTCCTTCGCCAACGTGTACTCGACCGCGATGTCGGTCCACAACCTGCTGCCGAAGGTGGACCGCCGGGTGCTCACCGGCGGGACCGGTGTGCTGATCACCGTGCTGGCGCTGCAGATCACCGAGTTCACCGACTCCTACTATGCCTTCCTGGGCCTGATCGGCTCGGTGTTCGTGCCGATGTTCGCGGTGCTGGCGGTGGACTACTTCCTCGGCGCCGGCCGGCGTGGCTGGAACCTCGCCGACGACGCGCCGTCCCGCTGGCTGATGCTGCTGCCGTGGGCGCTCGGCTTCGCGGTGTACCAGCTGATCGCGCCGACCGCGATCGCCGGCTGGTGGACGGACTTCTGGACCTCCGTCCAGGAGGCGCTGCACTTCACGCCCCAGGAGTGGACCTCGGCGTCGCTGTTCGGCTTCCTGGTGCCGGCCCTGGCCACCTGGGCGCTCACCCCGCTGACCCGCCGGTCCGCACCGGCCGGGAGCCCCACCGCCTGACCCCACCGCCTGACCCCGGCCGCCCGAGCGGCGACGGCTCCACCGAAGACGGCCCCGCCGATTGGGGCCGTCTTCGCCTTCGCGTCACTTCCGCCACCTATCGTGGAGGGTGTGACCAGCCCAGACCTCTCCCCGGCGACGGCGCGCACCGCGACGCCCGTCCAGGTGATCGCCCACCGTGGTTCCTCGCACGCGCTGCCCGAGCACACGCTCGCGGCCTACCGCCGGGCCCTCGAGGAGGGCGCGGACGCCGTCGAGTGCGACGTCCGGGTGACCGCCGACGGGGAGCTCGTCTGCGTCCACGACCGCCGGATCGGCCGGGTCTCGGACGGCCGCGGCACCGTCTCCGCGATGACGCTGGCGCAGCTGGAGGCGCACGACTTCGGCGCGTGGAAGACCGGCGTGCCGAGCGAGGACCCGGAGCTGCGCGGCGTGCTGCGGCTGGAGAGCCTGCTGGAGCTGGTCGCGGACTGCGGACGGCCGGTTGACCTGGCGATCGAGACCAAGCACCCGGTCCGTTTCCGGGGGCGGGTGGAGAGCGAGCTGCTGCGGATGCTCGACCGGTTCAAGATCGGCGGGGCGCAGCAGGGCGAGGAGCCCCGTGAGGGCGACCGCCCGCAGGCCCGGATCATGAGCTTCTCCTCGCTGGCCCTGACCCGGGTGGCCGCCGCCGCGCCGGAGTACCCGCGGGTCTTCCTGTTCGAGCGGATGCTGGCGCTCCAGGGCCGGCTGCGCCCGGGCGCGCCCCTGCCGGGCCGGGCCCGGATCGCCGGGCCGGGCATCGACCTGGTGCGGGCCAGGCCCCGGCTGGTGACGCGGCTGCGCGAGCTGGGCCACCAGGTGCACGTCTGGACCGTGGACGAGCCGGCCGACGTGGAGCTCTGTCTGGAGCTCGGGGTGTCGGCGATCATCACCAACCGCCCGGCGGAGGTGCTGGCCCAGCTCGGCCGGTGATCCCGTTCCGGTTCGTTCGCCCGGTCGCCCCCGCCCGTCCGCCGGTTCGCCCATCCCGCCCGCCCGTCGGTCCGCCCGGTCTCCCGCCCGTAAGTCCGCCCGGTCTCCCGCCCATCCGCCGGTCGGTTGATCGTTCCGGGAGGAACTCAAACCTTCCACGATCGTTTGTGCCGGAGATTATCCGTTTTAACGACGGAGGGTGAGCACCGAATCACCTGTCGCGCACCGAGGGTCGCGGGTCTTGAAATGTCCGCGCGGGATCGCCGCGCGGTCGTTTCCGACGCATTACCAAGGGGCATCCATCCCTCGGCATACGCTGAAGGAGGTCCGGGGGTGGCGTTGATGGTGGCGCGTGAAGTGCCGACTTCATCGACCATGGCAGTGCCGCACGGCCCAGCGAGTGTCGGGGTCGCACGGCGCCGACTGCGTCGAGATCTGGGTGACCGGGAGATACCGGAACCGGTCATTGATGATGCTGTTCTGATCCTTTCCGAACTGCTGAGCAATGCCTGTCGATACGCCCGGCCGCTCGGCCCGCTCCTCGCGCTCGGCCGCAGTGCCCGCGCCGAGGTGGTGGACCAGGTGCTGGTCGGCGTCCCCTCCGGGGCCGCCGGTGCAGCGGGCGCCAAGACCCGGGCGCAGGCCCAGCCGGCCGACGGAGAGGCCGACGGCGGCATCCTGGTCCGCTGGCAGATGCACGCGGACGGAATCCTCACCCTGGAGGTGACCGACGGCGGGTCGCAGACCCGGCCGTCCCCCGCCAGCCCGTCGCTGACCTCGCGCGGCGGCCGCGGGCTGGGCATCGTCGGCCGGCTGGCCAGCGACTGGGGCGTGCGCGACGCGCCCGGCGAGGTCACGGTGTGGGCGGCGCTGCCCGCCCGGGCCCGGCACGCCCGGCGCGCAGGCGGTGATGCCCGCAGCGCCTGACCGTCTGCGGACACCCCCGCCCCGCTCGGCGTCCCGGTGCGTGCCCATGTGCCGGGAGAACGTCAGTAGGCTGCCCGGAGCACAACACAACCGTCCCCGGGAGAGCCGCACCATGGGCAAGAAGGCCGCCAAGAAGGCGCCGCAGCGCAGCCAGTCCACCACCGCCGTCACGGGTGAGATCCCCGTGGTCGGGGCCCGCGAGAACTGCCCCTGCGGTTCGGGCCGCCGGTACAAGGCCTGCCACGGCCGGGAGGCCTCGCACGCCGTGCAGGAGCTGGTGCACCGCCCGTTCGAGGGCCTGCCGGGTGAGGCCGACTGGGTGGCGCTGCGCGAGCTGGTACCGGCCGCGACGGCGCCGCTGACGCTGGCCGCAGGGGTGGCCGAGGCCGCCAACGGTGACGTCCCGTCGGTGACGCTGGCCACCGTCCTGCCGCTGGCCTGGCCGGCGCTGCGCCGCCAGGACGGCTCGATCCTGCTCGGCCTGCAGACCCAGTCCGCCTCCGGCGACCTGAGCCGCGACCTGGCGGACGCCCTGGAGCTGGCGCTGGCCACCGAGCCGGGCACCCCGGTGCCGGCCCGCCGCACCGTCCCGGGCGGCCGCCGCCTGCAGGACCTGCTGGACCTCGACGCCGCCTTCGCGCCCGCCGTGCACACCGGCTTCGAGTTCTGGCTGGAGGACGCCGAGACCGCCACCGGCGAGGTGGCCGCCTCGCTGGAGCGCGCCAACGCCTCGGCGATCCCCACCGAGAAGCTGGCCAGCGTCGACTCGGCGTACTGGTGCGGCACCCCGGACAAGAACCACCTGCGCTGGGTGATGACCGTCCCGGAGGAGCAGCTGCTGGACGCGCTGGCCCGGCTGACCGCCGCCGACCGGTCCTCGATCGGCGAGGACACCCGCCTGGTCGGCTCGTTCCGCGCGCACGGCCTGACCGTCCCGGTCTGGGACCTGCCGCTCGCCATGACGGCGGCCGACTGCGAGAAGCCGGCCGCCGAGTTCGCCGAGCGGCTCGCCGCGACGCTGGCCGACGCCACGCCGCTGACGGCCGAGGAGCGGCGCGCCCGGGCGAACCTGGTGAACCGTCAGGTCACCCTGAACTAAAGGCACCCGGGATCCGGGTGATACGCGTCACATTGGCCGTCGGGGCCGCAATTTCCGGGCTGTGAAGGCCTCTTGGAAATTGGCGTGGCCGCGGATCCTTGTTACTGTCTAAAGAGTCCGGTCGCTGGTGCATCCCCCGTCGCCAGCGGCCGGATCTTTGTTTTTCCGGATCATCCGGTTCGGCCGCGCCGAGGATCATCCGGTTCGAGCGTGCCCGATCAGTATGCCGAGCGCCCGCTGTCCAGCCGGACCGTCGCCTCGACCAACTCGCCCAGTAGCGGCCCGACCTGGGGCAGCCAGACCCCGCCGTCGGCCGCCGGGCGGGGCGCCAGCACCCAGCGCACCCGGCCGCCCGCCCCGCCGCCGGGCGGCAGCGGCAGGAAGCCGCCCGTCCCGTGGTAGCGCAACGAGCCCGGCACCCAAGGGAGTTGGGCGAGCATCTCGCCGAGCGCCTCCAGTGAGTAGGGGGCGACCAGCAGCGCGTAGCGTCCGGGCAGCGCCAGCACCGGGCCGAGCGGCAGACGCAGCGCGCCGAGATAGGCGAGTGCCCGGGCGCCGGCCGCCGCCGGCAGGCTGACCGCCGAGACGGTCCCACCGGTCGCGGCCAGGACGGGCGCGTCCGGGCTCTGCCGCTCCCACCACCACCGCACCATCCGGGCGTCGGTGGTGGCCGCGAGCAGCGGCGGGTCGTGCGGGTGGGCGCCGGGGACGGGGCAGTCGGGGTCGCCGCAGGAGCAGGCGCCGCCCAGCACCAGCGTGCCGGGCACGACGGGCCAGCGGTGGTCGACGGCGGCCGCCAGGGCCTCGGCCAGCCGGGCGGCCCGGGCCTCCGAACGGCTGTTCCTCGGGTTCTCACGCATGGCGCTCGTTCCTTTCCGTGACCGCTCGGTTCGCTCCGGGCCCGCCGGCCCGCGTCGGGGTACGCCGCACCGGCCCGGAGAAATGGGGGCGGGAGGGCACGACGACCGGCGTGGCAGCGGTGGAGCACGGTGTGGAGCACGACCTGAAAGGACCGCGGATTAGAACAGCCCTTGGAACGAGAATCCCGTATGCGACCGGATGGACGCCGCCCGGGCGCGGTTGGTTCCACCGTACGAGTGAGTGACTTCCGGCCGACCCGGCTCACGGGCGGCGGAAGCATACGATCCGGACGGCCACCGGAGCCGTCCTCACGGTTCTGCCCGTTCTCGGCCGCTCCATGCCCTCGGCACCGACCGGCGCGCGCACAGACGGAACGCGCCCCCAGAGCGGACTCCGGGGGAGGTGGAACCGGCCGCCCGCGTCGTCACGGATCTGGACATGCCCCGAATGGCCTGTGTAGAAGTGGTGGCATTGCTGTCGATTCAATGACGAGTAGTAGCGAATCGAGGCGAAACGCGCCCTGTGGCCGTCCTCGCTCCACCCGGCCGTACCTGGGGGTTCCGCATGACACGTACCACCGCGTCAGGAGTGGCGGCATGACCGAGTCCCACCCACCGTCGACGTCCTCCGAGCCGGGTGAGCCCTGCGGCGCCAGCGGGCTCTCGGTGCTCGACCATCCGGCCTTCCCCGGCCCCGCCGCCGGGGAGGCCGACGAGCACACCGGACCGTCCGGGGAGCAGGACGGCCCCGTCGGCGATCAGGGCGGCGTCACCGAGGGCCGCACCGCGCCCCCGTCCGGCGTGCAGGACCGTTTGGCCGGACGGCTGTCCGATTTCACCAGCCTGCACGAGCACACCGAGCTGCTCGCCCGCGCCCGCGGCCTGACCGCCACCCTGGACACCGTGCTGGCCTCCGGCACCGCGCTGCTCGGCGCCCGCCGCGCCCTGCTGGTCACCGCGCTGCCCGGCGGCGGCCCCAGCCAGCCCGTCGGCCACGGCCTGGACCGCGCCAGCCTCGGCTCGCTGGAGACGGTACCGCCGGACCAGAGCCTGGTCGCCCGGCTGCTGCGCGAACACGACCGCCCGGCCGAGTTGTCCTCCCACGACCTCGCCGACGACCCCGCGGTCGGCGCCCGGCTGCGCGAGCTCGCCGCCCACCTCGGCCTCGGCGGCTGCTACGGCCTGCCGCTCGCCACCGAGGAGGAGGGCCCGCTGGCCGCCGCCCTCTGGTTCTACGACGAACCCGCCGGGCCCACCGAGCGCCAGCGCGAGCTGGCCCGCCGGTACTGCGAGGTCGCCGCCCCGCTGCTGGCCAAGCAGCTGGACGCGGAGAAGGTCCGGCGCACCACCGAGGCGCTGCGCCGCGGGCTGCTGCCCGACCGCCTCCCGCAGCCCGCCGGGCTCAGGCTGGCCGCCCGGCTGGTCCCGGCCGGCCTGGACCACTCGTCCGGCAGCGACTGGTACGACGCCATCCCGCTGCCGGACGGCACCGTCGGCCTGACCGTGGGCAGCGTCTCCGGCGACGGCCCCGGCGCCGGACCGGGCTCCGCCCCCGGCGCGGCCGCCGCGATGGGCCGGATCCGGGCGGCGCTGCGGGCGTACGCGGTGCTGGAGGGCGAGGACCCGGTCTCCGTCCTCGGGGACCTCGAGCTGCTGCTCAAGACCACCGAACCGGCCCGCAGCGCCACCGCCGTCTACGCCTGGGTGGAGCCGGAGGACCGCCGGATCACCCTGGCCGGCGCCGGGCACTGCCCACCGGTGCTGGTCACCCGGTACGGCGCCGAGTTCGTGGAGACCTCGCTCTCCGCGCCGCTCGGCATGCTCTCCTGCTGGGAGGCGCCGGGCGTCGAGCTGACCGCCGAGCGCGGCGACACCCTGCTGCTCTACACCGAGGGCCTGGCCCGCCGCTGCGGCCCGACCCTGCACGCCGGGCAGGCCAACCTGCGCCGGGCCGCCGCCGACGCCCCGCGCGACGTGCGGATCGACCCGGACCGGCTCTGTGCCCACCTGCTGGCCGTCTGCCCCGACCCGGGCGCCGGGCCCGCCACCGACGACCTGATGCTGCTGGCCGCCCGCTTCACGTAGGCACCGGCGCCCGCTGTCATGACCCCGGACAGGCGAGCGGCCGGGCGTCCGTACCATGGACGCACGGCCGCCCACGCGCGTCGCGATCCGACGCGGCCCGGGCGGCACCACGCGCAAGGAGGCGACGTACGTGACCGAGGACCGCACCCCGGCGGTGGCCGAGAACCCCGAGGCCGCCGACGGCGACGAGACGCCGAAGTTCAAGGGTGGCCGCAAGAACGGCCTCTACTCGGAGGTCTCCGACGAGCTGGCCGCCTCGATGAAGTCCGGCTGGGCCGACACCGAGCTGCACGGCCTCACCCCGGTCGCCCAGGCCCCGTACGCCGCCGAGCGCCGTGCCCGGCTCTCCGCCGCCTACCCCGGCGAGCGCCTCGTCGTCCCGGCCGGCAACCTGCGGGTGCGCGCCAACGACACCGACTACGGCTTCCGCGCCGCCAGCGAGTACGTGCACCTCACCGGTGACCAGACCGAGGACGCGGTGCTGGTCGCCGAGCCCACCGGCGACGCCGGCCACGAGTTCGGGCTCTACCTGCTGCCCCGCTCGAACAGGGAGAACGGTGAGTTCTGGCTGGACGGGTACGGCGAGCTCTGGGTCGGCCGCCGGCACAGCCTCACCGAGCAGCGGCAGCTGCTCGGCCTGCCCGCCCGCGACGTCCGCAAGGCCGCCGACGAGCTGGCCGAGCGGGCCAAGGGCGGCTCCGTCCCGACCCGCATCGTGCGCGGCTACGACGCCGGGCTGGAGGCCGCGCTCGCCGAGGTGCTGGACGCCGACAAGGACGCCGAGCTCAAGGAGTTCCTGAGCGGCCTGCGGCTGGTCAAGGACGAGTGGGAGGTCGGCGAGCTGCGCGCCGCCTGCACCGCCACCGTCAACGGCTTCACCGACGTGGTCCGCGAGCTGGGCCAGGCCGTCGCCACCTCGGAGCGCTGGATCGAGGGCACCTTCTGGCGCCGCGCCCGGGTCGAGGGCAACGACGTCGGCTACGGCTCCATCTGCGCCGCCGGCGCGCACGCCACCACCCTGCACTGGGTCCGCAACGACGGCGAGGTCCGCCCGGGCGAGCTGCTGCTGCTGGACGCCGGCGTGGAGACGCACACCCTCTACACCGCCGACGTCACCCGCACGCTGCCGATCGACGGCCGGTTCAACGAGCTCCAGCGCAAGATCTACGACGCGGTCTACGACGCGCAGGAGGCCGGCATCGCGGCCGTGAAGCCGGGCGCCCGGTTCCGCGACTTCCACGACGCCTCCCAGCGCGTGCTCGCCGAGCGCCTGCTCGCCTGGGGCCTGCTGGACGCCTCGGCGTACGACGTCGAGAAGGTCCTGGAGCTGGGCCTCCAGCGCCGCTGGACCCTGCACGGCACCGGCCACATGCTCGGCCTGGACGTCCACGACTGCGCGCACTCCCGCACCGAGGAGCACGTCGACGCGCTGCTGGTGCCCGGCATGGTGCTCACCGTCGAGCCCGGCCTGTACTTCCAGCAGGACGACCTGACGGTGCCCGAGGAGTACCGCGGCATCGGCGTCCGGATCGAGGACGACATCCTGGTCACCGCCGACGGCAACGAGAACCTCTCGGCCGGCCTCCCCCGGCGCGCCGAGGACGTCGAGGCGTGGATGGCCTCGCTCGCCTGAGCCCGTGGCGACGGTGACGGCCCGGCTCCCCCGCGTCACGGGGAGCCGGGCCGCGCCGTCGTGGTCAGGACTTCACGGCGGGGTGCAGGACGACCGGCTCGGCGTACGGAGGTATCCCACGGCACGCGAGAGGCGCCGCGGCCGGGGCGAACCCTGCTCGCGGCGCCTCACCGGGCCGAACGGGCGCGCTACTTGACGGCCACCCGGACCGGGATGCTGCGGGTGCCGAGCGTGGTGAACGGGCCCTGATCCGGGATCATCAGCGCGTTCGCGGTCACCGGCATCACCCCGGCGCCGTCCTCGCCGGTCAGCTTCATCCGGTACTTCACCGTCACGCTCTGCCCGGGAGCCAGTGCGAAGGCACCGGCCGTGGTCGGCTTGCCCGCCGCCGGCTGGGCGATGTCCAGCGGGCTCCAGGTGGCACCGTCCTGGCGCTCCATCGCCCCGTGCACGGCCGGCTGGCTGCCGGCGTAGGCCTCCGCGTACACCTGGGGAACGACGGAGCTGAGGTTGGTCTGGCCGGTGTTCTTGAAGGTGACCGAGAAGGCCACCGGGTTGCCGTCGTTCAGCACCTGCTGGCCCGTTCCGAGACCGTCGACGGTGACCGCGACGGCCTGGCCCGTTGCCGCCGGCGGGGCCTGGCGGCCGCTGAGGTCGATGGTGTCGAGGATCGACACCAGGGCCGACTGGTACTCCGGCTTGAGACCGTTCGCGGCGATGAAGACCTGATCGGTCTTCAGCCCCCACAGCTGTGCGGTGAACTCGTCCCCGGGCTTGCAGGTGACCTGCCACTGCGTCTTGTTGATCGGCCGCCCGGCCACGATGTCGCGGCTGCGCACCGGCGTGCCGATCTTCATGGGGCCGTCGGGGACGTACGGGTGGCCCCAGACCGGGCAGTAGGGCTGGTGGCTGAAGCCGTCCGGCGCGTCCAGGTCGGACGCGGTGGGCCAGGTCGCGTGTTCGACCTCGTCCGCGGTGAGGTAGGACGCGATCAGCACGCCGTAGGGCGCGCACGTCTGCTCGGCGCCCGCGGGCGCCCCCGGGCTCAGGACGCACACCGAGGTCTGCGACGGGCCGGGCGGCACCACCTTCCACCCCGCCGGCACCTTGAACTTGACGCCACGGAAGGTGTACGGGACGGAGGCCGACTGCGGCGGCGCGCTGCTGGTCGGGGCGGCGGGCGACGTGGCGGCGCCGGCCGGCTTCGCGGGCTCGTCCCCCTCCCCCGGATCGGCCGCCGGGGGCGAGGCGGAGGTCGGGGTCGCGGTCGGGCTCTGCGAGGGCGTCGGCTCCGCCGTCGGGCTCGGGCTCGCCGTGACCGTTTCGGTGGCGGTGGCGCTGGCGGCCGGTCCCGGGTCCTGCTGCCCGGCGACGGAGTCGCCGCGGAATCCGAGCACGCCGAACGCCATCGCGGCGGCCAGGCCGAACAGCGGCACGGCGGCGATGTACGCCGGCCGCAGCCGGCGCACCCGGTTCTTCGGCGGCGCGGACGGGCGGAGGCTGTGCGCGGTGATCTGCGTCGCGCGGGCGTTCATCGCCTCGCGGAGCAGCAGTTCCATCGGGGTTTCGTCCGGCCCGCCACTGTCGCCGCCGGATAGGCGGGGAAGCTTGTCGGTCATCGAACCTTCTCCAGATGCTTTTCCAAGGCGTCCAATGCCCGGCTGGCGGTGGACTTCACGGCGCCCCGGGAGAGCCCCAGGGTCTCGGCTATCTGCGCCTCCGACAGGTCCGACCAGTAGCGCAGCACGAGTACCTCGCGCTGGCGTGGGGTCAGTTCCTGCAGGGCGACCAGGACCCGCCGGTGCTCGTCGTTGAGCACGGCGTGGTCCTCGGCCGACGGCGCATCGGCCTCGTGCGGAGGTACGTATTCGCGGGCCGTCTTCCGGCGCCGCAGCATCGACCGGGCACCGTTGACCACGGAGGTCCGCAGGTACCCGAGCGCGTTGTCCAAGTCCTCCAGCTGCTCCCCGTAGCGCTGGTAGAGCTGGGTGAAGGCCTCCTGGACCACGTCCTCGGCCAGGTCCTGATGGTCGACCAGGAGGACCGCCATCCGTACCAGGCCCAGCCGGTGCGCGTGGTAGAGGTCGGTCAGGGTCGGCCGCTCCTCCTCGGCCGCCTGCTTGCGCCCCCCGCGAAGCAGTCGGAAGCCCGAACGGCGCTGCGCCGCCTCCTGCTCCGGGCCCGCGCCGACCGTCGCACCGGCGGCCTCCTGAGCTCCGAAGAAGAGAACGGCCAGCCCGGCGAAGGAGAAGCCGCGGCCCCTCCCGGGTCCCACAATCGGCCCGATGGCCATGGACATGTACGTTCTGCTTTCCCCCAGGACGGCATCCGGCACCGGCCGGCCCGTCAGGACCTGTGATCAAGATCGTGATCTGCGGGAATCCTGCCAGTACCGCTCTTCCGGCTCCGGATGCCCCCCCATATCGATGGACGCGCGGGGGCGCCCGAGGTTGCAGTCGTCCTCGGAGAAATTCCGCACTGGCCGGAACAGCTACACTCACCGCCATCCCGCCACCCGTCAGCAGGGGGTCCCCCATGGCCGAGCAGCAGCAGCCCGACCGGCAGACGACCGGGCCGGTGGCCGTCGCGATCGGGCGGCGGCCGGAGCCGGTCCACGATGTCGCGGTGTACGCCTTCGACGGCATGACACCGTTCGAACTCGGCGTGGTGGTCGAGGTGTTCGGGCTGGCCAGGCCGGAGCTCAGCGGACTGCTGGCGGCCCCCTGGTACGGGCTGAAGGTCTGCGCCGACCGGCCGGGCACCGCCCTGCGGGCCGTCGGCGGCTTCTCGCTCACCGCCCATCACGGCCTCGACGACCTCGCCGCCGCCGACACCGTGGTGATCCCCGGGGTGCCGAACGCCTTCAGCGGCGAGGTCTCCCCCGGCCTGGTCGCCGCGCTGCGCACGGCGCACGAACGCGGCGCCCGGATCGTCTCGATCTGCTCGGGCGCCTTCGCGCTGGCCGCCGCCGGCCTGCTGGACGGCCACGAGGCCACCACGCACTGGCGGTACGCCGAACTGCTCCAGCAGCGCCACCCGTCGGTGCGCGTCAACCCGGACGTCCTCTACGTGGACGGCGGCTCCGTGCTGACGAGCGCCGGCAGCGCCGCCGGCATCGACCTCTGCCTCCACCTGGTCCGCCGCGACCACGGCGCCAAGGTGGCCAACAGCGTCGCCCGCCGCTTCGTGGTGCCGCCCCACCGGGACGGCGGCCAGGCCCAGTTCATCGAGGCCGCGGTCCGGCCGGTCGAGGGGGAGGACGACGGCATCGCCCGCTCCATGCAGTGGGCGATGGACCACCTCTCCTCCCCGCTGACCATCTCCCTGCTGGCCCGCGCCGCCCGGATGTCGGACCGCTCCTACCTGCGCCACTTCACCGCCCGCAACGGCACCAGCCCGATGCGCTGGGTCGTCACCCAGCGCATCGCGGCCAGCCTGCCGCTGCTCGAATCCCCGGACGGCTCGGTGGAGGAGATCGCCACCGCCGTCGGCTTCGAGAGCGCCGCGACCTTCCGTCACCACTTCGGCCGCGTGATGCGCACCTCCCCCACGGCCTACCGCCGCAGCTTCGGCCGTGGGGTGGCCTGAGCGCCGGGACGTTACGCCGACTCGCCGGTGCGGAAGGCCGCGTTGGCGAGCATGGCGTCGTGCAGCCACTGGGCGAGGCCCGGGGCGAGCTGCTCGTAGGTGGCGGTGAACCGCGGGTCGGCGACGTACATCCCGGCGATGCCGCGGTGGATCTCGAAGGTGCAGTCGTAGAAGTTGTCGCAGATGTGCTGCCGGTGGACCTCGGCGAGGTCCATGGCCGGGCCGCCGTCGGCGGGCTCGCCGGCGGTGAAGACCTCGACCAGGCGGGCGTTGAGCGCGTCCGTCTCGGCCTTGATCCGCTCCCAGTCGGCCTTGCCGTAGCCACCGGTGCGCCGCTGGGACTGCGCCCAGGCCGCGGTGTCGCCCCAGCGCTGCTCGGCCTCGGTCTCCCACTCCTCCTTGTAGGACTCACCGAAGAGCTCGAACTTCTCCTCCGGGGTCAGCTGAATACCCATCTTCTCTGCCTCCATGGCGTGTTCGACGGCCGCGGCCAGTTCCTGGAGGTGGGCGATGCGGTCGGTCAGCAGCCGGTGCTGGCGCCGCAGGTGTTCGCTCGGGGTGACCGAGTGGTCGTCCAGGATGGCCGCGATCTCCTCGAGGGGGAACCCGAGTTCGCGGTAGAACAGGATCCGCTGCAGCCGGTCGAGGTCGGCGTCCTGGTACCGGCGGTAGCCGGCCGGGGTCCGGCCCCGGGGGGACAGCAGTCCGATCTCGTCGTAGTGGTGCAGGGCGCGGACGGTGACCCTGGCGATCTTCGCCACCTCACCGACCGAGTATCCGCCGCTCATGCGCCCACCTCTCTGCGCCCGGCAGCCGGTTCGCGAGACGCGTGCCGTCCACCGGCCCGCTCGTTGCGCCCGCTCATACGAGTTGCTCCCTTCTTGCTGACCACGACCCTCCCGCCTCCCGTTGCGTGAGGGTCAAGCCCAGTGTCACGGGCCCCGCGCGCACCGGGGGCCGTCAGCCCCGTGCGACTCTCCGAGCCGAGGGCCGCGACCCGGCCCCAGGTTGGACGAAGCCGCCTATTGCCGGGCCGGGGCGGCGGCCGGAACCATGGGCGCCATGACCACCACCCCTGCGCCCCTGGTACGACGGCTGGCCGCGGAGGCGGTCGGCACGACGGCGCTGGCCGCCGTGGTGGTCGGCTCGGGCATCCAGGCCGCCGCACTCAGCTCCGACGGCGCCGTGCGCTTCCTCGCCAACGTCGGCGCCTCCGCGTTCGCCCTGGCGGTGCTGATCGAACTGCTCGGCCCGGTCTCCGGCGGGCACTTCAACCCGCTGGTGACGGCGGGTGCGTGGTGGACCGGCCGGCGCGACGGCAGCGGGCCGGCGCCGACGCTGCGCGAGCTGGGCGCGTACGCGGCGGCGCAGACGGCCGGCGCGGTGGCCGGGACGGGCCTGGCCAACGTGATGTTCGGGCGGCCGTTCGCCGAGCCGTCCGGGCACGGCCGGGACGGGACGGCCCTCTGGCTGGGCGAGGTGGTGGCCACCGGAACGCTGATGCTGGTGGTCGCCGGGCTGGCCGGCAGCGGGCGCGGGCGGCTGGTGCCGGCGGCGGTCGGCCTCTGGGTCGGGGCGGCCTGCTGGGCCACCTCCTCGGGCGGGTTCGCCAACCCGGCGGTCACCCTCGGGCGGACGCTGACCGACAGCTACACCGGGATAGCGTTCGGCTCCGTGCCGGGCTTCGTGCTGGCCCAACTGACCGGGGCCGCGGTCGGCGTGGCGCTGGCGGCGGTGCTGTTCGACCGGTCCCGGGCGGCCCGGCCCACCGCGGTGCCGGACGACGCGCGCCGCCTCGTCGCGGGCTGAGGAGGGCGCCGGACTCCGGCCTACGGAGCCGTCCCCACCAGCGTCCGTTCACGCCGCCGGGCCCCTCGGCCGCGGGCCGCCCCGCCGTCACCGCGGTGCGGACGGCGGCCCCGCCGGGTGGGCCAGAGCAGCACGTACCCGGCCGAGACCACCACGAACGCGAGCCGGACGAGGCCGCGCGCCGCGTCCGACGGGATCAGCAGCGTGCCCCCGTACAGCGCTGCCAGGGCGATCCAGCTCCACCAGGGCACCAGCCGCTTCTGTCCGACCGCGTCCCAGAGCAGGGTGCCGAGCAGGATCGAGGCGGTGTAGTAGGTGTAGACGCTGGGGTCGAGCAGGATCCGGGCGTCCGCCCCCAGCAGCACCACGGCCGGCCAGCGGCCGCGCCAGACGGCGATGGTACCCAGCCCCAGGCCCAGCGCGAACTGGGTGGGCCGGTCCCACCACGGGGTGGCCGGGTCGGTGACCCCGAACCAGCGCAGCGCCGAGGCCGGCTGGTTGGGGATGGTGAACTTGGCGGCGGCCACCGTGTCCAGATTGCCCAGGTAGAACGGCAGCCAGGCGACGGCCACGAGACCGGCGAACCAGAGCGCGGTCCGCAGCCAGGCCGGCCGCGGCAGGGCGAGGACCAGCGGGGCGAAGGCCAGCGCCCACGGCTTGGAGTCCACCGCCAGCGCCAGGTAGACCGCCACCTGGACGGCCCTGCCGCGGCTCAGCGCGTGCGCGGCGAGCGTGGTGAAGAAGAGCGCCAGCACGTCGTCGAGGTGCGCGAAGCGGACCGAGACCTCCACCCACATCGGGATGAACGCCAGACCGGCTATCAGCAGCCGCTGCTGGAGCCGGCGGTGGTTGGTACCGGTGCCGAGGTAGTACCAGGCGGCGGTGCGGCCCACCAGGACCAGCATCACCAGGCCCAGCCCGGACATCGCGGCCTCGGCCAGCACCTGGCCGGTGTGCGCGGCGAACGGGTCGAAGAGCCGGGCCACGGCCAGGCTGACCGGGCCGATCTGCAGCTCGGGGTGGTGGGCGTAGAGCGAGAGCCCGCCGTCGGCCTGACCGCTGAAGAGCAGTTCCTCGCCCTGGCGCAGGTAGTGCCAGGAGAAGCCGCCGCTGGGCTCGACCAGCAGGAACCAGAGCACCGTCCAGGCGACCAGCAGGACGTGGTGTCTGCGGAGCGGCAGGCCCGCGATCCGCCCGGTGGCGGCCTCGTAGTCGGTCCTGACCCGTGCCGAACGTGCTCCCCGCACCCCTGTACCTCTCCGCGCCGCTCCGCCCCCCTCCGGCCGGTCATCCTATGCGACCCACCGGAAGCGGAAACGCCCCTCGGGTGTCCGGCGGACGGACACCCGAGGGGCGCTTGAGCAGTTCGCCCGGGCCCTGCCCGGTCAGACCAGCCCGGTCAGCCCAGCCCGGTCAGAGCAGCCCGGTCAGAGCAGCCCGGTCAGCCCTGCGAGGCGGACTTGCGGCGGCGCAGCACCACGAGGGTGCCGGCACCGGCCGCGAGGACGGCACCGCCGGCGATCGCGATGGCGGTGGTGTCGTCGCCGCCACCGGTCTGGGCCAGCGCCTTGTCCGCGTTGTCGGCGGCGGCCTTGGCCTTGGTGACGGCGGCCGGGGTGAGCTTCGGCGCGGTCACGGCCGGAACCGCCACGGGGAAGTCGATCGGCTGCTGCACGTCGCTGCTGCTCGCGGCCGGGGCCGGGGCGGAGCTGGTGGCGGCCTCGGTCGGCGTGGTGGTGGCCGACGGCGAGGCGGTGGCGGTCGACGTGGCCGTCGCCGACGGCGAGGCGGTGGCGGTGGTGGTCGCGGACGGCGAGGCGGTCGCGGTCGTCGTCGCGGACGCCGACGCGGTGGTGGTCGCGGTCGCGGTGGCCGTCGCGGAGGCCGTCGCGGAGGGCGAGGCGGTGGCGGTCGCGGACGGCGAGTGGGTGGCCGTCGGGCTCGGCTTGCCGGTGGTCGGCTTCGCCGTGGTGGGCTTGCCGGTCGGGCTCGGCTTGGTGCCACCGGCCTTGATGGTGAAGCCGGCGCCGCGGATGCCGTCGCAGCTGAAGTGCCCCTCGCCGACCGGCTCGTGGGTCTTGTCGTCGAGCTGGGCGGAGAACACCACCGGGACCACGCCGGCCTTGCCGAGCGGGGCGTCCTTGGTGAAGGAGACCCGGACCTTGATGGTGAGGTTCTTGCCCTGGTTGACGACCTGGAGGGCGTCGTCGGCGACGTTCCCGTCCTGGCCCACGCCGCCGAGCAGGGTGAGCACCGCGTCGTCGTCGGAGTCCCCGCCGCCGGGGGCGACCGAGCCGGGCAGCCACTGGCCGCCGGGCAGCTGGTACTCGACCTTGAGGTCGCCCGCCTCCAGGCTGCCCTCGCGGTTCTTGAACTTGAGCAGCGGGATGAGGGCGAAGTCGTGCTTGGTCGAGTTGTCGATCTTGAACGTGAACTCGCGGGCGTCACCACCCGCGATGAAGGTGTCCGGCACACCGTGCACGGACAGGTCGACGCTCTGGTGCCCGGCCTTGTCGGCCTGCGGCACGGCCGCGGCGGACGGGGAGCCGGTGGTTCCGACGGCGGCGGCACCCTGGGCACCGGCCAGCACCATCGAGGACGCGAGCGCGGCGGCGCCGGCGAGGGCAAGACTGCGACGTATGGACATGGGCAAGGAAGACCTCACGAGAGTGTCCGGGCGCGGCCCGGGGGCGCGGCAGGGTGGGCTGTCCGAACAGCGGTCCCCCCGCGAAGCTGAAAGTCCGACGGAGACTACCGAAGGACCGACCCGCCCCGGAAGGCGGGTGCCACGCTTCGTACACGCCTCCGGCCTCACCCTGTCCGATGGGCCCAACTCCGTCACCTGACATGGCTTCTGCACCGCCCTGTGGAATGACCCCAGCGTGACCGGTACACGCCCGGAGGGGCCGTCCCGAACGGCCGCCGGGCCGGGCGCGCGGCTCAGCCGGCGAAGAACGACTCGGCGGCGACCAGCGCCTGCTCGTCCTTCAGCACGTCCCCCGGGCGGGTGCCGTTGCCGAGCAGCGCGCCGCCCCAGCGCATGCCCATGTAGTCCGCGCAGAGCCGCAGGGTGCCGATCAGCGGGTCGGCCTTGTCGGGCTCGGTCGCGAGGGCGGTGACGGACCAGACGGTGCCGCCGGCCATCCGGGCACGGAAGTCCGCGCCGGGCACCCGCAGCCAGGCCGACCAGTGGTCGAGGTAGAGCTTGGCGTTGGTCGGCAGCGAGTACCAGTACAGCGGCGCGACGAAGACGAGGTCGGTCGCGGCCAGCGTGGCGTCCAGCAGGGTGCGCTCGTGCCCCGCCGGCTCGCGGAAGCCGCCGTCGCCGGTGTGCCGGCGGTCCTCGAACGGCGGCAGCGGGTGGTCGCTCAGCCGCAGCCAGCGCTGCTCCGCGCCGGCCGGCAGGCTCGCCTCGGCGGCGAGCCGGGCGAGCTGCTCGGAGTTGCCGCCCGCCCGCGAGCCCGCGACCAGGAAGAGGAAGCTGCGCGGCACCTCGGCAGCGGCGTGCTGCTCGGACATCGGGACCCCCGTGGCTGTGTCGGCCGGCAAAGGGTTCGAGTCTACGACCCGGCCGGCGGCACCTGCCGGTCGGTGTACAGGTGCAGCAGTTCCCCGAGCGTCGGGTCCCGGCGCAGGCCCTGGTCGGTCAGGCCGAGCCGGGCGGCGACCCCGCGGGAGCCGGCGTTGTGGCTGTGGATCCAGGCCGCCACCGGCACCTCCGGCGCGTGCCGGTGGGCGGCGTCGATCGCGGCCCGGGACAGCTCGGTGGCGTAGCCACGGCCCCAGTGCGCCGGGTCCAGCCGGTAGTAGAGGTTCCAGAAACCGGAGTCGGGCTGGAAGGCGACGCCGCCGACGCCGACCACCGTGCCGTCGGCGGGCAGCCGGGCCGTCCAGTAGCCGAGTCCGCCCGACTCCCAGCGCCCGACGGCCCGTTCGATCCAGGCCCGGGTGGTCTCCTCGTCCCGGTGCCGGCCCTCGGGCACGTGGCTCCAGGTCCGGGGGTCGGTGTTGATCCGGAACAGCGCGGCGAGGTCGTCGGCGCAGACCGCGCGCAGCTCCAGCCGGCCGGTGCGGACCAGCCACGGCTCCTCGGAGCGGGGTTCGTGTGTGAGCGTCACGCCGCGATCGTAGGCAGCCGGTACGGCGGCGGGCACCGGGGTTTCGCACCGGGTCCGGGCGCGGGGTCCTGGCGCGGGGTCCTGGCGCCGGGTTGTCGCCCCGGGTCCTGGCACCGGCTTCGCACCGGCTCTTCGCACCGGGTCTTCGCCTTGTGGCCGATGAGGTCCGCTACTCCGGGAGCCCGGCCCGGCGGCGGGCGACGGCCGCGACGGCGGCCCAGTCCTTCTCGCCGTCCCCGTGCGCGAGCGCGTCGAGGAAGGCGTCCCGCAGGATGCTGCCGAAGGGCAGCGGTACGTGGGCGTCGGCACCCGCGGTGAGCGCGAGGTTGACGTCCTTGAGGCCGAGCGGCAGCCGGAAGCCGGCCGGTTCGTAGCGGCGCTCGGCGACCATCGCGCCGTAGCCGGAGTAGACCGGGCCGGGGAAGAGCGTGCCGCTGAGCATCTCGATCAGGTCGGCCGGCCGGACGCCGTTGGCCTCGGCCAGGCTGCACGCCTCGGCCATCGACTCGATCGCGCAGGCCAGCAGGAAGTTGGCGCTGATCTTGGCGGTGTTGGCCTGCGGCGGGCGCTCGCCGAAGTACCACGTCCGCCGGCCCATCGCGGCGAGCAGCGGCTCCGCGGCGGCGAGCGCCGCGGTGCTCCCGGCGGCCAGGACGTTGAGCTCGCCGGCCGCCGCCACCGGGGGCCGGCCGAGCACGGGTGCGGCGACGTAGCCGAGGCCGTGCTCGGCGTGCAGGGCCGCGGCGCGCTCGGCGAGCGCCACCGAGA
Source organism: Kitasatospora sp. NPDC032757 (assembly GCF_055579305.1). Lineage (NCBI taxonomy): Bacteria > Bacillati > Actinomycetota > Actinomycetes > Kitasatosporales > Streptomycetaceae > Kitasatospora > Kitasatospora sp. NPDC032757. The sequence continues at coordinate 75,857 of NZ_JBVINN010000016.1, read as the reverse complement.
CCGTGGCCATGTTGACGTGGACGGACGCCGCGGCGCCGGCCAGCAGGGCCGGGTCGAGCAGCAGCCGCTCGACCGCCTCGTCGTTGGCGAGCATGGAGACCACCGCCTCGGCGGCGAAGGCGTCTGCCGGACCGTCGGCGGCCTCCGCGCCCTGGGCCACCAGCGCGGCCACCGGCCCGGGCGAACGGTTCCAGACCCGGACCACGTGGCCGGCCCGCAGCAGGCTGGCGGCCATGCCCTGCCCCATCGCGCCGAGCCCCACGAACCCGACCGTCATCCCGGACATCGCACACTCCCGTCATCGCCACGGCGCCCTGCCGCCTGTCGCCTGCCGCCTGCCGCCCGTCGCCCGTCGCCCGTCGCCCGTCGCCCGTCGCCCGTCCACGATCCGGCGCGCCCGACTGTACGTCAGGCCGGCCCGGCGCCGGGGTTCATGCGCGCCCGGGCGGGACGCACCGCCCGCTCAGGCGACCGCCCGCGCCGGCAGCACGGAGACCGGGGACAGGCCCGCCTCCAGCTCGGCGATCACCCGGTGGCGCAGCAGCTCGTACTGGGCCTGGAGCCGGCCGGGGCGCTGCGGTCGGGCGACCGGCCGGCCAGGGCCGACCCGCTCGTCCGGGCCGAACTGCTCGCGGGTGAGGTCGATCTCGACGCCGGTGGCGAACCTGTTCCACCAGTGGAGGTCCGTCCGGACCCCGCCGACGTGCACCTCGCCCATCATCAGCTCGCCGCCCAGCAGGTCGTGCAGCACCATCGCCGTCACCCCGCACTGGCCGCGGGCGGGATTGTCGGGACGCCAGTGGGCCAAGTCCTCGGGCGCACAGGTGTCGACACCCCAGGAGGAGCGGATCGCACGTTCGATGTCGTTGAGGGTCCACGCCGTCATACCGGGAAGCCTGCCACGGGCCACTGACAGCGGCACCCGGCTTTTCAGTCGGCCACCCCCTGTTCTGCGCCGACTTTCTCGATCTTCACCCGTACGAGCAGTTCGCCCGGCACGCCGTTGCGGGCCCCGTACTGCTCGGCACGGTGCTCGCCCATGTACCGGGCGGCGATCCGGGTGGCCCAGCTGCGCACCTCGGCCAGGTCGTCGCTGAGCCGGGCGGTGCCCTGGACCAGGACGCGGGCGAACGGGGGCCGCTCGTCGTCCACGCAGATCATCACCCGGCCGTCGCGGGCCAGGGTCCGGCCCTTGACGGTGTCGGCGCCGGTGTTGAAGAGGATCTCGTCGCCCTCCAGCAGGAACCAGACCGGCGCGACGTGCGGGCGGCCGTCGGCCCGGGTGGTGGCGATCTTGGCGGTTCGGGTGCCGGCGGAGAGGAAGGCGCGCCACTCGGCCTCGGTCATGTGTGCCATGCGGACATCCTGACCGCTCCGGTACGACGCCGCACCGGTTTCCGGGCGGGGTCCCGTGTACTCGGGGTCCCACGTACGCGGGGTTCCCCACTCGGGTTCCCCACTCGGGGTCCCCGCTACGGGGAGCTCCCGGTACCCGGGTGGCGGGCGAGGGGCGCAGGCGGGCGACGACGCGGTGGCCGGTGCGCCGGGACGGTCGGGGGCCCGCCCCGGCGCACCGCCGGCTGCTCACCGGCCTCGCACCGGCCACCCGCGCCGCCCGCGCCGCCCGCGCCGCCCGCCGTAGCCCGCCGTAGCCCGCTGCTACTTGGCGAGCTCGGCCACGCCCGCCTGGGCGAACTGCTCGTCGAGGTCGCCGCTGGGCGCGCCCGCGACACCGATCGCCGCGATCGGCGCGCCCTTGGCCTGGACGGGGGCGCCGCCGGCCAGGAACAGCGTGCCGGGGATGTCCTTGAGGTTCGGCGCCTGGGCGAGGCGCTTGGCCAGCTCGGAGGTCGGCGCGTTCCAGGAGACGGCCGTGAACGCCTTGCGCTCGGCGGACTCCGGCGACTGCGGGCCGGCCCCGTCGCCCTTGAGCAGCACCCGGGTGACGCCGTCGCGGTCCACCACGGCGACGGAGACGTGCTGGCCGGCCTTGGTGGCCGCGTTCAGGGCGGCCTCGGCGGCCTTGGTGGCGGCCTCGATGGTCAGACCGGTGGTCTGGGTGAGGTTCTTGTCCTGGGTGTCGGCCTTCACCGCGGTGGCGGCGGCCGGGGCCTCGGTGGTCTCGGCGCTGGCCGAGACGGCGCCGACGGTGGCGGCCGCCAGCGCGGCGGCGGCGACGGTACCGGTCAGCACGCGGGTGCGCACGGAGGTCTTCTTCATGGTCCAGCTCCTCGTCGGATCGCTCGGGGGGCCACGGCCGGAACCAGGGGACCGGATCGGGCTCGGCGGCTTCGGTACCGATCCTCCGGCCGCGGACCCCCTCCCCACATCGACGGTCCGGCCGCCGCCCGCGCGCATGATGGATGACGGACCCGTCAACCGATCGGCTGATGCGCGCCCCGCCCGGACGGGTCACCATCGAGGGATCGGCGCAGGTCAGCCCGGTCCGTACGCGGCCCGGGGAGGTCCCGGCCGACCCTGGGGCGGTCCCGGGCGGGGAAGGTCCCGCCGGCCCTGGGAAGGTCCCGCCGGCCCTGGGGAGGTCCCCGGCCGGCCCGGGTGGCGCGGCAACCGCCGCGTTCGGAAGCGGAGTGAGGAGCGAGCACGTGGAGCAGCCCGAGCCCGCCGCCGCGCCCGGAGCCGCCGCCGGTGATCCGGACGCCGGCCGGCTGGCCGTCCTGCTCGACTCCGCCTTCCTGCTGCTGCTCGCCACCTCGCTCGGCCGCTACCTCGGCCACCACCCCGGCAGCCCGCGCATCCCCTGGGTGATCGGCCTCGGCCTCGCCCTGGCCGTCGCCCAGCCGGCCGGCTCCTGGCTGGCGCACCGCCACCCGCCCGCCCCGGGGCAGCGCCGCCGGCTCTGGCCGCTGGCGCTGGTGGTGGCGCTCTGGGCGGTGCTGGTGCTGCTGGCGCCGAGCTTCGCCTGGTGCGCCGTCCCGCTCGTCTACACGGCCCTGCGCACCCTGCCCGCCCGGGCGGCGATCCCGCTGGTCGCCGCGCTCACGCTGCTGGTGGTGGTCGGCGAGGTCCGGCTGGGCGGTGTGGACGCCAACCTGATCCTGCTGCCGCCCGCCGTGGCCGCGCTGGCCACCGGCGTCTTCCTCTTCATGGAGCGGCAGGCCGAGCGGCAGCGCGCGCTGATCCGCGACCTGCGCCGCACCCGGCGCGAACTCGCCGCCACCGAGCGGCGGGAGGGCACCCTGGCCGAGCGCGAGCGGCTGGCCATGGAGATCCACGACACCCTGGCACAGGGCCTCTCCAGCCAGCAGATGCTGCTCCAGGCCGCCGACCGCACCTGGGACGCCGACCCGGTGACGGCCCGCACCCACGTCCGGACCGCCGCCGAGGTGGCGGCCCGCAACCTCGCCGAGGCCCGCCGCTTCGTCCACGACCTCGCGCCCGCCGAACTCGCCGACGGCCGCACGCTGGACCAGGCGCTGCGCGCGCTCGCCGAGCGGGAGTCCGCCGAGAGCGGCCTGCCGGTCCGCTTCCACCTGGACGGCGCCGCGGTGCCGCTGCCGGCCGCCGCCCAGTCCGCGCTGCTGCGGATCGCCCAGGGCGCGCTGGCCAACGTCCGTGAGCACGCGGGCGCCTCGGCCGCCGCGCTGACCCTCTCCTTCCTCGGCGACCAGGCCGTCCTGGACATCGCCGACAACGGCCGGGGCTTCCGGGCCGACGGGCCGGCCGGCGGTGCCCGGGCCGTCGCCCGGCCCGACAGCGGGCGCGGCCACGGACTTCCCGCGATGCGGGCCCGGCTGCGCCAGCTCGGTGGCACCCTGACCGTCGAGAGCACACCCGGCGAGGGCACCGTCGTCTCGGCCGCCATCCCGCTGGAGCCCCGACGAGCACCCCTGGAGCCCCGATGAACGAGCGAACGACCGGGAGGCGGCCATGAGTACCGCCCCCGCGACACCGCCGGTCCGCCTGCTGGTCTGCGACGACCACGCCGTGGTCCGGGCCGGCCTGCTGGCACTGCTGGCCAGCGCCGGGGACATCGAGGTGGTCGGCGAGGCGAGCGACGGGGAGGAGGCGGTCGCGCTGGCGGCCCGCCTCGCGCCGCAGGTCGTGCTGATGGACCTCCAGCTCGGCGAGGGCATCGACGGTGTGGAGGCCACCCGCCGGATCACCGCCGCGCCCGGCGCCCCGCACGTCCTCGTCCTGACCACGTACGACACCGACGCCGACATCACCCGGGCGATCGGCGCGGGCGCCACCGGCTACCTGCTGAAGGCGGAGCGGCCGGAGGAGCTGTTCGCCGCGGTGCACGCGGCGGCGCGCGGCCGTACCGTCCTCTCCCCGCCGGTCGCCTCCCGGGTGATGGCCCAGATGCGGGCCCCGGCGCCGCAGCTCACCGAGCGGGAGCAGGAGATCCTGGCCCAGCTGGCGCAGGGCCTGGGCAACCGGGAGATCGCCCGCGCGCTGTTCATCAGCGAGGCGACAGTGAAGACCCATCTGGGCCGGATCTACGACAAGTTGGGCGTGGACACCCGGGCCGGAGCGGTGGCCGTGGCCAAGGAGCGCCGGCTGCTGCGCTGAGCCCGCGCACTCTCCTGCGCGCCGACCCGAACGAGCGATCGGAATGTCGGATTCCGGTCACTCGAACGAGTGCGGGCGGATGCGCCGCGACACACCCCCGGTGCACTGTCGAGGCCTCCCGACGGGCCGGTGACGGCCGGTCAGACGGCTGCGCCCCGACCCGGATCCCCGGCCCGCAGATGTGGATGTTTCGTGGATCCCGATATTGACAAACCAACCACTCGGTTTGTTAGCGTGGAGATCAACGACGCCTCCGCCGACAGGGGGCTCGCCGAGGCCTGTGCGGACGACCCTCGCCGGAGGGTGGAGCCAGGGGGGACGGCGAGAGGCCGGGGAGTCGGGGGGAGCGACGCGCGTCGAAGCCGTGCGACGAGGCGGTGCGGAGCGTGTCTGGGGGGACTCGCTCCGCGCCTCCCCTATCCCACCCCGCACCGTCGCCCCGCCTCACCCCATGGCACTCCAGAACGGGCAGCACACCTCCGGCAGCCGGGTCGAGCAGCCCGAGGATCCCGGCACTTCGACCCCGCCGTCCGCCCACGGTTCCGAGCGGGCCACCCCCGGCGACAGCGCCGTCAGCCGGGCCTCGCCCAGTTCGCCGAACTCCAGCGCGAGCCGGTAGCCGTCCGGCGTGGTCGCGGCGAGGCCGGGCCGCTCGCGCCCGGCGTTCACCGAGGTGACGGTCCATCCGCGCCGCCGCCACCGCGTCTCGACCATGCCCGGCAGCGCCGCCCGGCGGGCCGCCGAGACGATGGTGACGATGTCCCGGCTACGGCCGACGTACCAGTGCACGGCCGCGTCGTCCGGGCCGGACCCGGGCACCGGAAGCCGCGCGCCCGCCCGGGCGGCCCCGTGCCGCCAGGTGAGCTGCGGCCGGACGGCGTCCAGCGAGTCCTGCAGCAGGAGTTCGCAGCGCACGGCCGCCGCCGCCTGGTCCACCGCCCCGGCGTGCGCGGACGGGGCGGACGACGGGGCGACCGCCGCCGGCCGCGGCTCGGCGGGAGTCTCGACGTTCACTTCGGTACCACCTGGCTGCACCGGGACCTCCGCCTTCTCCCGGGGTTCAACCCGGGACGGGATTTCGTTCCTCCGCACTCCCCTGGACGGCCGCCGCGCCGCGTCAGTTCCACGGCCGGCGCACCGGCCGCACAGCACGCCCCCCAGGCGTAAACTGCACCGAGTAGTGCAATCTTCAGCGAAGGAGAGACCGCCCGATGACCCCTGGGACCTCAGCGACCTCCGGAGCGCCCGCGCCGGCCACGGGCTCGCGCCGGATGCCCGAGAAGCGGCAGGCCATCGCCCGCGCCGCGAGCACGGTGTTCGGCCGCGAGGGCTACACCCGGGCCAGCGTGGACGCGATCGCCGCCGAGGCCGGCGTGTCCAAGCGCACCATTTACAACCACTTCGGCGACAAGGAGAAGCTGTTCCTCTCCGTCGCCCTGGAGACCGCCGGCGAGCTGACCGAGATCATCGCCGGCCTGGCCGACCGGCACCTGCACAAGATCGTCGACCTGGAGGCCGACCTCACCGCCTTCGCCCTCGACCGCGCCCGCGCCGTCCTCGGAGCGGGCGACCACTACGCACTCGGCCGGACGATCCGCGCCGAGGCCGGCAACATCCCGGCCGAGGTCCTGAACGCCTGGCTGGACGCCGGCCCGCTCGCCTCCCAGCGTGACCTCGCCGCGCACTTCGGCCGCCTCGCCGACCAGGGGCTGCTGCACGTCGAGGACACCGAGCTGGCCGCCACCCAGTTCACCCTGCTGACGTTCAGCGGCGCCGCCGACGCCACCTTCTACGGCGCGATCCACCTCCCCGAGGCCGAGCTGACGGCCGGCGTCACCGCCGGCATCCGGGCGTTCCTGCGCCTCTACGGCTGACGCGGCGCCACCGTCACGGCGAGGGCCGGTCCCACCCCGGGGCCGGCCCTCGCCCCACTCCCAGCCTTCGAGGTCGCGCAGCCGGGGCGAGGCCACTCCTCACATTGCACTGCACGGTGTAGTTGAATCCATCGCCTACACCGTGTAGTTTACTTTTTGCCAGCGCAGCACCCCGCCCGCCGAAGGGACCACCCGCCATGCCCAGCGTCACCGTCGACACCGCCCGCATCCCCTACCGCATCGTGGGCGACGGCCCCGAGACCCTGATCCTCGTCCACGGCACCGGCCCCGGCTCCGCCATGTGGGACCAGCTGCTGGACGCCTTCACCGACCGCTACACCCTGCTCCTCCCCGACCTGTCGGGCAGCGAGGCCGCCGAGGACGACGGCGCCGAGCTGACCATCGACACCCTCGCCGCCCAGGTCAACGCCGTCATCGAGGACGCCGGCCGCGGCCCCGTCCACATGGTCGGCTTCTCGCTCGGCGCCGTCGTCGCCACCGCCGCCGCGGCCCGACGCCCCGAGCAGGTGCGCTGCCTGGTCGCCACCGCGGGCTGGATCAACGCGGACGACGAGTACGTGCGCAACATGATGACCGTCTGGCTCGCCCTCGCCGGCGACGCCGCCGCCTTCGGCCGCTACGCCACCCTGACCGCCTTCAGCCGCGGCTTCCTCAACCGGATCGGCCGCGAGGGCGTCGAGGCCAGCGCCGGCTTCATGCAGCCGACCCCCGGCACACTGCGGCACATCGCACTCGACCTCCACCTCGACATCACCACCCTGCTCCCCCTCGTCCAGGCCCCGACCCTGGTGATCGGCTGCGCCCAGGACGCCACCATTCCGGTGGAGAACGCACGCCGCCTGCACGCGGCCATCGCCGGCAGCGAGTACGCCGAGTTCGACACCGGCCACGTCGTGATCGCCGAGCAGCCGGAGGCCTTCACCAAGACCGTCCGCGACTTCCTCGCCGCCGCCTGACCCGCCGCGGACCGGTGCGCCGTACAGGCCGGGGATCCGTACGGCCCGGGCGCCGTACGGCCCGGCCCCGCGACCCGGCCCCGCGACCCTGAATCATGTGACCTGCGTCACATTCACCGCCCCCGTCGTCACACTCCTGCCGTCCGATCCGCTCATAGGGTGTCGCCGCCGCACGCCACCCCTCGCAGACAGGAGGCAGCCCGATGAAACTCACCATCCTCGCCGCCACCGGCGGTATCGGACGGCAGCTCCTCGACCAGGCCCTCGCCGCCGGCCACGACGTCACCGCCGTGGTCCGCAACCCGGCCGGGCTGTCCGACACCGCCGGCCACGCCCCGGCCCCACAGACCGTCCGGGTCGTCCAGGCCGACCTGGCCTCCGCCGAACCGGCCGCCCTGCGCACCGCGATCACCGGTGCGGACGCCGTCCTCTCGACCCTCGGCCCCCGCTCCGGCGCCGAGGCCGGGGTCGCCTGGCGCGGCACCCGGTCGGTGGCCGCCGCGATGCGCGAGGTCGGCGTCCGGCGCCTGATCGTGGTCAGCGCGGCCCCGATCGGCGCCGTCCCCTCCCCCGCCCGCCCGCGACCGCCCCGGCACGACCCGGGCGACGGGTTCTTCATGCGCCACCTCGCCGCGCCGCTCACCCGGGCCGCGCTGCGCCGGCACTACGCCGACCTGGCCCACATGGAGGACGTGGTCCGCGACAGCGGACTCGACTGGACGATCGTCCGCCCGCCCCGCCTCACCGACAAGCCGGTCACCCGCGACTACCGGACGGCGTACGGGCGCAACGTGCGCCGCGGCCTCTCGGTCGCCCGCGCCGACGTCGCCCACTGCATGCTCGCCCTGCTGGAGCGGCCGGAGTCGGTCCACCGGACCGTCGGCGTCGCCACCTGACGCCCGCGCCGCCATGGCCGACCTATCGTCACATGTCAGACAGAGTCCAGCCCGTCACGACCGGACGGCCCCGACGACCGATTGCGACGGCGCCCGATGAACGAAATCGACTCCCTGGCCCGGCAGTTCGAGCAGCAGCGCCCCCGGCTCCGGGCGGTGGCCTACCGGATGCTCGGCTCACTGAGCGAGGCCGAGGACGCCGTCCAGGAGGCCTGGTTCCGGCTCAGCCGCGCCGACGCGTCCCGGGTCGACAACCTGGCCGGCTGGCTGACCACCGTCGTCGGCCGGGTCTGCCTGGACCAGCTCCGCTCCCGCGCCGCCCGGCGCGAGGAGCCGCTGGACACCCATGTGCCCGACCCGGTGATCGGCCGCCTCGACGCCGCCGACCCCGAGCAGGCCGCGCTGCTGGCCGACTCGCTCGGGCTGGCCATGATGGTCGTCCTGGACACCCTGCCGCCGGCCGAACGGCTCGCCTTCGTGCTGCACGACATGTTCGCCGTGCCCTTCGACGACCTCGCCCCGATCGTGGACCGCACCCCCACCGCCACCCGGCAGCTGGCCAGCCGCGCCCGCCGCCGGGTCCGGGGCGCGGCCACCCCGGAGAGCGACCTCACCCGCCAGCGCGTCGTCGTGGACGCCTTCCTCGCCGCCTCCCGCACCGGCGACTTCGAGGCCCTGGTCACCCTGCTCGACCCGGACGTCACCCTCCGCGCCGACGTCGGCGCCACCCGCTTCGGCACCCTGCCCCGCCTCGTCCACGGCGCCCCGGCCGTCGCCCAGCAGGCCCTGCTCTTCCGCGGCCTCGCCCCGCTCGCCCGCCCGGTCCTGATCAACGGCACCCTCGGCCTGGCCACGGCCCCCGACGGCAGGCTGTTCTCCGTCCTGTCGCTCACCGCCGTCAACGGCCTGATCACCGAGATCAACCTCCTCGCCGACCCCGACCGGCTCCGGACCCTCCCCCTCCCACCGCTCTGAGCGGCCACCCCGAACCGCCGCTCCGAACCGCCGCTCCCTCCGGCCGCTCCCACCGCCGCCCGCCCCACCGCGGAGCACACCGCCTCCCGGCCGGCAAGGCCGGCGGCAGAACGTCCGATTATCGATCCCCCGGGGAACAGGACTTGACCATTCGTCAGTTCCGATAGGGAGGAGGTGCGGGCGCATCCGAACGACCCGCACCAGTCCGGCGACCGCCCGACCGGCCGACGGACCGGCCCGCCCGGCCCGACTGCCGAATGATCAGGAGACACCCGTGCGCATACTCTTCACCGGCCCGCCCGCGGCCGGCCACCTCTTCCCGATGATCCCGACCGCCCAGGCCCTGCGGGCCGCCGGGCACGAGGTCCTCTTCGCCGGATCGAGGCCCCTGGAACCGCTCCGGGCGGCGGGCTTCCCGATCATCGAGATCGGCGACGGCCGCAGCATCCGGGAGACCATCGAGCAGTCCACCGGCGAGAAGATCCGCTACGTCGCGCTTGACCTGACCCAGGATCAGATCCTCGACAGGGCCGCCAAGGGCTTCGCCCTCGCCTCCCGCTCCACCGTCGACGGCCTGCTGGCCGCGGCCGGCGACTGGGGCGCCGACCTGGTGGTCCACGACTCCTTCCAGGCTGCCGCCCCGCTGGTCGCCACCAAGCTCGAGATCCCCTCGGTGATCCAGAACTTCGGCGTGGCCTCGGGCCTCGGCATGGCCGTGCGGATCGCCGCCAACTTCACCGAGGCCTACGAGACACACGGTCTGGCAGGCCCCGCCAAGGCCACCCCGGTGAACGTCGTCCCCGCCTCGCTCGGCGGCGACCCGGACGGCCTTCGGATGCGCTACCTGCCCTTCAACGGCGGCGGTGTGGTCCCCGCGGACCTGCTCCGCCGCGGCACCCGCCCGCGCGTCGCCGTCACCCTGGGCACCATCCTCACCGAAATGGACGGCGTCCGCGCGATCGTCCGCCTCATCGAGGCCGCCGCCTCGGTGGACGCCGAGTTCCTGCTGGCCGTCGGCGACGCCGACCTCGCCCCGCTCGGCACCCTGCCGGACAACGTCCGCCCGCTCCCCTGGGTCCCGCTCGCCGAACTGCTGACCACCTCCGACGCGCTGATCCACCACGGCGGCTCCGGCACCATGCTCACCGCCCTCCAGGCCGGCCTGCCCCAACTCGTGCTCCCCCAGGGCGCCGACCACTTCATCAACGCCGACGCCCTCACCGCCGCCGGCGCCGCCCTGCGCTCCGCCTCCCCCGACGTCGACACCCCGCTCCTCGACCGTCTCCTCACCGACCCGGGCCTCCGCGAGGGAGCCGCCCGACTCCGGGCCGAGAACGCGGCCCTGCCCTCCCCCGCCGCCCTCGTCCCCGCCCTCGAAGCCCTCGCCGCCGGCACCCACTGACCCCGGCACCCCCGAGCCGCCGGAGTCGCAGGTCAGCGGACCTGCGACTCCGGCGGTCGGGCTGCCCCGGGTGTCAGCCCCACCGGCCCCCGAGTGCTCGCACCTCGTCGGCGTAGAGCTCGGTGGGGTCGAATCCCATGCCGGTGAAGTGTCCGGCGAGTTCGAGCGAGAGGACGCCGTGCAGGCGGGTCCAGAAGGCGAGTGCCCGGCCGAGCGCCGATGACGGGGCCGGGTGCTCTCCGGCCCAGGCGCGGTGCTCGGCGAGGTGGGTGTCGAGCGGGCGCGGCGTGGCGGGCGGTTGCACGGCGGCGCAGGCGTCGAGGAGGTGCGCCATGATCTCGGCGGCGATGCGCGTGGTGTCCTCGGGTGCCCGGTACCCGGGCACGGGGGTGCCGTAGACGAGGAAGTACCGCTGGGGGTCGTCCAGAGCCCACCGGCGCAGCGCGTCCGCCAGGCCGCCGAGGTCGGTGCCGGCCTCGGCGCGGGCGGCGAAGGTGTCGGCCAGGCTGCGGTAGGCGTCCCTGACGAGCGCGGTGATCAGCTCGTCGCGGTTGGCGAAGTACCGATAGAGGGCCGGCCCGCTCATGCCCATCTGCTTGGCGATGGCGTTGAGGGACAACGCCGAGGCCCCGGCGGTGGCGATCTGCCCCCAAGCGTGCCGCTTGATCTCCTCCTGCACCTGTACCCGGTAGCGCTCCCTCGGTGTCCTCGTACCCGATTCGCCCATGACCCGCCTTCTTCTCTCCAGCCGTTGCTAGTTAGAGGTTATCACCATCGCTCTTGACTCTTGCGTTCAGATAGAGCTATAACTTCTAACGAACGCGAAAGCATCTACGAGAAAGAGGCGATCATGAGCACCCAACGTCGTATCGAGGTCGTCCTGCCGGGCATCGTCGCGCCGGAGGGCCTGGAGATCCGCGAGAGCGCCGTTCCGGAGGCGGGCCGGGGGCAGATCGTGGTCGCCATGGAGGCGACCGGCGTCTCGTTCGCCGAGCAGCAGATGCGCCGCGGGCGGTACTACGACCAGCCGGCCTTCCCGTTCGTGCCCGGCTACGACCTGGTCGGCCGGGTGCTGGCAACCGGCGCGGGTGTCGACCCGGCCCTGGCCGGGCAGCGGGTGGCCGCACTGGTGAAGGTCGGCGGGTGGGCCAGCCACGTCGTCCTCGACGCCGACGACGCGGTCCGAGTCCCGGAGGGCCTCACGGCGGCGGAGGCCGAGACCGTCGTGGTCAACGGCATCACGGCCTGGCAGATGCTGCACCGCAAGGCCCGGGTGCGCACCGGACAGACCGTCCTGGTGCACGGCGCCGGCGGCGGCGTCGGCTCGGTCCTGGTCCAACTCGCCCGCGCGGCGGGCGTGAAGGTGATCGGCACGGCCTCCCCCCGGCACCACGACGCCCTGCGGGAACTGGGCGTCGTCCCGGTCGACTACCGCGCCGGCGACGTGCCCACCCAGGTCCGCGAACTGGCACCCGGCGGGGTGAACGCCGTCTTCGACCACGTCGGCGGCCGGAGCGTCGTCGACTCCTGGCACCTGCTCGCCCCCGGCGGCACCCTCATCTCCTACGGCAGCGCCTCCACCCGCGACGACACCGGCTCCAAGCAGTGGCCCGTCCTGAAGATCCTCGCCCGCACCTGGCTCTGGAACACCCTGCCCAACGGGCGCCGTGCCCACTTCTACAACATCTGGGCCGGTCGGCCGCTGAACAAGGACCGCTTCCGGGCCCGGCTGCGCGCCGACCTCACCGAGGTCTTCGCCGCCGTCCGCCGCGGCGAGGTCACCGCCCGCATCGCCGCCCAACTGCCGCTCGCCGAGGCCGCCGAAGCCCTGCGCCTGGCCGAGTCGGGCACCGTCTCCGGCAAGGTCGTCCTGACCCCCTGACCCCCGACGCGCACCCGCCCCACGCACCCGCCTCTCGACCCGCCCCCACCCGAAGGAGTCCCACCGTGAAGTCCACCCCGCGCCGCACCCTGACCGCACTGATCGGCGCCACGGCCGTCTGCGCCGTACTCGGCACCACCGCCGCGGCCGCGCAGCCCACCGGGCAGCACCTCCCGAAGGCCGTCGCCGGATGGGCCGGCGCATGGAACGGTGCCGACCCCCAGGCGCTCGGCGCCCTGTTCACCGCGGACGGCACCTACACCGACCAGGGCCTGGGCGTCACCTTCCACGGCCGCCAGGAGATCGCGGGGTGGAAGGCCCGCACCGACAGCCTCATCGACGACGTCCACGTCACGGTGAAGGCCACCCACCAGGACGGTTCCCACATCACCGTCGAAGCCGTCTACTCCGGCCACCTCAAGGGTGCGCCCAAGCCGTTCGCCGTGCCGATGGCCACCCTCCTCGACCTCGGCGAGCACCACCGGATCGCTTCCGACCAGGACTACTACAGCCTCAACTCCGTCCTCGCCCAGTCCGGCCTGCCCGCCGACTGGACCCCGCCCACCCACTGAGCCGACGCACCGACCACCCACCGGTTCGGCACCCGCGCGAGGGCCGGCCGGGGCTTTCGCCCGCTGGAACGGAGGCTTCGACCGGGACAACGTCCGCATCGACTTCGACCGCCGACAAGTCGCCTGCCCCCAGGGGCGGGTGAGCCATGCACGGAAGTTCGGAACAGACGCGCCTGACCAATAGGGTCCGCGGGGGGCACGGAGCCTGGAACGGCTCCACCAACGCAAAAGGCCCGGGTCGGGGATCATGCCCCTGACCTGGGCCTTTACTGCTGGAGCGGGCGACGAGAATCGAACTCGCGCTATAAGCTTGGGAAGCTCATGTTCTACCATTAAACTACGCCCGCCTGATGAGCCGTCAGAGACCGCTCGATCCGCCATCACTGTACCCCATCCGTGACGCCGGTTGCACAGGTGGCAGGAGGTCGTGGCGGAGGCGGCCCGGGGCGGGGCGGAGGCGTACTGTGTGGGCCGCGTGAGAGTGCTCCGGCGGGGTGGGTTTCGGGGCGGCGAGCCGTGGTGTGGAATGTCCGGAACTTCCCCTAATGTGACGCTGTCCCGGGGGCCCCGGCCCGTCCGGGGCGCGATGAGTACGGGTGAGTACTGGGGTAAGGATGGGAAGGGGACCGATGGAGCAGCGCGCCGTCGTTCGTTGTGCCGAGGGGCACCTGTTCAGCACCACCACGTTCCCGATGCAGAACCTCGGGCCCGGTCGGCTGGGGCCCGGCCGGTTGATCCGTTGTCCGCAGTGCGGACGGCTGCGGAGTTCGGTGCTGGCCGACGTGCAGGAGCTGTCCGCTCCGCAACTGGCCCGGGCGATGCGGCTGGAGGCCGCGGAGTTCCTGGCCTGACCGAGGCGGAAGCGGCGCGGAAGCGCGGCGGGAGTGACGGGTGCGGCCCCGGGCGATTCGTCCGGGGCCGTGTCGTGCACGTAACCTCGAAGCGTGCTGCTCTCTGACAAGGACATCCGGACCGAAATCGACAAGGGCCGGGTCGTGATCGACCCGTTCGACCCTGCGATGATCCAGCCCTCCAGTATCGATGTGCGACTGGACCGCTTCTTCCGGGTCTTCGAGAACCACCGTTACCCGCACATCGACCCCTCCGAGGAGCAGCCGGACCTCACCCGGCTGGTCGAGCCGGAGGGCGACGACGCGTTCATCCTGCACCCGGGTGAGTTCGTGCTGGCGTCGACGTACGAGGTCATCACGCTGCCCGAGGACGTCGCCTCGCGACTGGAGGGCAAGTCCAGCCTGGGCCGGCTCGGCCTGCTGACGCACTCCACGGCCGGCTTCATCGACCCCGGCTTCAGCGGGCACGTCACGCTGGAGCTGTCGAACGTCGCGACGCTGCCGATCAAGCTCTTCCCGGGGATGAAGATCGGGCAGCTCTGCCTGTTCCGGCTCTCATCGCCGTCCGAGCACCCGTACGGCTCCGCGCGCTACGGCTCTCGTTACCAGGGCCAGCGCGGCCCGACGCCGTCCCGCTCGTTCCTGAACTTCCACCGTACGAAGATCTGATCCGGGGGTCCGAGAAGGATCCCGGGAGGATCCGGGACGAGGACCACGGAGAGCGCACGCACAGCGGGCGGCCACCCCGGACGACGGGGGGTGGCCGCCCGCGGTGTTACGGGCCCGGCTCAGGGCTACCAGGGCTGCTCAGGGCTGCTCAGAGCCCGCTCAGGGCCCGCTCAGCCGCGCTTGGGGCGGGTGACGGCGACCAGCTCGCTGCCGTCCTCGGAGAGGCGCAGCTCGGTGCGGAGCTCGGCCAGCTCGCCGAGGTGGTGCAGGTGGGTGCCGCCGCAGAAGATCTGCGCGGGGCCCTCGGGCAGCTCGCAGTGCCACTGGCGGCGGGCGGTCAGCTCGGGACCGGGGACGTCGATGCGGACGGCGGCGTCCGCGGCGACCCAGGCGGCCAGCTGCCGGTTGACGGCCTCGGTGAGGGCGGGCAGGGCCTCGGCGAGGGCCGGGAAGTCCTCGGTCGCCTCGGTGGTGAAGCCCTTCTTGCGCAGCGACTTGCCGAGCCGGTAGGTGTCGGTGCTCGCCTCGGTGTCCATCACGGAGGTGGCCATCGCGAGGCTGTCGAAGTCCGGGTGACCGAAGGCGTCGGCGCGGCCCGGGTCCTTGCGCCAGCGCGGGGCCAGCGCGGCGTTCAGGGCGAGGGCGAGCAGGTGGCACCCGCTGTGCGAGGCGCAGAGGGCGGCGCGGCGCTCGGCGTCGACGGCGAGCACCGCGACCTTGCCGGCCAGGTCGCCCGGGTCTCCGTCGACCACGTGAAGGACCAGCCAGGACCACTCCTCGTCGCCTCGGCGGACCGGGATGCCGGCGCCGACCAGCGGCGCGCCGCCGTCCGGGCCGACCGCGCCGGTCAGGCAGTCGACGACGGCGAGCTCGGAGCCGTCGACGGTGAGGGTGCCGAGGTCGGCGGGCTGGTCGGGCCAGGTGTGGTCGAGCGGGTGGAACGGGGTCGCCTCGGTGACGACCGCGTACCGTCCGCCGTCCAGCGGGTGCACCGCGAGCACCGGGGACTCGCCGGTCACCGCCCCGGCCGGGAAGCTGACGTGGGTGGTGGGGAGGGTCATTCCTGGCTCCGTGCGCGTGAGGGTGGTGGGAAGCGGAACGGGCCCCGCAGGCGGGGCCCGTCGTCCATTCTCTCCCGGCACGGCGCCGCGCGGGCAGCGCCCGGCCCCCGGCCGACGGGCTCAGCCCAGGGTCGGCAGCTTGATCAGTACCAGCAGCGCCAGGAGCTGCAGCGCGGCCGCGCCGGCCGCCTTGCCCCAGGGCAGGTCGTGCAGCCGGCGGACCATGGTGGTCAGCAGCACGGCGCAGAGCACCCAGGTCGCCCAGCCGACGACCTGGACCACCATGTTGTCGGAGGGCAGCACCAGGGCCAGCAGCAGCCGGGGCGCGTCCGTCGTCCAGCCGATCAGCACGGCCAGGCCGACCGTCGACTTCCACGGGCCGTCCCCGCCGAACTGGCGGGCCAGTGCGTACGTCACCGCCCCGAGCGTGGCGCCGGCCAGGGTGAAGCCGATCGCGGCCACGAGCATGGCGGTGAGTGCGACGGTGAAGGTCGAGTTGACCACGTCGTCGTGGGTCAGGCCGATGCCGAGCACGGCCATCGCGCCGTACAGCAGCGAGACGGTGAGCGCGGGGAGCCAGACCTGGTGGTCGCGGGTGCGGTCGAAGGTCGCGGTCGGGTTGCGGAAGAGGCCGACCAGCAGCTCGCGCCAGGTCGGGCGCGGGCCGGAGACGTGCGGGGCGGACTGGCCGCCGGCCCGGTAGACGCCCACGTTGTCCTGGGCGTAGCCCTGCTCCTGGCCGTAGCCCTGGTCCTGGCCGTACGCCTGGTCCTGGCCGTAGCCGTGGGGCCCGCCCTGGTCGTAGGCGCCGTCCGGATAGGGCTGCCCGTACTCCTGCGGGTACCCCTGCCCCTGGTACGGGTACGGCTCGCCCGCGTACGGGTCGCCGCCGGTCGGGAACGCCCGGGTGTGGCCGGGCTGGTCGGCGGCGTACGGGTCGTACCCGCCCTGGCCGCCGTGGGCCTGACCGCCCCCGTGCCCCTGGCCGCCGTGGGCCTGGGCGCCGTGTCCCTGGCCGCCCCCCGGCGCCCCCCGGTGCGGGGCGGTGAAGTACTCCGGCCCGTCCACCTGCCCGTACCCCCCGGGCGCCCCCGCCGAGGGCGGAGGAGCCGACCACCCGCCGTGGGGGTCGGCGCCCTGACCGCTGTCGTATCGATTACCAGCCACGTTCCGAAGGTACCCGTCCGGCTGACCCCGCGTCGGCCGTGCACCCGGGCCGGGGCACGTTTGCAGCGAGCCTGTGACGGCCGGGCGGCCCGCTCGCACTCAGCGCTGCGCGGACACCTTGGGCGCGTGCACCGCCGCGGCGGCCGTGGTCCCCGCCGGGCAGCCGCCCGGGCCGGCCGAGGTGCGGACGGCGCCGACCGGCAGCAGCGTGCCGCAGGCGATCCGGACGCCGCTCGGCAGCTCGTTGTCGGCCTCGACGATCGCGCCGTCGCCGATCACCGCGCCGTCCAGCGCCGTCCGGTCGCCGATGGAGGCGTACGCGCCCACGATCGAGTCCTTGACCAGGCTGTCCGGGCCGATCACCGCGCCGGGCAGGATGACGCTGCCCTCGACGATCGCGCCGGCGTCGACCACCGCGCCCTCGGCGACGACGCTGCCGCCGCTCAGCACCGCGCTCGGGTGGACGGTCGCGCCGGGCAGCAGCAGGGCGTCGCCGGTCGGGCCGGGGACGGCCGGGGAGTCGACCTTGCCGAGCACCAGGTCGGCCGAGCCGCGGACGAAGGCGGCCGGGGTGCCGAGGTCCAGCCAGTACGAGGTGTCCACGACGCCGCGCAGCAGGGCACCGGTGGCCAGCAGCTCGGGGAAGGTCTCGCGCTCGACGGAGACCTCCCGGCCGGCCGGGATGCGGTCGATCACGGACCGGGTGAAGACGTAGCAGCCGGCGTTGATCTGGTCGGTGACGATCTGCTCCGGCGTCTCCGGCTTCTCCAGGAACTCCAGCACCCGGCCGTTCTCGTCGGTCGGGACCAGCCCGAACGCGCGCGGGTCCTCGACCCGGGTGAGGTGCAGGGTGACGTCGGCCCCGGCGGCCACGTGGCCGTCGCGCAGGGCGGCGATGTCGACGCCGGACAGGATGTCGCCGTTGAAGACCAGGACCGGCTCGTCGGGGCCGCAGGTGAGCCCCGAGGCGGCGTTGCGGATGGCGCCGCCGGTGCCGAGCGGCTCGCGCTCGGTCAGGTAGACGAGCTCGATGCCGTACGGGGTGCCGTCCTGGAAGTGGTCCTCGAAGACCTCGGCCAGGTAGGAGGTGGCCAGCACCACGCGGGTCACCCCGGCGGCAGCCGCGCGGGCCAGCTGGTGCGCGATGAACGGGACGCCTGCCACGGGCAGCATGGGCTTCGGGGTGTGGGTGGTCAGCGGACGCAGTCGCGTGCCCTTACCACCGACCAGCATGATCGCCTCGGTCATGGTCTGCGCTGTTCCCCTTGTGGTCTCTGCGGCCCGGCCCGGCGGGCCGATACCTCCGTCGGTGGTCTGGACGCCCGTCCGGTGGGCCGGAACGGGTCGACCGGCGCAGGGCCGGTCAGGCGCCTACTGTATTTCCTTCCAACCGGGATGCCTCCCGGTGGTCCGGCGGTTGGCGCCCCGGCCGGACCGGTCCGGCCTGCGACGCAGGGCGGAAAGCCGGGCGAGGGCCCGGTGAAACCCGGTGGAATGCCCGCCGCCGGGCCCGGCGAAAAGCCCGGCCCGGCGGGCGCTCGTGGCACCCACCGGGCCGGGCAGTTGTAACAGAACTGTCGAACACCGGGACGGTCGCCCGCCCTGTGCGGGCGCCGGCCGTCCCCGTCCGTCGGGCCTCGGGCCTCAGGCCGCCGACCTCGGTCGGCGGCACCTCGGACCCGAGACCTCAGGCCGCGGACCCGAAACCTCAGGCCTCAGGCCTCAGGCCTCAGGCGTCGACGGTCTCCGGCTCCGCCGCGGCCGGCGGGGCCGCCTTGACGGAGTCGAGCAGCAGCTGGGCGACGTCGACCACCTTCAGGTGCTCCTTGGCCGCGCCCTCGTTCTTCTTCCCGTTGACCGAGTCGGAGAGCATCACCAGGCAGAACGGGCAGGCGGTGGAGACGATGTCCGGGTTGAGGGACAGCGCCTCGTCCACGCGCTCGGTGTTGATCCGCTTGCCGATCCGCTCCTCCATCCACATCCGCGCGCCGCCGGCGCCGCAGCAGAAGCCGCGCTCCTTGTGGCGGTGCATCTCCTGCTGGCGCAGACCGGGGACCTTGTCCATGATCTCGCGCGGCGGGCTGTAGACCTTGTTGTGGCGGCCCAGGTAGCAGGGGTCGTGGTAGGTGATGAGGCCCTCGACCGGGTTGACCGGGACGAGCTTGCCCTCGTCGATCAGGTGCTGCAGCAGCTGGGTGTGGTGGATGACCTCGAAGTGGCCGCCCAGCTGCGGGTACTCGTTGGCGATGGTGTTGAAGCAGTGCGGGCAGGTGGCGACGATCCGCTTCTTCGGAGCGTCCTCCAGCGCCGCGTTCAGGGTCTCGACGTTCTGCGCGCCGAGCATCTGGAAGAGGAACTCGTTGCCCAGGCGGCGGGCGGAGTCACCGGTGCAGGACTCCTCCTTGCCGAGGATCGCGAACTGCACGCCGGCGGTGTGCAGCAGCTCCGCGAAGGCCTTGGTGGTCTTCTTGGCGCGGTCCTCCAGGGCGCCGGCGCAGCCGACCCAGTAGAGGTACTCGACCTCGGCGGGGTCGATGTCCTCACCGATCACCGGCACCTCGATGCCGGTCTCCTTCTTCAGCTCCTTGACCCAGTCGAGGCGGGCCTTGGTGGCCATGCCCCACGGGTTGCCCTTGTTCTCCAGGTTCTTGAGCATCGTCCCGGCCTCGGTCGGGAACGAGGACTCGATCATCACCTGGTAGCGGCGCATGTCGACGATGTGGTCGATGTGCTCGATGTCCACCGGGCACTGCTCGACGCAGGCGCCGCAGGTGGTGCAGGACCACAGGACGTCCGGGTCGATGACGCCGTTCTCCTCGGCGGTGCCGATCAGCGGGCGCTCGGCCTCGGCGAGGGCGGCGGCCGGGACGCCGGCGAGCTGCTCGGCGGTGGCCTTCTCCTCGCCCTCCATGTCCTTGCCGCCGCCGGCCAGCAGGTACGGCGCCTTGCCGAAGGCGTGCTCGCGCAGGCCCATGATCAGCAGCTTGGGCGAGAGCGGCTTGCCGGTGTTCCAGGCGGGGCACTGCGACTGGCAGCGGCCGCACTCGGTGCAGGTGGAGAAGTCGAGGATGCCCTTCCAGGAGAAGTGCTCGACCTGGGAGACGCCGAAGACGGCGTCGTCGGCCGGGTCCTCGAAGTCGATCGGGGCGCCGCCGCTGGTCATCGGGCGCAGGGCGCCGAGCGCGGTGCCGCCGTCCTCCTCGCGCTTGAAGTAGATGTTGAAGAAGCCGAGGAAGCGGTGCCAGGCCACACCCATCGAGGGGTTGATGCCGATGGTGGTCGCCCACGCGAACGAGATGCAGATCTTCAGCATCGCGAAGAAGTAGATCAGGTTCTCCAGCGTGCCGTGCTGCAGCCCGCTGAGCGCCGAGACCAGCGGGTACGAGACCAGGTGCTCGGGCCCGTACGAGTCGACGCCGTTGAGGGCGCCCTCCAGGGCGCGCAGCATCAGGATGCAGAGGCCGATGCCGAGGATCGTGTACTCGACGTAGAAGGCCTGCCAGGCGATCGAGCCGGCGAACCGGGACTTGCGGCCGGACCGGGACGGCAGGCTGAGCAGCCGGAT
Source organism: Kitasatospora sp. NPDC032757 (assembly GCF_055579305.1). Taxonomy (NCBI): domain Bacteria; kingdom Bacillati; phylum Actinomycetota; class Actinomycetes; order Kitasatosporales; family Streptomycetaceae; genus Kitasatospora; species Kitasatospora sp. NPDC032757. Next base: position 55,430 of record NZ_JBVINN010000016.1, on the reverse strand, counting down.
CACCATCAGGGTCACGATGCCCACCGTGGTGAGGGTGCCGATCAGTTCGACGAAGAGCTGCCAGAGCATCCAGTGGCCGATGATCGGCAGCGCGAACTCGGCGTCGAAGAGCTGGCCGAAGGCGTTGACGATGGTCAGCACCAGGCTGAAGAAGCCGACCGCGACGAACCAGTGCGCGATGCCGACGACGCCCCAGCGGTTCATCCGGGTGTGGCCGACGAACTCGACCGCCACGGTCTTCACCCGCTGTACGGGCTTTCCGAACCTGGTGGGGTCGGACTGGCCGGTCCGCACCACCTTGAAGATGTACAGCGCCCCACGTGCGGCGAGCGCGGTGCCGATCACAAACGTGACCAGCGAGATGACGATCGCTGCTAGTTGCATCGGCTCTCCGTCTCCTGCGGCTTTGCTGGGTTGGCGGTCTCTCCGGATCGATTGTACTCGTCGGTAACTTCCTGGGCCGACGGCCCGGACATTACCGTTTGTCAACTCTTCTCCAGAAGGTGTTCAACGTATGGCGGCAGTCACGTGAGTCCACACTCACCACGCCAGCCCACCGGGTCCACCCGGCCCCATCCCCGCGCGACACCCGGAAGTCTCCGCGCAACCGCTCAGCAAAGTTGAGCGCCACCGACTCATGGCTGTTGACGCCCCCCGCCGAGTCGTGCATCCTTGAGCCCGTAAAGCTCAACTCTTCCGTGGAGGTACCAACGATGGCACGCGCGGTCGGCATCGACCTCGGTACGACGAACTCGGTCGTCAGCGTCCTTGAGGGTGGCGAGCCCACCGTCATCACGAACGCCGAGGGTGCGCGGACCACGCCGTCCGTCGTCGCCTTCGCGAAGAACGGCGAGGTGCTGGTCGGCGAGGTGGCCAAGCGTCAGGCGGTCACCAACGTCGACCGGACCATCCGCTCGGTCAAGCGCCACATGGGCACCGGGTGGAAGATCAACCTGGACGGCAAGGACTTCAACCCCCAGCAGATCAGCGCCTTCGTGCTGCAGAAGCTGAAGCGCGACGCCGAGGCGTACCTGGGCGAGACGGTCACCGACGCCGTCATCACCGTCCCGGCGTACTTCTCCGACTCCGAGCGCCAGGCCACCAAGGAGGCCGGTGAGATCGCGGGCCTCAACGTCCTGCGCATCGTCAACGAGCCGACCGCGGCCGCCCTGGCCTACGGCCTGGACAAGGACGACCAGACCATCCTGGTCTTCGACCTCGGCGGCGGCACCTTCGACGTCTCGCTGCTGGAGATCGGCGACGGGGTCGTCGAGGTGAAGGCCACCAACGGTGACAACCACCTCGGTGGTGACGACTGGGACCAGAAGGTCGTCGACCACCTGGTGAAGGTCTTCCAGGCCGGCCACGGTGTCGACCTGTCGAAGGACAAGATGGCCCTCCAGCGTCTGCGCGAGGCTGCCGAGAAGGCCAAGATCGAGCTGTCCTCGTCCTCCGAGACCTCGATCAACCTGCCCTACATCACGGCCTCCGCCGAGGGCCCGCTGCACCTGGACGAGAAGCTCACCCGGGCCCAGTTCCAGCAGCTGACCGCGGACCTCCTGGAGCGCTGCAAGGTCCCGTTCCACAACGTCATCAAGGACGCGGGCATCGCCCTCTCCGAGATCGACCACGTCGTCCTGGTCGGCGGCTCGACCCGCATGCCCGCCGTCGCCGAGCTCGTCCGCGAGCTGACCGGCGGCAAGGACGCCAACAAGGGCGTCAACCCGGACGAGGTCGTCGCCATCGGCGCCGCGCTCCAGGCCGGTGTCCTCAAGGGCGAGGTCAAGGACGTCCTGCTGCTCGACGTCACCCCGCTGTCCCTCGGCATCGAGACCAAGGGCGGCATCATGACCAAGCTGATCGAGCGCAACACCACGATCCCGACCAAGCGCTCCGAGATCTTCACCACGGCCGAGGACAACCAGCCGTCCGTGCAGATCCAGGTCTACCAGGGCGAGCGCGAGATCGCCGCGTACAACAAGAAGCTCGGCATGTTCGAGCTGACCGGTCTCCCGCCGGCCCCCCGCGGCCTGCCCCAGATCGAGGTCACCTTCGACATCGACGCCAACGGCATCATGCACGTCGGCGCGAAGGACCTCGGCACGGGCAAGGAGCAGAAGATGACCGTCACCGGCGGCTCCGCGCTGCCGAAGGACGACATCGAGCGCATGATGCGCGAGGCCGAGCAGTACGCGGAGGAGGACCACAAGCGCCGCGAGTCGGTCGAGACCCGCAACCAGGCCGAGCAGCTCGTCTACTCGACCGAGAAGTTCATCGCCGACAACGCCGACAAGCTCCCGGCCGACGTCAAGACCGAGGTCGAGGCCGCCATCGGCGAGCTCAAGGAGGCCCTGAAGGGCGAGGACATCGCGGCCATCCGCGACGCCTCCGAGAAGGTCTCCACCACCGCCCAGAAGCTCGGCCAGGCCCTGTACGCCAACGCCGACGCCGCCGGTGCCGCCCCGGCCGGTGACGCCGCCGGTGCCAAGGACGACGACGTCGTCGACGCCGAGATCGTGGACGACGAGAAGCCCAAGGGCGGTGCGGCATGACGGAGAAGCCGCAGGGTGCTGAGCCCGGCGACGACTCCGCCGCCGAGGAGGCCGTGATCAAGGCCGCCGAGGAGGCCGCCGCGGCCGGTGACAGCACCGACGGCGCGGGCGACGCGGCCGCGGCCAAGCGCGAGCTGGCCGAGCGGACGGCGGACCTCCAGCGCCTTCAGGCCGAGTACCAGAACTACCGCAAGCGGGTCGAGCGCGACCGTCTGACGGTCCGTGAGATCGCCGTCTCCAACATCCTGGAGTCGCTGATCCCGGTCCTGGACGACATCGGCCGGGCCCGCGAGCACGGCGAGGTGACGGGCGGCTTCAAGTCCGTCGCCGAGTCCCTGGAGACGGTCGTGGCCAAGCTGGGCCTCCAGCAGTTCGGCAAGGAGGGCGAGCCCTTCGACCCGACCATGCACGAGGCGCTGATGCACAGCTACTCCTCGGACGTCACCGAGGACACCTGTGTCCAGATCCTCCAGCCCGGCTACCGGATCGGCGAGCGGATCATCCGCCCGGCGATGGTGGCGGTCGCGGAGCCCCAGCCGGGCACCCAGACCACCGCCGCGCCCGACGCCGACAAGGCCGAGGACGCCGACAAGGCAGACGGTGGCTCGGAGAGCTGACAACCCGTGCGCTGCGGAGTCGTACGTCGTCCAGTACGACGGCCGGCTCCGCAGCGCCGTCTCCGTTGACAGCACCCTGTCCCTGTCTCTTGACAGCACATTGACTATGGATCGTGGGAGGTGGCGGCAGCCATGAGCCAGCGCAGCGAGCGAATCGACCGGGGGCGCGCGTTCCGCGAAGCGGCTGCCGAGCGAAGCGAGGTGGGCGCATGAGCGAGCGCAGCGAGCGAATCGACCGGGGGCGCGCGTTCCGCGAAGCGGCTGCCGATCGAAGCGAGGTGGGCGCATGAGCGGCAAGGACTACGTGGAGAAGGACTACTACAAGGTCCTCGGCGTGCCCAAGGACGCCTCCGCCACCGAGATCAAGAAGACGTACCGCAAGCTGGCGCGCGAGTTCCACCCCGATGCGAACAAGGGCGACAGCAAGGCCGAAGAGCGCTTCAAGGACATCTCCGAGGCCTATGACGTCCTGTCGGACGAGAAGCGCCGCAAGGAGTACGACGAGGCGCGCACCCTCTTCGCCAACGGCGGCTTCCGCTCCGGCGGCCCCGGCGGCGGCAACTACAGCTTCGACTTCGGCGACCTCTTCAGCGGTAGCCAGGGCGGCGGCGGCGCCGGCGGCGGCGGGATCGGCGACGTCTTCGGCGGCCTCTTCAACCGCGGCGGCCGCCAGCCCCAGCCCCGGCGCGGAGCCGACGTCGAGACCGAGGTGACGCTCTCCTTCGAGGAGGCCGTCGACGGCGCGACCGTCCCGCTCCGGATGACCAGCCAGGCCCCCTGCCGCACCTGCAGCGGCACCGGTGCCAAGGCCGGCACCACCCCCCGGGTCTGTCCCACCTGTGTCGGCGCCGGCACCGTCAGCCGCGGCCAGGGCGCCTTCGCCCTCTCCGAGCCCTGCCGGGACTGCCGCGGCCGGGGCATGATCGTCGACGACCCGTGCCCCGACTGCCACGGCAGCGGCCGGGCCAGCTCCGCCCGCACCATGCAGGTCCGGATCCCGGCCGGCGTCCAGGACGCCCAGCGCATCCGCCTCAAGGGCAAGGGCGCCCAGGGCGAGCGCGGTGGCCAGGCCGGCGACCTCTACGTCACCGTGCACGTCGACACGCACCCCGTCTTCGGGCGCAAGGCCGACAACCTCACCGTGACGGTGCCCGTCACCTTCCCCGAAGCCGCTCTCGGCGGCACCATCGAGGTGCCGACGCTCAACGGCCCCTCGGTGAAGCTCAAGCTGCCCCCCGGCAGTGCCAACGGCCTCACCCTGCGGGCCCGCGGCAAGGGCGCCACCCGCAAGGACGGCACCCGCGGCGACCTCCTGGTCACCGTGGAGGTCGTGGTGCCCCAGCACGTCACCGGCGACGCGCTGACGGCCCTGGAGCAGTACCGCGAGGCCACCGCCTCCGACGACCCACGAGCCGCCCTGTTCCAGGCGGCGAAGGGAGCGTGACGACCAGATGACCCCCGACAGCAGCCCGCTCGGCCCCCTTGGCCCCGGCGGCCCGATCGGCCCCGGCGTGGGCGAAGGCCTCCCCGGCAGCGCCCCGCGCGCCCGCCGGGCCGCCCCGCCCCCGCAGTACGTCCTCACCGAGGACACCCCTGTCTACGTGATCTCGGTCGCCGCCGAGCTCTCCGGCCTGCACCCGCAGACGCTGCGCCAGTACGACCGTCTCGGCCTGGTCTGCCCCGACCGCACCGCCGGCCGCGGCCGCCGCTACTCCGCCCGCGACATCCAGCAGCTGCGCGAGGTCCAGCGCCTCTCCCAGGACGAGGGCATCAACCTGGCCGGCATCAAGCGGATCATCGAGCTGGAGAACCAGGTCACCGCCCTCCAGTCCCGCATCGCCGAGCTCGCCGACTCCCTCGAAGGTGCCGCCACCACCCTCCAGCAGCGCGAGGCCACCATCCACGCCTCCTACCGCCGTGACCTGGTGCCCTACCAGCCGCCCACCCAGTCCAGCGCCCTGGTGGTGTGGCGGCCCAAGCGCTGACTTGCCGAGCCTGGACACGGCCGCCGGTTCCCTCTGGTCGGGGGGGTGCCGGCGGCTGTCCGTTGGTGAGAGGGTGCCAGTCAACAGGTTCGCCACGCAGCAGTGGAAGAATGCCCGATCCTGCATCCGCCTCACGATCTAGGATCGCGGTGAGGTGCCAGTACCACCATGGGGCCAGTTCGGTCATCGAGAAGGAGCCGTGAATGAGCGGGAGGAACGACTCCGGTCCGGATGTTGTCAGCGCGGGCACGCTGTCCGCCGCCGCCCACGATCTCTACCTTTTGATTATCCGCACCCGTGGCCGCATCAACCGCAAAGAAATCCACGACAGCAGCTACGGCCATCTCGGCGAACTGCTCGATATCGGCCTGCTCATTCCCGACACCGATGACCCCCAGGTCCTGGTGGCGGTCGACCCTCAGCAATTGGCCACCAGACTGAGCACCACGTGGCAGCGGCAGGCGCTTGACCTCCTGGCGCGCGCCATAGCCGTCCCGAGCGACCTACAGGGCCTTGCCGAGGCATTCCACCGGCCGGAGTCGACCGGCGGGATCATCGAATACGTGCACGGAAAAGCACTGATCGCCCAACGGATAAACCACGCCGTGACCTCGGCAAAGGAGGAGATACTCGCCGCCCAGCCCGGCGGACCTCGGCCTCCGGAGGTCCTCTCGCGAGCCATCTCCGACGATCTGGGTGATTTGAAGCGCGGCATATCCACGCGCACCATCTACCACCCGAGCACCCGGTACCACGCGCCGACCCGGGACTACGTCGCAAAAATCACCGAGGCGGGAGGCAAGTTCCGCACTCTCGACGAGCCCTACACGCGGCTGATCATCGTCGACCGGCTCCTCGCCGTGATTCCGGTCGCGGAAGACCTCAACGTCGCTGCCTTCATCTACGATCCGGCAGTCATCCACTTCCTCTTCCACGAGGTGTTCGAGCGCAACTGGAACCGCGGCCTCGATTTCACCGGCGGCCGGACCGTTCCACAGCAGGTGGTATCCCGACTGCGGCAGACCATTATCGATCTGCTCCTCGAAGGCACCAACCACCGGGTGATAGCCCGACGTCTCGGCATCAGCGAACGGACACTGGCCCGCCATCTCGCCGAGATGCGCGAGGACTACAACGTCGAATCGCTGTTCCAGCTGGGCTACGCACTCGCGCGCCTGCAGCACGAGTCCCACGACGGCTAGCCCCCGCCGCGCCGCATCCGGCGACAGCACGAGCCCCCGCCGGCTGCCGGCCGCGGGTACTCCTCACCCGTGCCGCATCGCCCGGCCCACAGTCACCACATCACAGGATTCGCCACAAGCCGGGCGAAACTGTCATGTCCACTGGTGGTCATTCTCCAAAAAGCTGAGCGACGCCTGGGCCGACTGGTCATTGGAATCGACTCCGGTGACCGATCGATTGACATGGACAGAACTATCGGCATCATGTCCACTGACGCCAATGCCGAGCACGGCAACGAAGCCAACGGATATCGCCACCATGGCCGCACTGGCGACCTGACGCAGACGAGACATGCACACCCCAATCTCTCGTGGCATGTCCGATCGAAAGCGCATACGACATGCCATCAAACGCTCAGATGGTGCCACATAGAGCTTGCGACTGTCACGGACGAACTCATGCAGAGGGTGGCATCTCTGTGCCATGCAGACGGATGACACTGTGCGTCAGTGGACTGCCGGCTCTGCTCGGTGGACGATCAACTCACGCCCTCCTCACCTCAACGCCGGATCCTCCCGTTCGGCGCCGGTATCACTGGGCGGCGAAACAACGATAAATCGGCCCAAATTCTCTGAGCAGCAACCTCCACGCCACGCGTCGGCCGTGATGCAGCCACCACCGACGCCCTCCCCCGGAGTCGACAATGACCGAGCCCTACCTGCGTCACCACGACAGCCAGGCCCCCGAGGGCCGGCGTGCACGAGTCTTCCTGGCCGCGCCGTTGATGCGACTGACCGGGCCGGCCGACAGTGTGGTGACCCTGGCCAGCCGGACGCGACTGACGACGCTTCGCACCACGCTCCTGCGCAGCGGTGCCGCCGTGTACAGCGCGCACCACAGCGACGCCTGGACCGTCGCCGGCCGGGCCCCCGAGCCGCGGGTGCCGTCGGACTTCCGGGCCCTGCAGTCCGCCGACCTGGTCTTCGCGTACGTCGGCGCGCCGTTGTCCGCCGGGGTGAGCCTCGAGCTGGGGTGGGCGTCGGCGCTGCGCAAGCCGATCGTCCTGCTGGTGGACGAGGCGATCACGCACAACCCGCTGATCGCCACCATCGAGCAGGTCGCCCCCGTGCTGCCGCTCGTCTTCGACGACACCTGGTCGCAGGAGGCCCTCCACCACACCGTGGAGACGGCCCTCGACTGGGCCGGCATGGCGCTCTCCCTGCGCGAGGGCTTCTGGACCGCCCCCGGCGAGCAGTTCACCGTCCCCCGCCAGCAGCCCCCGGCCGTCGGCCCGACCGGCTACTGGCCGAGCAACGCCGCCACCGGCTGACCTCGGCTCGCCGCCCGGCCGCTCACGCATCGGACTCCCGCGTCCGGGCTCCCCGCATCTGCCACCCCAGCTGGAACAGGGTCTCCGCGTCGTACAGCTCCCGCAGCCGCGCGATGTGGCCGGCCACCGTACGCTCGCTGAGGCCCAGGCGGCCGGCGATCACCCGCTGGGTCAGCCCCTGGGAGAGCAGGCGGCCGACCTGATCGTGGACGGCGGGCTCGGCCGGCCCGGCAACCAGGCCGGCCCAGTTCACCCCGTCCGCCAGCTGCCAGTGCTGCTCGAAGACGTCGACCAGGAAGGCCACCGTCGCCGGGTCCTCCACGAAGGCGGCACTGCTGTTGTCCGGCGCGGCCGGGATGACGGCGACGGTGCGGTCGAAGATCAGCATCCTCTTGAACGGCACGGCCAGCACCCGGATCGCGCACCCGAGCCTGGTGGCCTCGACCGCGTACTCCACGGTCGGGCCGTCCAACCGGGCAGCCGGTTCGTAGATCGTCCGCATGGTGCCACCGCGTTCGAGGTAGCGGCGGGACCGGTCGAGCGAGTCGGGCAGCAGTCCGGCCGGCCGGGCCCCGCCGGGCTGTGCGGTCAGCCCCTCCGCCCGGTACGCCTGGGCCAGTTGCTCGATCTCGTGGCGGATCTGTGCCATGTCCGCGAGGTACCTGACGCCTGCCGGGCCGTCATGGCGACGCAGCGCGGAATCGTAGGCCCGGGTGAGGTCGTCCATCAGATCGGGCAGCTGCTCCGCCTCCCGCAGGAGCCGCGCGCTCATCAGCCGGATGTCCACCCCGATCCGGTCGGTGACCGAGCGCGGGTCCACCGCGCTGTACGAGGCGTCCATCAGCAGCGGCACCAGCAGGCCGACTTCGACCAACCGGTCCAGCGCCGCGGCGTCCGCCGGGCCGACCTCGGCGGCCCGGATGCGCCCGCCCTCGCGGAGGATGGCGCGGTACAGCTCCCGGGCGGCGGCGTCCGGCAGGGCCGCGGTCAGCAGGTCGGACGCGGTACGGGGTTCAGTCATCGCCGCCGCCCCTCATCTGCCAGCCCAGCTGGAACAGCGTCCGGGCGTCGTGGCGGCGGCGCAGGCGCGCGATGTGGGCGGCGATGCTGCGTTCGCTGAGGTGGAGCCGGGTGGCGATGGTGCGCTGGGTGAGGCCTTGGCGGAGCAGGTGGCCGACGCGGGTGGTGGTGGGGTGGGGCGCGGCGGCGGTGGTGGGGTGGCCGGCGGGGGTGGCCCGGGACCAGTCGCGTTCGAAGACGGCGACCAGGAAGGCGACCACCGCGGAGTTGTGGACGAAGGCCGCTCGGCTTTCGTCGTCGGCGGCGGGGATGACGGCCACCGAGCGGTCGAAGACGAGCATCCGCCGGTAGGGCTCCTTCAGCACCCGGACCCGGGCGCCGTGTCCGGCCATCGACCGCACATGCTCCGCCACCGCGCGGTCGGCGAAGGCCAGCGGCTGGTAGAGGGTCCGCATGGCGCCGCCGCGCCTGAGCAGTGCGAGGTCCTGGGGCATCGCCATCCGCAGGCCGACGACCGGGCGGGGGCCGGGCTGGGCGGCGAGCAGCTCCTCCGTGCAGTCGGAGAGGAGTTCGGCGACGCGCTGCCGGATCTCGGCGGTGCCCTCGACATGGACGGCTTCCGGGGGGACCGCCGGGCGGGGCACGGCGTCGTACGCGCGGGTCAGGTCGTCCAGCGCGGCCGGGAGCCGTTCGGCGTGGACGAGCAACCGGGTGGCCTCGGTGCGGAGTCCGGCGCCGACGCGGTCGCTGACGCAACGCGGGTCGACGGCCGTGTAGCCGGCGGTGGCGGGGACGAGCAGGCCGTGGCCCAGCAGGCCGGTGAGGGCGGGGGCGTCGGCCGGGGTGAGGGCGGCCGCGCGCAGGTGCCCGCCGGCCGCGAGGGCGGCCAGGTAGAGGGCGTGTTCGGCGCTGGTGGGCTCATCGGTCATCCGGGCCGCCTCGCATCAGCCAGCCGAGCTGGAACAGCGTCTGCGCACCGTGCCGTTCGCGGAGGCGGGAGATGTGGGCGGCGACGGTGCGTTCGCTGAGCCCGAGCCGGGTGGCGACGGCGCGCTGAGTGAGGCCGCGGGCGAGCAGGCGGCCGACCCGCTCGGCGGCGTCGCGGGTGGGGCCGTGGGCGCGGGCGGCGGCCCAGTCGGTGGTGTCGGCGCGGGCCCAGTCGCGTTCGAAGGTGTTGACCAGGAAGGCTATCGCGGCCGGGTCGGAGATGAAGGCGGCGGTGCTGTTGTCCTCGCTGGCGGAGAGCACGGCGACGGAGCGGTCGAAGACGAACAGCCGCTGGAACGGCTCGTCCAGGATCCGGATCAGCGAGCCGTGCCGGGTGACCTTGTCGGCGTAGGCGAGGGCGGCGGGCTCGGAGACGGCCACCGGCTGGTAGATGGTCCGCAGCGAGCAGCCGCGTTGCAGGAGTTGGACGTCCTGAAGGAGGGCGATCTGCAGGGCGTCGGCCGGGCGGTGGCCGGGCTGGGCGGTGAGGACCTCGCTGCGGCAGTCGGAGACCAGCTGCGAGATGCGGTGGCGGATGTGGACGTGGCCCTCGATGTAGACGGCGCCGCCGGAGCGCTCGGGCGGCCGGGGCATGGCGTCGTAGGCGCGGGTGAGGGAGTCGAGGGCGCCGGGGAGGTTCTCGGCGCGGACCAGCAGCCGGGTCGCCTCGCTGCGCAGTTCGGCGCCCAGCCGGTCGCTGACCGAGCGCGGGCTGACGGCGGTGTAGCAGGCGTCCATGGGGTTGGGCATCAGCAGGCCGGTGTCGACGAGCCGGCGCAGCGCGGCCCGGTCGGCCTCGGGGACATCGGCGACGGGGATGCGGCCGCCGCCGTCGAGGATGGCCAGGTAGAGCCGGCGGGCCTCGTCGTCGGGTTCGCCGGACGGCCCGGTGATGCCCGGAGCGGCCGTCGGGTCCGCCGTCACCTCGAACACTCCCTGCCGGATGGATCTCGGATACGCCTGTGCTTCGGGTACGCAGGTGCCGCGGCTGCCATGTGTTCCCGCACGTCGCGGGCATGATCCCGGCACCGCGCGCCGCACGCGATCACGGTACTGCGAGCCGGCGGACCCCGAGGTCCCGGGTGCCGTCGCACGCCGGGAGGCCCGGGGGCCGCCGGTGTCACGCCAGGGTCTGGACGATTCCGGCGAGGCGGAGCAGCAACGCCTCGCCGGATCCGGTCCCGGGGGCCATCACCACACATGGCGTCCCGGCCGGCGCTCTTCCCCCCGATATGCAGGCACGGACGTACCGTTCGCATCCAGTTTTGAAGAGCAAATCGCCACCATCGGGCTGCGGTTGCCCGGACGACCTGGCGTGACTCCACCCTCACAGCGTGACGGCCGGTGAACAAGTGCCGCCCGAGTGCATGTTCTCGCAATTGCAGGAACCTGCAGCGGACGGTCGGCGCGGGCTCCCGCGCGATGCTCCGGCGGTGTGCAAAACCGCTGGTCACGCCGGTCGGCCCGTGGAGTCCGACCGTCCGGTCATTCGGTGGCCGGGTGTCTTCCGGGCAGGTGGACGGACCTCCGGCCCACCAGCGGGCGGGCAGGCGGACGGACAGCCGGCCCACGAGCCAGCGGCCAGGCGCCCGGCGCCCGGCGCTCAGCGCGCCAGCAGCCGCCCGGCGGCCAGGCCGGCCACGGTGCCGGCGGCGGCGACGGCCCAGGCGGCGACCAGCAGGACGAAGAGCCCGGCGGCCAGCCCGGTGAAGCCCGCGAAGCCGGTGTGCCGGGCGAGGGCGGCGGCGCCGGTGACGCAGGTGCCGATCGGGAAGGTGTACGCCCACCAGGTCATCGCGAAGGTCATTCCCGCCCGGCGGGCGCGCAGGTTGGCGGCGGTGGCGACGGCGAGCCAGAGCATCGCGACGCCGAGCACCGCGACGCCGTACAGCTCGGCGAAGGCGAGGGCGGCGGGGGCGAGCCGGGGGGTGACCGGGCGGGCGGCGTCGGCGAGTTGGTGGACGGCGGTGGTGGACTGGCCGAGCGGGCCGAGCACCAGGAAGAGCGCCGGGGTGAGCGCCGGCGCCGGGATCTTGCTGTGCAACAGGCCGGTGAGCACCACCGGCAGCAGGGCGAGGGTGGCCAGCAGGCCGACCCCGAGCAGCGCCCAGCAGCCGTACAGCATGGCCTGCTGCGGGGTGCCGGCCGGCAGGTGCGGGACCAGCGCGGGGCCGGTGGAGGCGGCGACCAGCGGGGCCACGACCGGCAGCAGCCAGGTCGGGTTGGCCTCCAGCGGGGAGACGGCGTGCCGGGTGATCATCAGGTACGGGATGCCGGCGGCGACCGTCAGCGCGTACAGGGTGCCGGCGCCCCAGAGCACCGCGTCCAGGGCGACGGCGGGGCCGGTGCCGATCACCCGCGAGCCGAGCACCAGGGTGCCGAACCCGACCGAGAGCAGGGCCATCGGCGGACAGCCGTAGAAGACGGCGGTGGCCGGGGTGTCCAGCAGGTGGGTGCGGGCGGCGGCCCGGTGCCGGGTGAGGTGGACGACGCGGGCGGACCCGAGCACCACCAGGGCGGCCAGCCCGAGGCCCCACATCACCTCGCCGAACCCGGTCAGCCCGGGCAGCGCGACCGGGAGGGCGGCGGCGCCGTTGCCGACGATCGCGGTGCCCATGACCGCCGCGTACCAGTTCGGGCCCAGCTGGGCGAGATCGGGGCGGGCGGGGCGGGTACGGAGGAGGGGTCGTGGGGCAGGGGTGTCGATCAGGGTGGCCATGGGATCCACCGTGCCGTCGGCGGGCGGGTACCGGTAGCGCCGGGCGCTCTATGAGGACATAGCCTGAACCTATGGCCCTCTCTCCGCGCGTCCCCGAACTCGGTGCGCTGGAGCTGCTGCTCGCGGTGGCCCGGCTGGGCAGTGTCGGCCGGGCGGCGGCCGAGCTGGGGGTGAGCCAGCCGACCGCCAGCGCCCGGATCAAGGGCATGGAGCAGCAGATCGGCGTCCCGCTGCTGGACCGCTCGCCCCGGGGCAGCCGGCCGACCGAGGCGGGCCGGCTGGTGGTCGAGTGGGCCCGCCAGGTGGTGGAGGCGGCGCAGGCGCTGGACGCCGGCATCGATGCGCTGCGCGAGCGGCGGGACGCCCGGCTGGTCGTGGTGGCCAGCCTGACCGTCGCCGAGTACCTGATGCCGGGCTGGCTGCTTGCGCTGCACGAGACCAGCCCGGGGACGGCGGTGACGCTGCGGACGGCCAACTCGGCGGACGTCGCCGGGCACGTGCTGGCCGGGGAGGCGGACCTCGGCTTCGTCGAGGGCCCGTCCACCCCGCCGGGGCTGGCCGGCGCGGTGGTGGCCGCCGACCGGCTGGTGGTCGTGGTCGCTCCCGGCCATGCCTGGGCGCGCCGCCGGGCCCCGCTGACCGGCACCGAGCTGGCCGCGACCCCGCTGGTGCTGCGCGAGCCGGGTTCGGGCACCCGGGAGGTCCTGGAGATGGCGCTGGCGCCGTACGGGGGTGCGGCGCGGCCGCGCATGGAGCTGGCCTCGTCGACGGCGCTGAAGGCGGCGGCGATGACCGGCGCCGGTCCGGTCTGCCTGAGCGAGCTGGCGGTCGTGGAGGAGCTGGCGACCCGGCGGCTGGTGGAGGTCCCGCTGGCGGAGGGGCTGGACCTGCGGCGCCCGCTGCGCGCGGTCTGGCCGGCCGGGCGGCGGCCGAGCGGGCCGGCCCGGGAGCTGCTGACGCTGACCCGGCGCACCCCGGAGCGAAAGCCGGGGCCCCACCATCGTTCATCCAGACGTTGAGTCGGGATAAGTTGAGCGGAATAGACTCAACTTAGTGCATGCTGTACTCGGCAGGATTCGGCACCAGCATGCGGATCCGCTCATCAGCTCGCACGATCCGCCCCCCAGCAAGGAGGACACCCCAGCAGTGGACGCCAGCAAGTTCACCACCAAGACGCAGGACGCCCTGTCCGCCGCGATCCGGCAGGCCGGCTCCGCGGGCAACCCGGACGTCAAGCCGGTGCACATCCTGACCGCCCTGCTGGAGCAGCCCGAGGGCATCGCCAGGCCGCTGCTGGAGGCGGTCGGCGCGGACGTCAGCCGGGTCGACGCCGAGGCCCGCCGGCAGCTGGCCGCGCTGCCCAGCGCGATGGGCTCCACCGTCGCCGCCCCGCAGCTGGCCCGCGACACCCTGGCCGTGCTCACCGAGGCCGGCAAGCGCGCCGACGACCTCGACGACCAGTACGTCTCCACCGAGCACCTGATGGTCGGCCTGGCCGCCGAGGGCGGGGCCGTCGCCGAGCTGCTGGTGCAGCAGGGCGCCACCCCGAAGGCCCTGCTCGCCGCGTTCAAGGACGTGCGCGGCAGCGGCAGGGTCACCTCGCCCGACCCGGAGGGCACCTACAAGGCGCTGGAGAAGTACGGCACCGACCTCACCCAGGCCGCCCGGGAGGGCAAGCTCGACCCGGTGATCGGGCGGGACCAGGAGATCCGCCGGGTCGTCCAAGTGCTCTCCCGGCGCACCAAGAACAACCCCGTGCTGATCGGCGAGCCCGGTGTCGGCAAGACGGCCGTGGTCGAGGGCCTGGCCCAGCGGATCGTCGCCGGCGACGTGCCGGAGTCGCTGCGCGGCAAGCGCCTGGTCGCGCTGGACCTCAGTGCGATGGTCGCCGGCGCGAAGTACCGGGGCGAGTTCGAGGAGCGGCTGAAGGCCGTCCTGAACGACATCAAGCAGAGCGACGGCCAGGTCGTCACCTTCATCGACGAGCTGCACACCATGGTCGGCGCGGGCGCCGGCGGGGACTCCGCGATGGACGCCGGCAACATGCTCAAGCCGATGCTGGCCCGCGGCGAGCTGCGGATGGTCGGCGCCACCACGCTGGACGAGTACCGCGAGCGGATCGAGAAGGACCCGGCCCTGGAGCGCCGCTTCCAGCAGGTGCTGGTCGGCGAGCCCAGCGTGGAGGACTCGATCGCGATCCTGCGCGGCCTCAAGGGCCGCTACGAGGCGCACCACAAGGTGCAGATCTCGGACGCCGCCCTGGTCGCCGCCGCGACGCTCTCGAACCGGTACATCACCTCCCGCTTCCTGCCCGACAAGGCGATCGACCTCGTCGACGAGGCGGCCTCCCGGCTCCGGATGGAGATCGACTCCTCCCCGGTCGAGATCGACGAACTCCAGCGCTCCGTCGACCGGTTGCGGATGGAGGAGCTGGCCCTGGAGAAGGAGTCGGACCCTGCCTCGGTCGACCGGCTCGCCCGGCTGCGGCGCGATCTCGCCGACAAGAACGAGCAGTTGAGCGTGCTCACCGCCCGGTGGGAGCAGGAGAAGAAGAGCCTCAACCGGGTGGGCGAGCTGAAGGAGCGCCTGGACGACCTGCACGGCGCCCTCGAACGCGCCCAGCGGGACGGCGACTTCGAGCGCGCCTCCAAGCTGATGTACGCCGAGATCCCGGCCGCCGAGACCGAGCTGACCGAGGCGCAGGAGCGCGCCGCCGGGGAGGACACCAGCGACTCCATGGTCAAGGAGGAGGTCGGTCCGGACGACGTCGCCGACGTGGTCGCGTCCTGGACGGGCATCCCGGCCGGCCGCCTGCTGGAGGGCGAGAGCACCAAACTCCTGCGCATGGAGGACGAGTTGGGCCGCCGCCTGATCGGCCAGCGCGAGGCCGTCCAGGCCGTCTCGGACGCGGTGCGCCGCACCCGCTCCGGCATCGCCGACCCGGACCGCCCGACCGGATCCTTCCTCTTCCTCGGCCCCACCGGCGTCGGCAAGACCGAACTCGCCAAGGCCCTGGCCGACTTCCTCTTCGACGACGAGCGGGCGATGGTCCGCATCGACATGAGCGAGTACGGCGAGAAGCACTCCGTCTCCCGCCTGGTCGGCGCCCCGCCCGGGTACGTCGGCTACGAGGAAGGCGGCCAGCTCACCGAGGCGGTCCGCCGCCGCCCGTACAGCGTGGTGCTGCTGGACGAGGTCGAGAAGGCCCACCCCGAGGTCTTCGACGTGCTGCTCCAGGTGCTGGACGACGGCCGGCTCACCGACGGCCAGGGCCGCACGGTGGACTTCCGCAACGCGATCCTGATCCTCACCTCCAACCTGGGCAGCCACGCGTTCAACGAACCGGGCCCGGTGGACCAGGCCTCCTCGGAGGACCGGAAGAAGGCGCTGGTGCTGGAGGCCGTCCGGGCCGCCTTCAAGCCGGAGTTCCTCAACCGGCTGGACGACATCGTGGTCTTCGACCCGCTGGGCACCGCCGAGCTCAGCCGGATCGTCGACCTCCAGGTGGCCCGGCTGGGCGAGCGGCTGCGCGAGCGCCGGCTCACCCTCCGGGTCAGCGAGGCGGCCCGGGACTGGCTGGCGCTCACCGGCTACGACCCGGCGTACGGCGCCCGCCCGCTGCGCCGTCTGGTGCAGTCGGCGATCGGCGACCAGCTGGCCCGGGCGATCCTCTCCGGCCAGGTGCACGACGGCGACACCGTCGTGGTCGAGCGGGACGAAGAGACCGACCGCCTCACCGTCCGTGGCCGCGGGCCGCTGGAGAAGTAGCGCACCGGGGCTCTCGCCGGAGCCCCGCCCACGGTGGGCCGCCCCTTCCACGGGAGCGGCCCACCGCCCTGTTCACCCTCGGTGTCCGCCGCCCCCGGCAGACGCTCCTCCAAGATCCTTCCCGGGCCGCCGCCCCTGTGAGGCAGGGCCCGAATGAGGCAGGATGGGAGGTGGAAAGGGCGGCCTCTCATTGCCGGCCACCACGTGCACTGAGGAAGAGGACCCCCATGAGCATCGACCCGTCGTCCATCCCGTCGTTCGGCGTCCCGCAGGGCGGCCAGCCCGGCGGTGGCCAGGGCGGCCGGCCGGCCGGCCCGCCGCCGATCATCGTTCCGGACCAGGCCCTGGTGACCCAGCTGCTGGACCAGATGCAGCTCAAGCACGTGGTGGACGAGGAGGGCGACCTCACCGCCCCCTGGGAGGGCTTCCGCGTCTACTACATGTTCCGCGGCGAGCAGAAGGAGCTCTTCGCGGTCCGCGCGTTCTACGACCGCGCGTACCCGCTGGAGGACAAGGGCGAGATCCTCGACCTGATCGACGAGTGGAACCGCGAGACCCTCTGGCCCAAGGTCTACACCCACACCCACGAGGACGGCGTGGTCCGCCTGATCGGCGAGGCCCAGATGATCGTCGGCACCGGCGTCAACCTGGACTACTTCGTCACCACCACCGCCAACTGGACCCAGGCCGCCGTCGGCTTCGAGCAGTGGATCGTCGAGCGCCTCGGTCTCCAGAAGGAGATCGAGGGCGAGGAGGGCGACGGCGAGGCCCCCGAGGGCACCGACGAGGCCTGACCCCACCGGCTTCCCACGGCACGGCCCGCCACCGGCAGACCCCGGTGGCGGGCCGTCCTTGTCTCCGGCCGCCGCCGGGCCGAGGATGGGGCCGACGACGAGGCGTAGGGAGCCGCAATGGGTACGAGGCCGCTGCTGAACCGCAGGCTGCACGGGATGGGCACGACGATCTTCGCCGAGATGTCGGCCCTCGCCACCGCCACCGGTTCGATCAACCTCGGGCAGGGCTTCCCCGACACCGACGGGCCCGAGGAGATCCGCGAGGCCGCCGTCCGGGCGCTGCGCGACGGCCGGGGCAACCAGTACCCGCCCGGCCCCGGCATCCCCGAACTCCGGCAGGCCGTCGCCGAGCACCAGCAGCGCTTCCACGGCCTCACGTACGACCCGGACACCGAGGTACTCGTCACCGCCGGCGCCACCGAGGCCATCGCCGCCGCCCTGCTCGCCCTGCTGGAGCCCGGCGACGAGGTCATCGCCTTCGAACCGTTCTACGACTCGTACGCCGCCTGCATCGCCATGGCCGGCGCCACCCGCGTCCCGCTCACCCTCCGGGCGCCCTCGTTCCGCCCCGACCTCGACCGGCTCCGCTCGCTGATCACCCCGCGCACCCGGCTGCTCCTGCTCAACTCCCCGCACAACCCCACCGGCCTCGTCCTGACCCCGGAGGAGCTGGCCGCGATCGCCGCCCTCGCCGTCGAGCACGACCTGCTGGTCGTCACCGACGAGGTCTACGAGCACCTCGTCTTCACCGGCGCCCACCACCCCATCGCCGCCCTCCCCGGCATGCGCGAGCGCACCGTCTCCATCTCCTCGGCCGGCAAGACCTTCTCCTTCACCGGCTGGAAGGTCGGCTGGGTCACCGCCACCGCCTCGCTGGTCGCCGCCGTCCGCACCGCCAAGCAGTACCTGACCTACGTCAGCGCCGGGCCCTTCCAGTACGCCGTCGCCGAGGCCCTGCGGCTGCCCGACGACTACTTCGACACCCTCCGCGCCGACCTGCTCCGCAAGCGCGACCTGCTGGCCGAGGGGCTCTCGGCGGCGGGCCTGCGGGTCTTCACTCCCGCGGGCACGTACTTCATCACCACCGACATCACCCCGCTCGGCGAGAAGGACGGCATCGAGTTCTGCCGCACCCTCCCCGAGCGCTGCGGTGTGGTCGCCATCCCCAACGCCGTCTTCTACGACGACCCGGAGGCCGGCCGCCCCCTCGTCCGGTTCACGTTCTGCAAGCGGGTCGACGTCCTCCAGGAGGCGGTGGCCAGGCTCAGCCGGATCTGACGGATCGGCGGAATGGCCCGAATGTCCTGACGATTCGTCAACTTGCCCGACGGGCATGGGCGTTTACTGCCTGGCGGGAATTCGCCATGCCTGCCCGGCAGGTCCGGGCGCTTCGCGTGCCACCGCGCGCCGGGCGCATGGGAGGGCAGGGGCGCAAAGGGCCTGCGGACGGCGTGCGCGCGGAGTGCACGGCACGTGGACCGGTGCGAAGGGCGCGCGCTGTGCAGAGTCGCACACCGGGTCGATCAGAGCCGGGAAGCAGGTGTGCTCGAAACGGTGAATGCTTGACAAAGTTGGGTAAATCACCGACGGACCCGGCGTATTCATGCTTCTCTGCTGCTGAATCTCCAGCCGGAATCCTTCCTTCCACGGTCGGCCGCGCCCTGGACCGCACAGCCACGAACAGCCTCGCCTCTGCCTGGCCTTACTCGCTGCTGCTCGGCGGGCGCGCACGGAGCTGAAACGCGGAGCCGAGCATGCTCACCACACTGCAGACCTCCTACACGGACACCCGCGCGGGTGACCTGGCCTGGTGCCTGGGCGGCGAACCGCTGCCCGCTCTCGCGGTCCGCGACCTGAGACTGGACGGGGCCGGACGTCCCGGTCCCCCCGGCTCCCTGCAGCTGCGGCTGCTCGGCGCCTCCCACCAGGTGGTGATCGCCGCCGGGCCGGGCAAGTGCCTGGAGACCGTCGCCTGCCTGCCCGGCCGCCGGACCCCGCTGCCCGCCCGGGTGGCCAAGCAGGTGGACGGCTGGGAGTACGAGTTCGCGGCCCGGATCGAGGCGCTGCCGCCGCACGACTTCGCCGCCCGCGCCCAGGAGTTGCTGGCCCTGGTCGAGGGGCACCCGCGCGGCCTGGCAGGCGTCTTCCCGGGGGACCCGAGCGCCTTCACCGCGCTGGTCACCCAGGGCAGCGCGGACCGGCTGCTCTGGCGCACCTGGCACGCCTATCCGCAGGAGGGACAGCTGGTCTGCACCCGCTCCTCGCTGGTGCTGGCCCGGTGAGCACGGCAGCCGCGGCCGAGGCGTGCATACGCCCGCAGACCTCCCTCCCTTCGCACGCAGGAACGATCCGTCAACCCGACGTATCGCACTGTCCGTCGAATGGACGCAGCCGTCCGTACCGAACGTCGCCTAGCGTTTGTTCGTGATCAATCATCCGGCCGGTCCCCCCGCTCAGTCGGGACTCGACCTCGACGACGGCAGCCCACCCCGGCTCGGGCGGAGCCTGACCCCCCTGCCCGCCCGCCGTCGGTGCCGGCTGCGTGCCCGCCCCCGGCTCGCCCGGCTCACCGTCCTGCTGGCCGCGTTCGTCTGCGCGGCCTGCGGACTCGTCTACGAGCTCGAACTCGTGGCCCTCGGCAGCTACCTCCTCGGGGACTCCGTCACCCAGACGTCGGTGGTGCTCTCCGTCATGGTGTTCGCGATGGGCCTGGGCTCACTGCTCGCCAAGCGCTTCACCCGCCGCCCCGCCACCGCCTTCGCCCTGGTCGAGTGCGCGCTCGCACTCGCCGGCGGGCTCTCCGTCCTCGCGCTGTACTCCTGCTGGGCCTGGATCGGCCGGTACCAGACCGCGATGGTCGGCCTGACCTGCCTGATCGGCGTCCTCATCGGCGCCGAGATCCCGCTGCTGATGACGCTCATCCAACGGATCCGCCGCGAGGACGCCGGCCGGGCCGCGGCCGACCTCTTCGCCGCCGACTACGTGGGCGCGCTGATCGGCGGGCTGGCCTTCCCATTCCTGATCCTGCCCACGTTCGGGCCCGGCACCGGCGCCCTGGTCACCGGCGCGGTCAACGCCGTCGCCGGGGCCGCCGTGGTGCTCTGGCTGTTCCGCGAGGAGCCGGTGCCGAGGGTCCGGCTGCTGCTCTGGGGGTGCTGCGGGCTCGTCCTGGCCGCCCTCGCCGCGGCCGCCGCCTGGTCCGGCGCGATCGAACGGGCCGCCCGCAGCGCCCTGTACGGCGCGCAGGTCCGCCTGGCCACCCACGGCCGGTACCAGGAGATCGTGCTCACCGGCCCGGCCGAGGGCCCGCTGCGGCTCTACCTGGACGGGCGGCTCGCGGTCTGCGGCCCCGACGAGTACCGGGGCAGCGAGGCGCTGGTCCACCCGGCGATGGCGGCCGGGCCGGACGCCCGGGTGCTGCTGCTCGGCGGCGGCGACGGGCTGGCCCTGCGCGAAGTGCTGCGGCACAGCGGGGTCCGCTCGGTGCTGGTCGTCGACGCCGACCCGGCGCTCACCCGGCTGGCCCGGACCGACCCCGGCCTGGCCGCGCTCTCCGACCGCTCGATGGACGACCCCCGGGTCCGCACCGCCGACGCGGACCCGCTGGAGTGGCTGCGCAGCGTCCGCCCGAGCGACCGCGCCTTCGACGTCGTCCTCGCCGACCTGCCCGCACCGGCCGACGGCGGCACGGTGAAGTTCCACTCGCAGGAGTTCTACGGCCTCGCCACCCGGCTGCTCTCCCCCGGCGGGCGGCTCGCCGTCCGGGCCGGCGACGAGCGGAACAGCCTCTGGCAGGTCGAGTCCGGCCTGCGGGCGGCCGGCCTGCGGACCGTCCCGTACGCCGTCCAGGGCGGCGCCGCCGCGAGCTGCCGGCCCGGGCCGGACGACAGCGGCGACAGCAGCGACAGCCAGGCCTTCCTGCTCGCGGCCGCCGCCCAGCCCCCGCTGGGCCTCGCCCCGGACGCCCCGCCGCCCCGCGCGCTCACCCCGGACGCCCTCCGCGTCGCCGCCGCCCGCCTCACCGCCCTCCGCCCGGCACGCCCCCCGGCGGCGCTCAGCCTCCTGGGGCCGCAGTGAGACCCGGGGCGGGATGCGGCCGTGCGCCGCCGCACCGCGGGCCAGGTCCGGCGGGCCGGTGGGGGCCTGGCCGGGGCGGGCCGGAGAAGTCGGCGCGACAGGTAGGGGCCGCAGCAGGGACCACCGGGGGTTCGGTCGGTAGGCTCCGTCACATGGAGCATGAGGTTGTCGTCCCGTTGCCGGCCGAGCAGATCCGGCAGGCCCTGCAGGATCCGGCTCTGCTGGCCCGTTGCGTGCCGGGTCTCAGCACCGAGCCCGCCGCCGTCGGCAGCGGCCCCGCCGAGGAGATCGGCGGGCGGCTGAAGCTGCGGATCGGCACCTCCACCATCACCTACCGCGGCGTGCTGTCGTTGATCGAGGGCCGCGAGGGCGTGCTCACCGTGTTCGCCGAGGGCCAGGAGGCCCGTGGCAACGGCGAGGCGACCGCAACCGTCCGGGTCAGCGCCGCCGATGGCACGGAGGACGGCACCGCGCTGGTCCGCTTCACCGGCGACCTGTCCGCCACCGGCCGGCTGACCGAGTTCGACGAGGAGACCCTCACCGCGACCGGCCGCCGTCTGCTGGACCGCTTCGCCGCCGCCCTCGCCTCCCCGGACGCCGCCGGCGCGGACGCGGACACGGACACGGACACGGACGCCGAGGAGACCGAGGAGGCCGGGACGGACACCACCGCACCGGCCGAGGCCGAGGAGACCGCGGAGACCGAGGGGCCTGAGGACGAGGACGCCGAGGAGCCCACCGCCACCGTGCTCTTCCTGGAGGACCACCAGAGCGAGCCCGGTGAGGACCTCGACGACGACCTCTCCGACCTGATCGCCTTCTCCGACGCCGACGCCGAGCGCTTCGGCCTCCCCACCGGCGACCCCGGCGGCCGCGACGACGATGACGATGACGAGGAGCCCGCCGGCACCGACGTCCCCGCCGCCTCGGCCGAGGAGGAGCTGCCCACCGACCTCCCCACCGAGCTCCCCTTCGAGTACGAGCAGGAGCCGGTGCTCAGCGGCCCGGTCCGCCGCAGCATCGTCGGCCGCTCCGCCGAGGAGGTGGACCACGCCCCGCCGCGCGGCCGCTACGCCCCGGCCCTCCCGGCCCGCAGCGCCCGGGCCCGGGCGGCGTCCCGCTGGGGCGGCGAGGCCGGCGGCATCGTGGTGCCGGGCCCGGGTGGCCGCAGCGCCGTGCCGTGGATGATCGGCGGCGGTGTGGCGCTGGTCGGCGGCGCCGTGGTGCTGGTCAGGGCCCTGCGGCGACGCTAGCCGGACCCTCCCCCCGCCAAGGGCGTGGCGTGTCTGACGATTCCCGCCTGGCGCACGGGTGCGCCGGGAATTGTCAGACACGCCCTAGACTGAACGCTCATGAGCAACGACCGCGACGCCCTGCTGGCACAGATCAAGGACAAGGCCGTCGTGCACGGCAAGGTCACCCTTTCCTCCGGCAAGGAGGCCGACTACTACGTCGACCTTCGCCGGATCACGCTGGACGGCCAGGCCGCCCCGCTGGTCGGCCGGGTGATGCTGGACGCGACCGCCCACCTGGAGTACGACGCCGTCGGCGGTCTGACCCTCGGTGCCGACCCGGTGGCGGCCGCGATGCTGCACGCCGCGGCCGCGCGCGGCCAGCAGCTGGACGCCTTCGTGGTCCGCAAGGCGGGCAAGGCGCACGGCCTGCAGCGCCGGATCGAGGGCCCGGAGGTCAAGGGCCGCCGGGTGCTGGCCGTCGAGGACACCTCCACCACCGGTGGCTCGGTGCTGACCGCCGTCGAGGCCCTGCGCGAGGCGGGCGCCGATGTGGTCGGTGTCGCGGTGATCGTGGAGCGCGGCGGCGCCGCCGCGGTCGAGGCGACGGGCCTTCCGTACGTGACCGCCTACAACCTGGACGACCTGGGCCTCTGACGGCCCCGGGCACCGGGAGCCCGAGTACACCTCGCACTCCGGACAGACGGCAGGGGCCGGGGGTTGGCTTGACCTGGGCGGAAAGCCAGCCCCCTCCCGCCCCCCCTTTCTGTTTTTTGATCACGGGCGGTGGTAACCCGGACTCGAGGGGTTTCCA